>JAEUJP010000278.1 GCA_016793725.1 Myxococcaceae bacterium | reverse complement strand
ACCTCGCCGAGACGTACGCGTTTCACTTCGGGCTCGAGGCCGTGCGCGACCGCTTTCTCGCGCGCGGGCGCGACGACGACGGCCGCGAGCTCGAGGCCGAGGTCGCCGGCATCAAGGCCGGCGCCACCTGGCACGTCACGCGCACCCTGCAGGCGTGCCGCGAGGCCTGCGGAGGCCAGGGCTACCTCTCGGTCAACCGCATCGCCGACGCGCGCGCCGACACCGACATCTTCACCACCTTCGAGGGCGACAACACCGTGCTCATGCAGCTGCTCGCGAAGGGTCTGCTCACCGGCTTCAAGCGCCGCTTCGCCGAGCAGGGCCCGCTGCGCTTCGTGGCCGGGCAGCTGAAGGCGCAGGTCGCGCTCACGAACCCCTTCACGAAGCGCGCCGGGGCGGAAGACGCGCTTCGCGACGCCGCCCACCAGCAGGAGCTGCTCGACTGGCGCGAAGCCTCGTTGCTGCAGTCGGCTGCGAAGCGCGTGCAGAAGCGGCTGAAGGCGCAAGACGGCGCGGCCTTGAACGAAGTACAGGAGCACCTGCTCTCGCTTGCCGAGGCCCACGTCGACGCCACGACGCTGCGCGCGTTCGCCGACGCCGTCGCGCGCACCGAAGGCGCCGAGCGCGACGTGCTCGATCGCCTGCGCACGCTGCACGGCCTGCAGCTGCTCGAGCGCCACTCGACCTGGTTCTACGAGAACGGCGTCTTCGAGCCCGCGCGCGGGCGCGCCGTGCGCAGGCTCGTGCCGACGCTCTTCGCCGAGCTGGTGCCCGACGTGCTCGGCCTCACCGCCGCGTTCGGCATACCCGAGGCGTGCCTCGCGGCGCCGATCGCGTTCTCAGACCCGGCCCACCCCCGCTGGTGACTGCGGCAGGCGGCGATCGGCCCCGTCGCTCAGCGGGCAGGCGGGTGCGCCCGGGGCACCGTAAAACAAAATCGGCTGCCCCTCCCTGGCTCGCTCTCGACCCAGATGTGCCCGCCCTGGGCCTCGATGATGCGCCTCGAGATGAACAGCCCGAGCCCCACACCGCGGGCGTCATGCTGCCGCACCTGCCAGTAGCGGTCGAAGACCGCCTCGTGGTGCTCGCGCGCGATGCCCGGGCCATCGTCGGTCACCGCGAACCGAACTTCGCCGCCCACCGTCTCGACCGACAGAGTGACCGCGCCACCCTCGTTCGCGAACTTGATCGCGTTGCTGAGCAGGTTCACGAGCACCTGAAGAACGCGGCCCTCGTCGGCGAGCGCGTCGAGCCGCCCGCTCGGCGAGGTCTCGGTCAGCGCCACGTTCTTCGCGGCAGCGGCGTGCTGAAACAGCTCCAGCGCCTCTCGCAGCACCCTCGCGGCATCGATCGGCGCGGGCGTGACCGAGAGCTTGCCGGCCTCGATGCTCGAGACGTCGAGCAGATCGCCGATCAGCCGGTTCATTCGGGCGGTGAAGCGCTGAATGCGCACGGCCGAGTTCGTGATGCGGCGGCCAGTCTCGTCATCGCTCACGGTCTTCAGCTGTACCGAGGCGGCGAGGGCGATGCCGCCGAGCAGGCTGCGAAGGTCGTGGCTCACCATGGCAAGAAGGTCGTCTCTCGCTCCGACCGCCACGTCTGCCTTGGCACGCTCCAGCACCAGGCGCTCGTTGGTCTGCTCCCGCTCGAGGCGCAAGAGGCTCGCCAGCGCAGTCAGCCGCTCTTGCCGCTCGTCCTGTTCGAGGGCGTCCGCGACCCGCCGCTCCTCTGCGACCGCCTCATCCTGCTTCGCGCGCGCACGTATGATCGCCTCGCGCTCCCGCCGGCTCCGCCCCTCACGCTCGAGGGTCTCGTCGGCGAGGTGCCGTGCCTCCTGCATGACGACATCGGCCCGCTCGCGCGCCTTCTCGATGAGGTGAACGTTCGCGTCGATCTCGGCCTGACGTTTTGCGATCTCGTCGTCGGTCTTCTCACGTTCGTGCGTGAGGCTGACGTCGGTCTGCCGGCGTTCGACCGGCGCCTGCGGAGCATGTAGAGGATCGCTCGTCATGGGGCTTCACCTTCGCGCGACGCGAAAACGTGATCCGCATGGCGAGACTGACTCGTGGCTCAAGTGCCAACAGTTGACTAACGCTCGACGCGCGGCGCGGCCACGACAGTGAAACAGAGGCTTCGAGTCGCCGCGCTCTGCATTCGACGAGGCCCTGGTCGACGTCGTCTGCCGCGTAGGCCGCGAGCTCTGCGGCGAGCTCGGGCACGCCACGGCGCAGCCCGGAGCATCGAGCGTGCGCTTCGTCACCCCGGCGTGAGCCGCTACGCCCCGGGCCGGGGCCCGACCTTCGCGATGCCGGCCGCCGCGTAGAGCTCGGGCTCGTCGAGGCTCTCGCGCGAGAGGAGCTCGGCGACGATGGCGTCGAGCTTGCCGCGGTTCTCGCGCAGCAGCCGGCGCGCCTCGGCGTAACACTCGTCGCTGATGCGGCGCACCTCTTCGTCGACGGCGTCGAGCAGCCCCTCGGAGACGCCAGCCATGCGCGGGTCCCCCTCCGCGGGGAGCACCGACAGCGTGCCGATGCGCTCCGACATGCCCCACCGCCCCACCATCGATCTCGCGAGGCGGGTGACCAGCTCGAGGTCGCTCTCGGCGCCGGTGGTCACGACGTCGAAGACCTCCTGCTCGGCGGCCATGCCTCCGAGGGCTCCGATGATGCGCCCGCGAAGATACGCGGCGTCGTACCCGTAGCGATCGGTCTCGGGGGTCGACAGCGTGACGCCGAGCGCGCGCCCGCGGGGAATGATCGACACCTTGCGCACCGGGTCTGCGCCCGGCTGGAGCATGCCGATCAGGGCGTGGCCGGCCTCGTGGTAGGCGGTGCGGCGCCGCTGCGCGTCGGGGATCACGACGTCTCTCGCGGCGCCCAGCTGCACCTTCTCGAGCGCGTCGGTCAGGTCACGCTGGTGCACCGCATCGCCCTTGCGGCGCGCAGCCAGGAGCGCGGCCTCGTTCACCAGGTTCGCGAGGTCTGCACCGGTCATGCCCGGAGTCGAGCCCGCCAACCGCTCGAGGTCGACGTCGGGGGCGAGCGGCACCTTGCGCGTGTGCACCTTGAGAATCGCGACGCGGCCCTTCTGATCCGGCGGGTGCACCATGATCTGGCGGTCGAAGCGCCCAGCCCGAAGCAGCGCCGGGTCGAGCACGTCGGGGCGGTTGGTGGCCGCCAGCACCACCACCCCCTCGTGACCCGAGAACCCGTCCATCTCGGTCAAGATCTGGTTCAGCGTCTGCTCCCGCTCGTCGTGGCCGCCGATCGCACGTGTACCGCCGCGCGTGCGGCCGATCGTGTCGATCTCGTCGATGAAGATGATCGCCGGAGCGACCTTTCGCGCCTCCGAGAAGAGCTCGCGAACGCGGCTGGCGCCGACGCCGACGATCATCTCGATGAACTCCGACGCGCTGGCGCTGAAGAACGGCACCTTCGCCTCACCCGCGGTCGCGCGCGCGAGCAGGGTCTTCCCCGTTCCCGGCGCGCCGGCCAGCAGCACGCCCTTCGGCGCCCGCGCTCCCAGCCGGCGGTACTTCTCGGGGTCTTTCAAGAAGTCGACGACCTCGTTGATCTCACCTTTCACCTCTTCGATGCCGGCGACGTCATCGAACGTCGCGCGTACGGTCTCGGGGTCGATGCGCTTCTGCGTCTTACCTCCGAGCATGCCACCCAGGCCGGCTTGCTGCTGCCGGCGGAACATCCACAGGTAGAAGCCGACCAGCAGCAGAATCGGCGCAAACGAGATGAGCAGGTTCGCGAGGAAGCCGCGCTCCTCGACCAGCGGCGTCGCGCGCACCGTCGCGCCGCCTTCGGTCAGCGCCGTCAGCAGATCGTCGGTCGCGAACGTCGGTCGCTCGGTCGCAAACTTCTCGTAGGTGCGCTCCGGCTCGGTCGGCAGCGCGACCGCGGCCTTGAGCTTCCCTTGAATCGAGTTGCCCCGCGCGAAGACCTCGCCGACGTTCTTGGCGAAAACCTGGTCGCGGAACTCGGTGTAGGGCACGTGCTGAGGCCCGGCGGCCCGGTCTTGAACCGTCAACACGGCGAACAGCACCAGGCTCGCCCCCACCCAGGTCGCCATGCGCAACCACCCGAGCCGCGGCGGCGGCGGCTGGCCCCTGGGCAGCCCCTCGGTGCGCCAGGGCCGGGCCGGAGGGCGCGGGGAACCCGGGCCGGGGCCGGCCGCGTCGTCGCCCGTAGGTTGCGTCGGCGGTCTTGGCGAAGTCATTCCCAGATGGGCGTCGAGGCTGCAGCCCGCGGGTGCCCCGACGACGCAGCCTTCATCTGCTCGCCTCGCACCCGGTTTGCCCCAAATTGCGACTGCGCGAGAACGAATCGCCCTCGACCGTGCGAGGCCAGGGTGTCGTCGAGCGCCACCACGCGCCTCATGCCCCCCCGTCGCGTGCCGATTGATCCACCGCGCGCTCCCCGCGTGTACGAGACTAAAACCGTAGACTCGTCGTAAACCTGGAAAATCATCGGGGGCTCCAAGGTGCCACACGCAAGACTCCGCCTGCTCCTCATCGAAGACTCGGCCGATGACGAGGCCCTCGTGCTGCGGGCGCTGAGGCAGGGCGAGCTCGACGTCGACCCCTTACGGGTCGAAGACCTCGTCAGCCTGAAGTCGGCGCTGAGGCAACAGCACTGGGACGTCGTCGTCTCCGACTACCAGCTCCCCACCCTCGACGCCCGCGACGCCCTCGCCCTCGTGCGCGAGCGCGCCCCCGACCTGCCCTTCATCATCGTCTCGGGTGCCGTCAGCGAAGACGTCGTCGTCGAGGCCATCAAGCTCGGCGCCGACGACTACGTCATGAAGTCGAACCTCACGCGGCTGCCGACGACGATTCGCCGCGAGCTGAAAGACGCGCAGCTCCGCCGCGAGCGCAAGAGCCTCGAAGAGCAGGTTCGCCAGTCTCAAAAGATGGAGGCCATGGGCCAGCTCGCCTGCGCCGTCGCCCACGACTTCAACAACCTCCTCACCGTCATCATCAACTTCACGCAGTTCGTGCACGATGATCTCGGCGACGAGCACCCCAGCCGCGCCGACCTGCACGAGGTCGTCGAGTGCGGCCACCGCGCCGCCATTCTCACGCGCCAGCTCCTCGCGTTCGGCAGAAAGTCGGTCGTCTCGCCCGCGGTCATCGACCTGAACGCCGAGCTGCAGTCGTGCGAGCGCATGCTCAAGCGGCTGCTCGGCCCCCGCATCGACTACGTCACCCTGCCCACCGAGATGCCGAGTTGGGTGTTCGTCGATCGCGGGCTCGTCGAGCAGGTGCTGGTCAACCTCGTCGTCAACGCCCGCGACGCCATGCCGGGCGGCGGCAAGCTCACCGTCGAGACCGCGCTCGTCGAGAAGCACCCCGACTTCGACACACCGCACGTCATGCTCGCCATCACCGACACCGGCATCGGCATGACCGAAGACGTGCAGCAGCGCATCTTCGAGCCCTTCTTCACCACCAAGGGGGTGGGCCACGGCACCGGCCTCGGCCTCTCGACCGTCGCCGCCATCGTGAAGCAGTGCAAAGCACAGCTCGCCGTCTACAGCGCGCCCGGCCGCGGCACGACGTTCAAGCTCTACTTCCCCTGCGCTGCCCGACCGAGCGGCGGCGCCGCCGCCTCCTCCGAAGCCGTGCGCCCCAAGGGGGGCAACGAGCGCATTCTCGTCGTCGAAGACCACGAGCCCGTTCGCCTCGCCGTCACCCGCACCCTCACCGCGAAGGGCTACCGCGTCGTCGAAGCACGAACCCCGTACGACGCCATCGCGCTGCTCGGTGACTCGGCCGAGCCGTTCGATCTCGTGCTCACCGACGTCGTGCTCCCCGACATGTCGGGCGACCAGCTCGTCAGCCACATTCGGGTCGGCCGCCCCGACATCGCCGTGCTCTTCATGTCGGGCTACGCCGCCGGCGCGCTCGGCCACCAGGGCGTCGTGCCCCCCGGCACCACGTTTTTGCCCAAGCCGTTCACCCCCGACGGCCTCGTCGGCAAGGTCAGGGCCGCGCTCGACCGTTCGACCTGACGACAGCGCGTCGCCTACGCTCAGGCCGTCACCTCGAGGGCCGGAAGAACCGAGTCCGAACATGATGAAGAAGTTGAGTGCAGGAGCCGCCCTGCTGGGCGCCCTCGCTTGCGGCAGTGAAACCCGAGTCTGTGTCGCCCGCGGCACCAGGGTGTCGACCCCGCGCGGTCTTCGCAACATCGAAGACCTGCTGCCAGGCGACGAGGTGCTGTGCGTCGACCCCGACACCGGCCAGCAGCTCGCCACGAGGCTGACGAGCACCCGCTCGGCGGTTCGCGAGTGCGTGAGCCTGCGCTTCGACACGGGCGCCCTCGTCGTCACCAGCGATCACCCCCTCTACTGCCCGACGGCGCGCGAGTGGGCGCCGGCCGGCGACTGGGCGCTCGGCAAACGCACGCACCTCTTGCGCGTCACGGTCGAAGGGCCCGGCCCCGTGCACGTCGACCGACCCGAGACGTTCGCGGGCGTGCACGAGGTGTTCGACCTCAGCGTCGACCACCCGCTGCACAACTTCGTCGCGAACGGCGTGCTCGTTCACAACAAGCAGAACCCCGACATCTGCTACCTGCCAGGCGACGTGAGCACGACGAAGAACGCGACGTGCGCGTGCGAGAACGGCGGTCGGGGCCGCGTGCAGTGTGAAGGCGGCGGCCCCGCCACCTGCGTCGACTGCGCCGACGGAGGCACGCCAGACGCGGGCTGAGCCAGAGAGTTTCGAACCAGAAGCCCCCCCTCACCTTCTTCACGTTCACCTGCGACCAGCGGCGCTTCGGCCCGCCGCGGCACGTACTTCTGCAGGTAATACGCCCTCGACGTCGCCGAAGTGCACGTCGAGCCAGCGCTCGAAGTGGGCGCACAGCGAAAGGGCAGCACCCGAGCCATCACCACGTATCGATGAACCGGCGCGGCCGGGGCGAAGCCGGAGGCGCCACCGATCGAAAACCCCGCATCACCCAGGCCCGCGTCTCGGCCGGGTCGATCACCGCGTCGAGCTCGATCAGCGACGCCACGTTCACCGCCTTGCCGCGCTCGTACGCAGCCGCCACCAGCGACTTGAACAGCTCCTCGCGCTCGGCCGCGTCGGCGATCGCCTCGAGCTCTTTGCGCATGCCGAGGCGTACCGCGCCCTCGAGGTTCATGCCGCCGAGCTCGCCGGTCGGCCACGCCACCGTGAACACGCCGGCGTGAAAGTGCCCGCCCGCCATCGCCTGCGCGCCCAGGCCATAGCCCTTGCGCAGCACCACCGTGAAGTACGGCACCGCCAGCGACGCCGCCGCCACGAACATGCGCGACGTGCGCCGCACCAGCGCGGTGGCCTCGGCCGCCGGCCCCACCATGAAGCCCGGCGTATCGCACAGCGACAGCACCGGCAGCCCGAACGCGTCGCACAGCTGAAGAAACCGCGCCGCCTTGTCGGCCGCGTCGCCGTCGATGGCGCCGCCGAGGTGAAAGCAGTCGTTCGCGAGCAGCCCGAACGGCTGCCCCTCGATGCGCACGAGCGCCGTCACGAGGCTGCGCCCGAACTCGCGCCGCAGCTCGAGCACCGAGCCCTCGTCGCAGAGCGTCTCGATGATCGGCCGAACCTTGTACGCCCGCCGCCGCCGCTCGGGCATCGCCGCGCGCAGCGTCGCCTGGTCGGCCACCGTGAACTCGGCCCGCGCGCCGCGGAAATACGAGAGGTACCTCTTCGCGACCGCCACCGCCTCGGCCTCGTCTTTCACGCGCACGTCGACGACGCCGTTCTTGCTCTGCACGGCGATGGGGCCGATCTCTTCGGCCTTGAACGTGCCCAAGCCGCCGCCCTCGATCATCGCGGGGCCGCCCATGCCGAGGTTGCTGTCTTCGGTGGCGATGACGACGTCGCAGCAGCCGAGCAGCGCGGCGTTGCCGGCGAAGCAGCGCCCCGAAGCGATGCCGACGCGCGGCACGAGGCCCGACAGCTTCGCGAGCGCGAAGAACGACGGCGTGTCGAGCCCGGCGATGGTGGGGTTGTCGACGTCGTTCGGCCGGCCGCCGCCCCCTTCGGCGAACAGCACGAGCGGCACGCGGTGCGCTTCGGCGAGCGCGAGCATGCGGTCGAGCTTCGCGTGGCCGACGTGGCCTTGAGTGCCGGCGAACACGGTGTAGTCGTACGCGAGCACGACGGCGCGGCCGCCGTCGATCGACGCGAGGCCGCAGATGATGCCGTCGGCGGGGCTCAGCTTCTCGAGCGTCTCGAGATCGTGCCGCGTGCGCTGGGCCGCGAGCGCGAGCGCGCCGTACTCGACGAACGAGCCGGGGTCGACGAGGTCGGCGACGTTCTCTCGCGCCGTGCGCTGGCTCGTCTTGCGGCGCCGCGCGACGGCGTCGGGGCGGCCTTCGTCAGACAGGGCCTTCAGCTTCGCGTTCAGCTCGGCGAGCGCCTCGTCGGGCGTCACGGAGCGATCACCGCAGGCGGCGCCCCACCCGGCCGCACCACGGCGCAGACGAAGCGCGTGCGGTCGGGCGCCTTCGCCACGGGCTCACCTTCTTCGACCTCGGGCGGCGGCTCGGGCATCACCAGCTCACAGCCCAGCCGCTTGCCCTCGCTGCGGGCCTTGTCGACGAGCACCTTCTTCTCGGTCGAGGCCGGGTGGCTGAGGTCGATGACGCCGACGAGCATGTACTCCATCGGCACGAGGCCGTCGGCCAGCCACTTCGGGTCGTCTTTCGACTTGGCGGGGTCGAACGAGGCGTCGAACTGCTCGAAGCGCGCGGTCACGCACGCGGTCAGCAGAAGGGCAACGAACAGGGGTGAGCGCATCGGTCGCCCCTCCTAACCTCGAAGCGGCCCTTAAAAAAGCAGACCCGCGCCGTTACGGAGCGGTCACGTGGGCGCGTGGCTCGACGGGCAGTCGAACGCAGAAGGTGGTGCCGCGGCCGAGTTCGCTCTCGAAGGTCAGCGCGCCGCCGTGGCGGGCGACGACCGCGCTGGCGATGGCGAGGCCCTGGCCGGTGCCGCGGCCGACCTCTTTGGTGGTGAAGAACGGGTCGAAGATGCGATCGCGAATGGCCTCGGGCACGCCGCCGCCGGTGTCGCCGACCCAGACCACGGCCTGCCCGTCTTCGTGGCGCGTGCGAACCGAGATCTTGCCGCGCGGCTGACCGCCGGCCTTCGCGACGTCGGCGATCGCGTGGGCGGCGTTGACGACGAGGTTCAGCACCACCTGGTTGACCTCGCCGCCGTGGCAGACGACGGGCGGCAGGGCGCCGAAGTCGGTCTCGAGGTCGGCGACGAGGCGGTACTCGCTGGCGGCCACCACCAGCGTGCTGGCGACGGCGCGGTTCAAATCGACGGCGTGCATCTCGGTGCGGTCGGGGTGGGCGAAGTCTTTCATCGAGCGCACGATGACGTTGATGCGGTCGATGCCCTGGCGTGAGCGCTCGATGGCGTCGGGCAGGTTCTCGAGCAGGAACTCGGCGTCGGCGGCGGCCTCGGCCTCGACGAGGGCGGGCGTCTTGGGGGTCGACGCCTGGTAGGTCTCGAGCAGCGTCGTGAGCGCACCGACGCCGCGACCGAGAAACTCCACGCTGTCGTGAACGAACTGGGCGGGGGTGTTGATCTCGTGGGCGACGCCGGCGGCGAGGCGGCCGACCGACTCGAGCTTCTGGGCCTGGCGAAGCTCGGCCTCGGCGAAGAGGCGGGCCTTCATCTCTGCGGCGAGGGCCGCGTGGCTCAGCTCGAGCTCGAGGTTGGTCTTCGCCTGGCCGGCGAGCACCGTGCTCAGCGTCATGGCGCGGCCATCGGACATCCAATGAACGCCGAAGCTCAAGAGCATCAGGGGCACGATGATGGAGGGGGCGACTCCGCTGGCGTGCAGCACGAGGGCGGTGACGGCGAGCATCGCGATGACGTACGGCCGGGTGCCGCCGTCGCCGAAGCTCTCGAAGACCGCGATGTTGAGCGCGACCATGCACAGCGAGACCATCGACCAGTCGCTCAAGAGGCCGTAGACGAGCACGACCCCCCCGCCCGCGAACGCGAACACGAGCTGAGGCACCCAGCGTTGGGTGAGACCGTCCATCTTGCGGCCGATGATGGCGTTGAAGAGCGTCGAGCCGACGAAGACGGCGAGCATCTTGCCGAAGCGCGGCCAGTCGCCGGCCACGCTGCCCACCGTCACCGCGCCCATCACGAGCAGCGAGATCACCGCGCGCTTCGTCAAGGCCGGGTCGAGCCGCTTGCGCACTTCTGCCGAGTACGTGGGCACGTCGCCGATGAGCGATTGCATCGCGCGTTCCCACCCACAGGTGTCGAGAGTCACTCGGCTGCCTGCGGGTCGACCTCGACCCACGGGTCGGCCCCTCAGAACGTCGAAGGCCCGGCAGCCGGTCGCGCTCAGCCCGCCGCGCCGAAATTCGCCGGGCGCTACGACTCACGTACGAGACCCAGCCCCAGGTTCGTTACACACCTTCATGATTTCGAAGCTCCTCTTGTTCGGCGCGACCGGTGACCTCGCTGGCCGCTACCTGCTGCCCGGGCTCGCGGGGCTGCATGCGGCGGGAAAGCTGCCTGCGGGGTTCGAGCTCATCGGCGCAGCGCGCGAGGAGCACGGCGACGAGGCCTTTCGCGCGCACGTC
>JAEUJP010000263.1 GCA_016793725.1 Myxococcaceae bacterium | reverse complement strand
CCACCCAGACCCAGTTCCGCATCGACCAGAAGTCGAACGTCGTCGAGCGCATCGACGTCTTCCCTGCACCGGTGCTCACACTCGACGACATCGCGAGCGCCTACGGGCCGGCGTGCACGCCGCAGGCGCCCGAGACGGCCGACCGCCCCTGCTATCTGAAGCGCGACGACGAGAAGAAGATCTACGTGGTCTACGTGCGGCTGGGGCTCGCCGTGTTCTTCAACCCCGACGGCAAGACGGTGCAGACGTTCGCGTTTCTGCCGGAGAAGAAGTGAACCCCGAGAAGCGACTCATCGGCATCACCGGGGGCATCGCGAGCGGCAAGAGCACGGTCACGAACATGTTGCGCGCCCTCGGAGCGCACGTGCTCGACGCCGACGCGCTGGCGCGCGAGATCGTCGCGCCCGGCTCGCCCGGCCTGGCCGAGATCGTGGCCCGCTGGCCCGACGTGCTCGGCGCAGACGGCTCGCTCGACCGCAAGCGGCTGGGCGAGCACATCTTCAATGCGCCGGCCGATCGCAAGGCGCTCGATGCGATCACCCACCCGCGCATCGGAGCGCTCATGCTCGAGCGCACCCAGGCCCTGTGGGCCCGCGGCGAGCGCGTGGTCTTCTACGACGCGGCGCTGCTCATCGAGAACCGGCTCCACGAGGCGATGTCGGGTGTCATCGTCGTCTGGGTGCCCCGCGCCCTGCAGCTCGAGCGCCTGATGAAGCGAAACGGCCTCACCCACGAGCAGGCCGAAGCCCGCGTCGCGTCTCAGCTGCCGCTCGACGACAAGCGCGCGTACGCCACGTGGCTCATCGACAACTCGGGCACCCTCGAGGCGACCCGCGCACAGGTCGAGAAGGTGTGGCAAGAGGTCAACTGAATGAGCAAAGCGGCGGGGGAAACGTACTTCGTCACGGGGTACCCGGGGTTCATCGGCAAGCGGCTGGTCCGGCACATCGCCGAGACCGACCCGAAGGGTCGCATCTACCTGCTCGTGCAGCCGAAGTTCTTCAAAGAGGCGCAGGGCTACGTCAAAGAGCTCACCGGCGCTCCGAACGCAGAGCGAAGTGGAGCGACCTCCGGGGCCACGCGCAGCGGGGTCGAGATCGAGCTGTTGCAGGGCGACATCGTCGACATGCACCTGGGCCTGGCGGGCAGCGAGTACAAGCGCCTGTGCGAGTCGGTGACACAGATCTTCCACCTCGCGGCCATCTCGTACATGGGCATGCCCCGCGAGATCGCGCACCGCGTGAACGTGAGCGGCACGCGCAACGTCATCGAGCTCGCGCGCGACAGCAAGCGGCTGCAGCGGCTGAACCACTTCTCGACGACGTACGTCTCGGGCGACCGCGTCGGCGTCATCGCCGAAGACGAGCTCGACGTCGGCCAGGGCTTTCGCAACCCGTACGAAGAGACGAAGTTCGAGGCCGAAAAGCTGGTGCAGCGCGCAGCGAAGACGGTGCCGATCACCATCTACCGGCCGTCGACGGTCGTGGGCGACTCGAAGACGGGCGAGATCGATCGCTTCGAGGGCCCCTACTACCTCGGCATGGTGCTGGTGATGTCGCCGCTGATGGTGCCGCTGCCGTTGCCCGGCAACGGCGTCGCGCCGCTCAACGTGGTGCCGGTCGACTTCGTCGTGAAGGCGGTGTGGTCGCTGTCGAAGAACCCGAGCGCCGCGGGGCGAACGGTTCACCTCGTCGACCCGAACCCGATGAGCGCGCGGCGGGTCTACGAGCTGATCGCCGCGCGAGCGAACAAGCGGCTGCCGCGGTTCAACCTGTCGGCGCGGGCGGCCGACGCGCTCTTGCGGCTGCCGGGGCTCGAGAAGCTGGCGCGGCCTCAGCGGGCGGCGATCAACTACGTGAACCACCTGGCGCTCTACAACTGCCACACTGCGCTCGAGCTGCTCGACGGCACGGGGGTGCGGTGCCCGCCGCTGTCGAGCTACCTCGACAAGCTGGTCGACTACGCGCGCACGCACTACGCGAAGGGCCGTGACGGCGCCGAAGTCGAAGACCCACTCGACCGGCCGGCGTAGACCGGCTAGGTCGTGGGGCCATGTCGAAACAACTCTCGGTAGGCGACACGTTCACGCACGTGCGTGAGTGCGACAAGTACCGGCCGATCTACTACGCGGCCGCTTCGGGCGACTTCAACCCGATTCACATCGACCCCGACGCGGGCAAGGCGGCAGGGCTGGGCGGGCCGATTCTGCAAGGGCTCTGCACGTTGTCGTGGGCGGTCGAGGGCGTGGTGAACCACGTCAAAGACGCGACCCGCATCGCGAAGGTGAAGGTGCGATTCTCGCGCCCGGTGATGATCGACGACACGGTGACGTACGTCGGCAAGGTGACGGCGATCGAGAACGGCAAGGCGGTGTTCGAGATCTCGGCGAAGAACCAGAAGGGCGACGACGTGCTCAAGGGCGCGGTGGTCGAGGTGAGGGTCTGAGCTCACGCCGGCCGCGCTGAGCGGGGCGCGAGCCTCGGCACACGAAAGGAAAACGACCATGGGAATCGACAAGAAGCACATCGGCAACAAGTACGGCCCGACGACGTACGTGGTGGGCGCAGAGAAGCTGCGCGAGTTCGCCTACGCGGTGGCGGGCGGGGTGCCCTCGATGGGGTTCACCGGCACGGGCGCCCCCGAGGGCCTGCTGCCGCAGCTGCACCAGGGCACCGAGATCGTCGGCATGCCGTCGTTCTGCAACGTGTTCGCCATCGCGCCCTTCGGCCAGGCGGTGACCGACCCGAAGCTCGGCATCAACCTGCTCATGCTGGTGCACGGCGAGCAGGAATACGAGTTCTTCGAGCCGATTCGGCCGGGCGACACCATCACCAGCACGGGCGAGATCACCGACATCTTCGAGAAGCAGGCGAAAGACTTCGTCACGGTCGTGACCGAGTCGAAGAACCAGCACGGCAAGCTCGTGGTGCGAGGGCGCTGGCTGGCGGTCATTCGCCAGTAACCGCCCCGACAGCCGATGGCGTCGCCGCCACGCGCCCGGGCGTCACCGAACGAAGCGCAGGCGTGAGGCGGCGCTTCACCCTTTCGAGATCACGCCCTCTTCGACGAGCTGGGCCAGAATTCGCGCGGTGTCGAGGCGCGACATGCCGCTCACGGCGAAGAGATCTTCGAACGACACCGAGCCGTCGATCTGGGCGAGCACGAAGCCGGCGCGGTGATCGAGGTTCAGCCAGATGATCTCGTCGTCTTTCAGCTTCACGCGAGGCGTGACCATCAGGTCACCGAGCTTCGACTCGAACATCGCCTGCAGGGTGCGCTCGCTGCGGTCTTTGAGCTTCAGCGCGGCGGCGTCGGTCGGGTCGAGCTCGAGGGCCTTGTTGATGAGCTCCATCGCGCCCGAGTGATCGTCGAGGTCGAGCAGATCTTTTGCGCCGCTGAGCAGGGTGGCGACCTCTTCTCTGAGCTGCGCCGGGCTGCGCGGCTTCGGCGCGGGCGCCGGCGACGAGATGAGATCGAACCCTGCCCCTTCACCAGGCGTGTCGAGATCGAGCTGCGAGATGTCGATGCGGGGGTTCGAGGTTTCCCACGCGGTCTGCGGCTCCTCGGGCGGTGCGCTCGGCGCCCGCGGTGACGCCGCCGACCCCGGCACCATGTCGTCGAAGTTGAACTGCAGCGTCGACGACGACTTCACCGGCGGCGCCTCTTCGACCGGCGGCTCTTCGTCGATCGCGAACGGCGGCAGGCCCGGGTCGGTCGTCACCTGGTTCTGCTCGCGGGCCAACGTGCCGAACTGCAACGTCGACGACTCGCCCACCGGCGCGATGGGCGGCGGGGTGCTCTGCCCCGGCGCCCCGAACACCAGGGTCGAGCTCGCGGGCCCTGCGACCGGGCTCGTCTCGGGCGCCACCGTCTCTTTGCCGCTGCCGAAGACCAGCGTGCCGCCGCCCGGCTCGGCCGACGCCGCCTGCAGCGGCGCGTCTCTCGTGTTGCCGAACACCAGCGTGCTCGCGGGCGCCACGGGCGCGACCTGCGGCGGCGCGCTGCGATCGTTGCCGAACACCAGCGTGCCACCGCCCGCAGGAGCCACCTGAGGCGGCGCGTTGCCCTGGCCGCGCGCCGCGGCGCCGCCGAACACCAGCGTGCCGGTCTGCGGCAACGACCCCGCCGACGCCGAAGGCGGCACGGGCACGCCGCTCAGCCCGAACACCAGGGTCGAGTTGTCGGCCGGTGCGTCGTCGTCGCCGCCCGTGATCATGACCTCGCCGTGCGGGTCTTCGAAGCGCGGCACGTCGGGAATCGCGGGGGCCTCGGCCTCACCGAGCCTCACCGTGTGTGTGCCGGCAGGCGGCCCCTCACCGAACGGGCGCGTCGACGACGACTTCGTGATCGGCGGCGGGGTGGGCGTCGACTTGCCCACCGGCGGCGGCGTCGGCGTGTGGCCGGTCGCCAGGCCCCAGTCGAGGTTCGACACGGCGCCCGCCTGCTGCGGAGCGGGCGGCGGCGAATCGAGCAGCTGCCGCGCCCGCGCGTTCGTCGGGTCGAGCTTCAGCGCCTGCTCGAACAACCGCTTCGCGCCCTCGTGATCGCCAGACAGGCGAAGCCACAGGCCCGCCTCGACGAGCTGGCTGGCCCTCTGGGCACTCATGCCTGACCTCGCGTCTGGCAGGTGACCCGCCCGTCTTGAGCAGAGCGCGAGGCGCATCCTTCGACGAGCTCAGGACTCAGGGTCACCGCGTGCCGATCCTCTGAATCACTCCGCGGAAGAGGTTCAAGGTGCGGTTCAACGTGTCGACGGCTTCAGACACTGCAGCGAGGTTGCCCTGCTCTCTCGCCCGACGCGCCGACTCGAGGCCCTTCACGGCCTTCGCCACGGCATCGACACCGAACTCGGAGCCCTCGGTGACCTTCTGCACCTTCGGCAAGAGGTCGCCGACCTCTTTCATCACCGCGTCGAGCTCGGCGCGCTTGTTCTTCAGCTCGTCCGACGCGCGCGCCTCGAGCATGTAGTCGCCCTGCTCTTCGAGAATCTTCTGCAGCTCGTCTTCCGTCAGGCCGCCCGACGCCGTCACGGTGATCGACTGCTTCTGGCCCGTCTCTTTGTCGCGGGCCGACACCGACACGATGCCCTCGGAGTTGATCTCGAACGTGACCTCGATCTCGACCTCACCCCGCTTCGCCGACCTCAGCCCCGTCAGAATGAACTCACCCAGGAGCTCGTTCTGGTGCGCGAGCTCAGCCTCGCCCTGCAGCACCATGATCTTGACGGTCGTCTGCTCGTCTTTGGAGGTATTGAACAGCTCGGTCACCGACGTCGGCACCGTCGTGTTCTTGGGGATCAGCCGGCGCACGTACCCGCCCGCGATCGCCACGCCCAGCGACTGCGGCGTCACGTCGAGCAAGAGCACGTGCGACTCTTCGCTCGTCAGAGCATCGGCCTGCACCGCCGCGCCCAGCGCCACCACCTCGTCGGGGTGCACGCCCTTGCACGGGTCGCGCTTGAAGTACTTCTTCACCGCCTCGACCACACGCGGCATGCGCGTCATGCCGCCGACCAGAATCATCTCTTTCAGATCGCCGGGCTTCACCTTCGCCTCGGCCAGCACCTGATCGCAGTGCGTGATGCACCGCTCGACCAGATCGCTGCACAGCTCTTCGAGCTTCTCGCGCGTCAGCGCCTTCTGCAGGTGCAGCGCTGCCCCGCCACCCGGAGGCGTGCAGATGAACGGCAGGTTGATCTGTGTCTCTTTCACCGTCGACAGCTCGATCTTCGCCTTCTCGGCCGCATCTTTGAGCCGCTGCAGCGCCATGCGGTCTTTTCGCAGGTCGATGCCGTGCTCTTTCGCGAACCCCATCACCAGCCACTCGATGACGCGGTTGTCGAAGTCTTCGCCGCCCAGGTACGTGTCGCCGCCCGTCGCGATCACGTCGAAGACCCCGTTGCCCACCTCGAGCACCGACACGTCGAACGTGCCGCCGCCCAGGTCGAACACCGTGATCTTGCCGTTGACCGTCTTGCCGAAGCCGTACGCCAGCGCCGCCGCCGTCGGCTCGTTGACGATGCGCAGCACGTCGAGGCCCGCAATGCGCCCCGCGTCTTTCGTCGCCTGTCGCTGGCCGTCGTTGAAGTACGCCGGCACCGTGATGACCGCGCGCGTGACCGGCCGCCCGAAGTACTGATCCGCGTCGGCCTTCAGCTCGCGCAGCACCATCGCCGAGATCTCGGGCAACGAGATGTCTTTGCCGCCCAGCTTCACCCTGATGTCGTCGTGCTCGCCGCACACCACCTGGTACGACAACACCTTCAGCGCGTCTTGCACCTGCTGGCTCGAGAACTTGCGCCCGATGAGCCGCTTGCACGCGTAGACCGTGTCTTGCGGGTTCGTGATCGCCTGCCGCTTCGCGATCTGCCCGACCAGCCGCTTGCCGGTCTTCGAGACCGCCACGACCGACGGCGTCAGGTTCGAGCCCGTGCGGTTGCGAATGACGACCGGAGCCCCACCTTGAACCGTGGCCACCACGCTGTTCGTGGTGCCCAAGTCGATGCCGATGACCGGTTCCTTCTCTGCCATGAGAGAGAGCCGAGCTTAGAACGGCCACCGCCCCTTGACGTGTTTTTTGGCCTCGGAGTGCTTCGGGTCGAGCTTCAAGGCCTCTTCCCAGTGCTTCTTCGCCAGGGCCTTCGAGCCGGTGTGATCCATGATCTTCGCCACCATCGCGTGGTAGTCGGGGTTCTTCGCGTCGCTCTCGACCGCCCGCTGCGCGAACGACAGCGCCTCTTTCGAGTCGTGCGACTTGTCCCACATCAGCTTGGCGACCATGTAGGCGGCCCGCGCGTTGTGGTTGTCGATGTTCACCGCCGTCTTGAAGGCCGCCAGGGCCCCGTTCTCGTTGCCCTGCTCGTACAGCTCGAAGCCGCGCTTCAGCTCGTTGTCGGCCCGGTGCACGTCGTTCTTGGCCCGTACCTCGGCCAGCAGCTTCTTCGCCTCGTCGTTCGTCGAGTCGAGCTGGCTCGCCATGTGAAGATCGGTGAACGCA
>JAEUJP010000184.1 GCA_016793725.1 Myxococcaceae bacterium | reverse complement strand
CTCGGTGCGCGGCGGCAGCTCGGGCGCCACGTCGCGCTTGAGGCGCCGCAGCACGAACGGCTTGATGCGCGCGCGTAAGGCCTGCGCCGCACCGGGTCTCGCGTCGGCGATGCCTTGAGCCCAGCGCTCCTCGAACGCGCGGCGCCCGCCGAGGAGGCCGCGGTTGGCGAAGTGCATGACGCTCCACAGCTCGTCGAGGCGGTTCTCGACGGGCGTGCCCGAGAGCGCGACGCGCCACTGCGCGGGCACCTCGTACGCGGCGCGCGCGACCTGGCTGTCGGGGTTCTTGATGGCCTGCGCTTCGTCGAGCACGAGCGCGGCCCAGCTCTTCGCGGCGAGCTCGGCCTGGTCGAGCCGGAGCAGCGCGTACGTCGTCACCGTCACGTCGGCCGCGTCGTCGAGCGCGCGACCTGCGCCGTGGTACGCGTTCACCTTGAAGCCGGGGCGAAAGCGCGCGAGCTCGGCGACCCAGTTCGGCAGCACGCTCGTCGGGCAGACGACCAGCGACTTGCGAGGCAGCGCGCAGATGGCCTGCAGCGTCTTGCCGAGGCCCATGTCGTCGGCGAGCACGGCGCCGAGCTGCGCGTCGCGAAGAAACGAGAGCCAGCTCACGCCCTGCCGCTGGTACGGGCGCAGCGTCGCCGTGATGCCGTCGGGCAGCGGCGCCTCGGGAATCTCGTCGAACCCGTCGAGCAGCGGCTTGAGACCGCCGAGCGCGGGCGGCGGCGGCAGGTCGAGCTTCTGCGCGAGCTCGGCGAGCTGGGGAAGCGCGGCGCGGGCGATGGTGCCGTTCGCCTCGCGCGCTTCGAGCAGGTCGAGCACACGCTGGCCGTGCTGCTCGAGCCAGCCGCGCGGCAGCGGCGCCCACCCTCCGCCGAGCAGGGGCACGAGCGAGAGGCCTTCGGACCACGCCTTGAGCACGGCCTCGCCGCCGACCCGGTCGTCTGGGCCCTTGCCGCCCTCGACCTCGAACTCGAGCGTGAACGGGTCGAGCGAGAGCTTCGGCACGAGCTTCGCGTTGGCGCCGAGCAGGCGCCCGGCGTCGCCGGTCAAGTCACCGCGCCAGGCCTTCAGCTTCGAGCCCCACTGCGCGAGCGCCTCGGGGCCGATGCTGGTGCGGCGACCGGGCACGAGGTCGAGCTGCTCGCGCAGCTCGTGCACGAGGCGCTGCTCTTTCGCTTCGTCGCGCAGCGGCACGGTGCCCTGCAGCCAGGTGAGTCGGCCCGCGTCGATGCGCACGTGCGGCGGAGCGCCGTAGACGAGCGTCGGCAGCACCGACAGGCCGGCGTCGACCTGCGAGAGCTCGAGCTGAATGCGAGGCTCGAGCGCGCGGTCGATGCGGGGCAGACGAGACGTCTTGAGCTCGACCGGGTAGCGGCGCGCGAGGTCGGGCAGCACGGTGGCGGCGAGCTCGGCGAGCTGCTTCGCGCCGTAGCTGCGCACGGTGGCGTCGGGGGCTTCGCCGAGCCGCTGCAGGGTGTCGCCCTTCAGCACGGCGCCGGTGCCGAGCAGCTCGTGGGGCTCGAGGGCGAGCGCGACGCTGACGCCGTCGCCCTGGTCTTCGACGACGGCGCGCGGCAGCAGGGGCTCGGCCGAGACGATGACGGGCACGCCGTCGAGCAGCACGCGGCGGGCAGGCGCGAGCGCGGTGAGCAGGGGCTCGAGCATGTCTGCGGGCAGCGCGCCGCGCCGCGGGCGCGAGAGCAGGCGGTCGACGGCGAGGTCGTGCTGCTCGACCTGCAGCTTCGCCTTGCCCTCGGCCGTGGCCATGACGGCGGGCAGTGACACGAGCTCTTGCCCGTCGAGCTTGCGGGTGAGCGTGAGGCCGCCGCCGGGCGCGCGCGCGAAGTGGTACTCGACGTGCGACCAGCGCTGCTCGGCGGTGGCGACGGCTTGCGTCTGCAGCGCGATGGCGGCGGCGCAGACGTGCTCGCAGGGGTCGATGCGGCCGTCGCAGTTGCACTCCCAGGCGAGGTCGCCCGGGTAGACGACGACCGTGTACGCGACGGGGCGCGACGGCGTCTTCACGCGGAGCACGATCTCGGTCGCCGTCTTCGACTCGATCGCGACCGCGCCCCCGCGCGCGAGCTTCACCCCGTTCGACCACAGGCCCGGCTTCGACTCTTCGCGAACGGCGTCGTGGAGCGCGGCAGACACTTGGGGCTCACCTAACATTTCCCCTGATTTGCAAACTCCATTTTCCCTGTGATGGAAATTCGCGTGACGCAGCCTGCCGATGATGTCGCATGGCCCCGCTCACCCTCGGCTCCCATGGCTCGAACGTTCGCGCGCTCGAGCGCCGCCTGAACGACCTCGGCTACCTGAAGGGCAAGGCCGATGGGAGCTTCGACCAGAAGACCGCCGACGCCATCATCGCCTACAAGAGCGACCACGGCTGGGAAGACCCGCGGGGCATCGCGGGCAAGCGGCTGGCGGGCTCGCTGGGCTTCGGCGATTCGTTCGATTCGGGCGCGACCCCGACGGGCACCGGCACCGGCGACGGCGCGAAGGGGAAGCAGAAGCCGCTGAAGGGCGGCACGTTCAACGCGCTCGTCGGCCGCAACCCGAAGTTCGTCGCCAACGAAGTGCGCAAGATGGCGAAGGCGCGCGACCTCGACTTCATTCAGCTGCAAGAGATCAGCACCTACCGCGAGCAGATCAAGGACATCCCCGGGTACAAGCTGATCACCTTTCCCGGCTCGAAAGACCACGGCGAGACCGGCATTCTGGTCAAAGACGGCATCACGGTCTCAGACCGCGAGTCGATTCAGGCGAAGGGCCCGGGCTGGAAGTCGAAAGAAGGCGACCCCCGCGCGCCGCGCGCTGCGACGTCGGTGCTGCTGAACGGCTGGCTGCGCGTGGTGTCGGTGCACGCTCCGCCGGCGATCGACTTCAGAAACGGCCACGCGGTCGGCCCCGAGGCGCGCGTGAAATCGTACAAGTCGCTGATGACCGAGCTCGCGAAGGCCGCGAAGGAGTACCGCAAAGACGGCGAGGCCATGGTGTTCGGCGGCGACTGGAACGAGGGGCCCAACAGCACCGGCGTCGGCTCGCCGCACTGGCTCGCCCGCGTCGCGGGCATGAAGACGTACGACGGCGGCCGCATCGACTGGGAGATGGCGCGCGGCGCGACCATCGAGCGCATGCGTCGGCGCGGCGACGGCGGCGGGTCAGACCACAATTTGTGGACGTTCGTCGTCAAGCCGAAGTGATGGGCGCAGCGGCGCATGACGCCCGCGCTCAGAGCTTCGCGATGAAGAGCACGTG
>JAEUJP010000673.1 GCA_016793725.1 Myxococcaceae bacterium | reverse complement strand
CGGCGCTCACCGCCTATCTCGAGGCCGTCGGCGCCGTCGATGAGCCGCCTCAGACCTGGAGCGCCGCCGAGCGCGTGCGCCAGGCGCTCGCCTGGGGGCGCCTGCTCGAGGGTGAGGTCGCGCCCGCGCTGTGGGTGCTGGTGGTCGACGCCATGCGCCTGCAGGTGAGACTGGCAGGTCACACCCAGCCCCTCGTGCGCCTGGCGGCCGACCTCGAGGCCCTGGCCCGAACCCCGCCCAACGAGGCGGCGCGGGGCCGCCTGAGGGCGCTGCGCATCGGTCAAGGGGCCGGAAAGTGAGACTCGAAGCCGGGCGTTTTCGACAATGAGATCCATGGCATAGTGCCAAAGCCCTTCGATGATCCGCGCCGCCACCCTTGTCGCCCTGTTGCTGTCGTCGCTCGCGCTCGCTCGCCCTGCCGACTGCAACGCGCGCTGCGACAACGATCAGAAAGAGTGTCAGCTCAAGTGCGCCAAGGGCGCCGGCAAACACGCTGCGGCCTGCCGCGGCGCCTGCGCCCAGTTCATCGAGCCCTGTCGCGACGAGTGCAAGAAGCGCGAGCGTCGAAAGTGAAGCCGGGCCCCGTCACGAGGCGCTTCTTCAAGCGAGCGCGCGGCCAGGCGATGGTCGAGTACAGCTTCATCGCCCACGCCATTCTCATCGGCGGCACCTTCTTCGCGTGGCCGTTCACGAGCGCGCTGTTGAACGGCCTGAGCCGCTACTACGAGAGCATCTACTGGGTGCTCACTTCGCCCGTGCCTTGAGGCCGCCGGCTGGCTAGAACTCCCGCCCCATGGCGGAAGAGGTGCAGAAGAAGCGCTCCCCCTGGGTGTACGTCGGGGTCGGCTGCGCCGCAGCGGTCGTGCTGAGCTGCGGGTTCGTCGTCATCGCGGGCTTCGCGGGGTTTCAGGCGCTGAAGGGGTGGGGCGAAGATCTGCAAGACCCCGCGCGCCGCGAGTCGAAGGCCCGCAAAGAAGCGCTCGCGACCCTCGGCGCCGTACCCGAGGGTTATTCGGCGGCGCTCACGATCGGCTTCCCGATGGTGTTCGACATGATTCTGTTCATCGACGCGCCGCTGCTCGCCGACGGCGGCGTGCCCGAGTTCACGCGCCAGTTCATGTTCATGCGCTTCATGGAAACCGAGCGCACCGCCGACATGAAGGCCTTCTTCGAGAGTGACGGTGGCGTCGCGTTTCAGAGCGACAACGTTCAGCTCGACGCCAAAGAAGAGCTCGCGCGCGGCAACTTTCAGCACGCCGGCCGCCTCGTGCGCTGGGTCGCGATGAAGGGCCGGGTGCGCACGCAGAACCAGTTCGATCGCGACGAAGACAGTATTCTCACGACCATGCTCTTCGAGTGCCCCGACAACGGTCAGGTGCGCATGGCGACGTGGCAGATGCGCGAGCCCGAAGGCACGTGGGAGGCGAAGGGCACCGTGGCAGACCCTGAAGAGATGAAGAAGCTCCTCTCTCTGCTGCTCCCCTGCGGCAAATGATTCTCGCGCTCGCGCTGGTGTTGGCCCAGGTCGATGCCGGCGCTGCCGCCGACGAGCTCGTCGCTCCTCCCGTCACTTCTGATGCGCCGGTCGCCGACGTCGACGCCGGCACGCCTGCGCCGGTGGTGCTCGAAGACGTGCCACCTCCGCCGATGATGACGGCGGCCGAGGCCCCGGCGCCTGCCGCCGGGTTCGTGAAGGGCGAGCTGTCGGTCTATCTGGGCTCTGACCGCCTCAGCGTGAAGCGCAACCGCGTCGGCGTCTCGATCGGCGGCGACTACTTCTTGAACGTGCTCTACACGCTCGTCGAGCCGCAGGTCGACCTGCGGTTCTTCGACTCGAAGCTCGGCATCGGCATCGGTGTGCCGCTGCGAATCGAGATCTTCAGCTTCCAGAACCTCTTTCGCCGCGCGGGCACGATTCGCAAAGAAGACTACGACACGTTTCACGACTTCGGCCGCATCCTCAAGTACGTCAACTACGGCAAAAAAGAAGACAACTTCTACGTGAACATCGGTCAGCGGTACGCGACCTCGATCGGCCACGGCACGATCATGCGGCGCTACGCTCCGAACATCGACGTCGACTACCCGCGCGTCTCGGCCGAGGTCGACTACTACAACGACTACGCCGGCTTCGAGGCCTTCACCAACGACGTGCTCGAGTGGAGCGTCATCTCGGCCATCGCCTTCGTGAAGCCGTTCTCGTTCTTCAAGCCGCAGAACCTGCTGCTCAAGACGCTCTCGGTGGGCGTCACCGGCGCGCTCGATCGCAACGCGCCGTCGTCGATCATCTACGACCCGAACACCGGCGCGCGCTCGGTCACCAGCGACAACCGCATCGCCGCGAACACCGCGCCGCTCGGGCTCGTCGGCGTCGACGCCGAGGTGAAGGTGCTCAAGACCGAGAACGTCGACATCAAGCCGTACGTCGACTACTCGATGATCGTCGGGGGAGGCGGCGGCTTCACGGCCGGCGCGCTCGGCCGCTTCAACTTCGGCCGCGACCCGGTGAACGCGTTTCGCGTCGTGGTCGAGGCCCGCTACCTCGACTCGCGCTACCAGCCCTCGTACTTCGACACGTTCTACGAGATCGACCGGTACCAGGCGCGCATCAACGGCACGAACCGGTTCGGCATCTACAACTACCTGACGAAGCGCGAGAGCATCGTTCAGCAGGGCCTCGGCACCCGCGGCGGCCTCTACGCCGAGCTGTCGTGGGGCATCCCCAACGTGATCGGCCTGACCGTCGCGTTCGAGGCGGTGACGAACTCAGACCTCAAGAACTTCGTCGCGCACTTCGAGCTGCCGTGGCTCAACTTTCTGCAGATCTTCGGCTCGTTCTACAAGCGCGGCTTCAAGAACGTCGAAGAGTTCGCCAAGGCCGACGAGAACTCGGTGCTGTTCGCCGGCCTGCGCCTGCGCACGCTGCCGTTTCTCTTCATCAACGGCCGCGTCTACAAGACCTTCCGCGTGAACAACGACGCGCAGCGCTATGACAACCAGTTCGGCTTCAGCATCGACGTCGAGCTCGGGTTCGAGTTCGGTCGCTCGCGCGCCGAGGCCGAAGAGCTGCAGAAGAACGAGCCTCCGCCGCCCGTCGAGCCGACGCCCGCGACCGAAGGGCCGCCGCCGACGCCGGCCGCCGAGCCCGGCACCGAGCCCGCAGCTCAGCAGCCCGTCGAGCCGATCTCGCCCGACAACCAGCCGCAGCCCGCGCCGGGTCAGCCGTCGCCGTCGCCGTCGAACTGAAGCTCGCGCCTCTGGCGCGGAAACCAGTAGGCGTTTGCGCGGCGCGGTCGTGACTTGCGCGGCGGTCGTGGCGATGCTCGCCGCGTAAACGTCGGGTTGAACGAAGCCGGGCACGGCGCCTGCTATTGGGCACCAAGGCCAGCCAGCGCTCG
>JAEUJP010000150.1 GCA_016793725.1 Myxococcaceae bacterium | reverse complement strand
TCGATGTTGGCGCACTTGTCGAGGTTGTTGCCGCAGCTGCACGACGCGTAGAGCGCGGTCAGCGCGACCAGCGTGAGAAGTCTCTGCATGACGGGCACCCCTGGGGAAAAGTGCCCGGACGCTACCTCGCGCTCAGTGCTTCGACCACTCTGCCAACGCCCAGAGGGGGAAGTAGTGGCGGTAGTTGTCGTAGTTGATGAGACACGTCTTGTTGAAGACGCCGACGAGGGGCTCGCGGGCCCACGAGCCGTCGGTCTCTTGCCTCGAGATGAGAAAGCGCGCGGCGCGCTCGAGCGCGTCGTGGTCGGTGCAGCCGGCCTTCATCAGCGCGAGCATCGCCCACGAGGTCTGGGCGACCTGGCCGTCTTTCGCTTCGACCCACCTGCGCTCGCGGCAGGTGTCGCCGGCCTCGCCCCACGCGCCGTCGGGGCGCTGCTTCTCGAGCAAGAACTGGGCGGCCCGCTGCATCGCGCCGTCTTTCGGAGTGACACCGAGCGCCTCGAGCGCGCTCATCGCGAACCAGGTACCGTAGGTGAAGCAGACGGCCCAGCTGCCCTCGAAGCTGCCGTCGGGGCGCTGCTGGCGGCGCAGGTAGCTCTCGGCGCGGCGCAGGGCGGCGTCGATCTCGACGTCGAACTCACCGGGGAAGCGGCGCTTCGCCTTGACCAGCGCCTGCACCGAGGCCGACGTGCACTCGACGTACGAGTAGTCGACCATGATCTCGCCGAACACCTGGCTCGGGTTCAGCTGCTCGAGCCACTTGCCGCTGCGCTGCAGCTCGTAGGTCGCCCAGCCGCCGTCTTCGTTCTGCCACGACAGCATCAGCTTGACCGAGTCGCGCAACAGCTCGAGCGGCACCTCGGGCTCGTACCCGCGCGGCTCGAACAGCAGCGCACACTTGAAGCCCTCGCTCGTGCAGTCGGTGATGGGCCACCCGTGCGCGCGGTTGCTGAACGGCCAGCCGCCCTTGCTCGCGTGGCGGTAGTGCTCGTCGAGCGACGGCACGTCTTCGAGAATCTGGTTGTCGCGCACGTACGCGTGGGCCTTCTCGAGCATCGACGCGAAGCGCGGGTCATCGGCGAACGGCGTCGCGAAGATGGCCTGCACCGCGAACGCCGTGTCCCACAGCTCGCTGCCGTTGTAGCCCTGGAACTTCAGGCCGTCGTGCCCGTCCCACAGGTACACGTCGTTCGCTGTCATCTTCTTCTCGAGCTCGTCGCGACCTTCAGCGCCGCGGAAGAAGTGCACGAACGCGTTCAGCACGGCGTTGACGGGGCCGATGTCGATGTAGCTGGTGACGCGGTCTTCGAACTGAATGTGCTTCAGGCACTCGGCGAGCGCGCGCTTGCGCAGCGGCTTGAACGGCAGGCGCTCGGCGCGATCCATCACGGCGTTCACGCCGGCGAGCGCCTGGGTGAGCGGCCTGTAGTCGTCGGCGCCCGACGTCGAGTCTCTGTGCTCGGCCCAGCGAATCGAAGACCAGCGGCCGTCGTAGAGCTCTTCGCGCAGCTGCTCGACGAGCGCGTCGGTCGGCATCGTGCTGCGCGAGCCGTACAGCCACGCCATCGGCAGGTACACCTGGCGGCAGTGGCACCAGAAGCGGCCGGGGTGCATGGGCGCAGACCACGGCAACAGCCAGAGCTCGGGGGGCACGGCGTGAATGCCCTCCCAGTCGTAGAGGCCGAGCACGCACCGGGTGAACTTGCCCCACGACGCGGCGCCGAGCGGGGTGCCGTTCGCGTGAATCCTCTCACTCCTCTTCGTGACGCGGGGGTCGCTCGCGGGCGCGCCCAGCATGCGCAGCGCGACGTACGAGAGCGAGGTGCAGAACATGCTGCCTTCGCTCGACTCGGCGTGCAGGCCGATGGAGCCGTCTTTGCGCTGCACGTTGAAGAAGTACGTCTTCATGCGCTCGGCCTTGTGCGCATCGGGCAAACGTTTCGTCGCGTGGCAGAGGCCGACGTACATCGGCAGCAAGAACATCGGGCCGCCGTAGTCGCCGGGCCAGCTGCCGCTCTCGCTCTGCAGACGGCTGAGGTTCTGGAGCGCGTACTCCATCGCAGCGCGCGCTTCGGCGCGCAGCTCGGTCTCGGGTGAGAGCTTGTGGGCGGTGCTCATGGGGCTCTGGCCCTTACCATGCTCTCGAGCGGTGATAGGAGGGCGCCCTTGAATGCGCCTCACCCTCTCGCGCGGAGTCAGCCTGGCGGTGCTGGCGTCGGCGCGCACCGAGGCGGCGCACCACGAGGAGCTCGGGTGCAGCGTGCTGGGGCCTCCGTCGCGGCGCGTGAGGCGCGCGCACGGCTGGCTGAAGCGGCTGGGCTCGGCGGTGACGGCAGCGCGCGCGGTCGAGCTGGTGAAGGCGCTCGAGCAGACGAGCGCGTACGCGGCGCTGTGCGATGGCTCGAAGCGGCGGTACGGGCGGCGGCTGCTGCGCGAAGACGTGCTGTTCCCGCGCGCCGAGCGGTGGGCTCCGACGGTGCTGCACCTGCGCCGCGACGAGCTCGGGCTCGACGTGCCGGTGCGGCGCGACGAGTGGCCGCTGATCAACGTGCTGTTTTCGACGCTGGCGCGCGGCGCGAGTTCTTCCGAGCTGCGAGCGCTGGCCGTGGCGAGCGGCACGGTCGCCGGGTTGATCGACGACCTGCGCGGCGCGCGGTGGCTCGAGGCGTTCGAGGCGCCGCCGGCAAAGGCGTCGGTCGTGCACGTCGGCCACAACACGACGCTCGTGCGCGGGCGCCGCGCGACGGTGCTGGTCGACCCGTACTTCCGGCCGGCGAGCCGGTTCGATCTGCCGTCGTACCAACCGATGCAGCCGCGCGACCTGGGGCCCGTCGACGCGGTGCTGATCACCCATTCGCACGGCGACCACTTTCACCTCGGCTCGCTCTTGCAGCTGCCACCCGAGACGCGCTTCTTCGTGCCGCCCGTCGAGCGCGAGAGCCTGTTCTCGACCGACTGTGCGCTGCGGCTGCGCCAGCTCGGCTTCCGCAACGTCGAGGCGCTGCCGTGGTGGTCGTCGCGCGAGGTGGGCGACGTGACGGTGCAGGCGATGCCGTTCTACGGCGAGCAGCCGACCGACGACGAAGGTGTGTACCGCGGCCTGCGCAACGTGGGGAGCACGTGGCGGGTCGAGGCTCCGCGGGTGAGCGCGGCGTTCTTCGCCGACACGGGGCACGACGCGCACGGCGACATGGCGAGCGTGTGCAAGAAGGCCGAGCCGGTCGACGTGCTGTTCTGCGGCGTGCGGGGCTTCAGGCTGAAGCCGATCTTCTTCAGCCACACCACGCTGGTCTCGTACCTCGTCGACGTGCCGCTCGCGCTGCTCACGACCCCGCAGGAGCTCATGGCCGACGGGCCGCAGGCGCTGCGCTACGCGAAGCTGCTGGGAGCGAAGAAGCTCGTGCCGTGCGCCGACGGTGGAGCGCCCTGGTACTGGCGAGAGGGCATGGGGCCGAAGTACCCGGGCTACCCGGGTGAGCTGGCCGACGGGGCGTCGCCGTACGAAGAGAACCCCGACGCCGACCCGTACCCCGAGCGGGTGAAGGGCAGGGGGGTGCACGTGCTGCGGCCGGGTGACGCGCTGGGTGAAGCGGCGCGCGGGCCATTTCGGTGGCCGTTCGGAAAGGTCTTATGATTTTGCGCGCCGTGCAGTACGGCAGGGTGAGGGAGGCTCGGTGGGAAAGCGACTGCGGTATTGGATAGCGCTGGTGCTGTTGCCGGTGCAGGGCGCGTGGGCGGCGCCGTGCACGCCCGACTGCCGGTCGGGCTTCATGTGCGTGCAGGGGCGCTGCGTCTCGCGCTGCAACCCGCCGTGCGCCGCGGGTGAGGCGTGCACCGACCAGGGCGAGTGCGTGTCGAAGAACGCCGACTTCTCGCCGCCGCCGCCTCCGCCGCCGGTGAACACCGGGCCGACCGGCAACGAGCTGCCGCCGCCGCCGCCCCCCCCGGGGATGGACGGGTCGCCCCCTCCGCCGCCCGTGCCGGGACCTGGCTATGGCTACGGGCAGGCGCCTCCATACCGCCCCGAGAACCCGCGGCTGCTCGAGCTGAAGAGTCAGCTGCACGAGGCGAGGCAGGCACCGTCGCTCGCGAGCGGCATCGTGTTGCTGTCGCTCGGCACGACGTTTCTCATCGCGTCGCTCGCGTTCTGGGCTGCCGGCACGAACACGTTCAACACGTCGCGGTTCGACCCATGCAGCACGCGCAATGCCGATGTTCTCTATTGTGTGGCGGGCTTCGGCACGGGCGTCGCGGGGCTCATCATCACGCCGCTCGGCATCGTGCGCTTCGTGCGGGCGCTGACGATGCGCAGCCGAATTCCCGAGATCGAAGCCGAGATGCAGTCGCTCGGGTTCGAGGTACCGGAAGAGCGCTAAGGCACCGGCACGAGCTCGACCTTCAGCTGCGTGACCGACGCGCCGTCGAGCACCCACTGCTGGGTGGCGCCGCTCCAGCGGGGCCGCAGGTCTTGCACGCCGAGCTCGTCGACGACGGTCTCGCCGGGGAAGTCGGAGTCGATGACGCTGAGCTCGACCGCGCCGAGCTGCTCGAGCGGGTAGGGCGTGGGGAAGGTCCAGCTCCACACCGGCGTGAACGTCTCGCTCGCCTCGAGCGTGCAGACCTGGCCGGCGTCGCCGACGTTCGCGCAGACCTTCGTGTCGGGGTCGTTCTTGTCGTCCCACGGCTCGCCGTCGGGGCGGGCCGGGGCGAGGCGGCCCGAGATGATGCGGAGCCGCCAGAGCGTCGCCGCGCCGTCGCCGCACGCGCCGTTCGCGCAGAGCTCGCCGGCCGTGCAGGTGGTGCACGCGCCGCCGTCGTTGCCGCACGGCTGGCCGGTGCACGACGCGCCGCTGCAGCACTGCGCGCCGCACGCGACGTCGCACTGCTTCACCGTGACGCAGACCCCGACGCTGCACTGCTGGCCCTGCGCACACGGGGCGCACGCGGCGCCGCGCACGCCACAGGAAGAGACCGACCGGCCGTAGCGGCAGATGCCAGAGTCGTCGCAGCAGCCGGGGCAGCTCTCGGCGCACGTCGGAGGCGGCAGCGGCACACACGTGTTTGCGCTGCACTGCTGGCTGACCGTGCACGCGGCACACGTATGACCTGAGCTGCCGCACGCGAGCTCTTCGTTGCCGGCGCGGCAGCGGCCCTGGGTGTCGCAGCAGCCGGCGCAGGTCTCGGCGCACGGCGGCGTTGGAGCCGGCGGTGGGGCGGTGCACGCAGAGACGAGGATCAGGAGGGAGAGGTGCCGCACGCGCAGGGCGACATCTCGCATGACCGCTGCCCGAGATGCCAGGCTCGGAGCCGTGGCCTCCGGCCTGGCGCGCCACGGCTCATCGAGCGGCCTCGACTCGTGACGCGCTCTCGCGCCCGCAGCGTCGGCGCAGGTGCGGTGCGTCGCCGCGCTGGCCAACGAGAAGCGGCGGCTGTTGCCGATCGCTTCGCCCAAGACGTGGGATGAGCGCACCGGGCTGTCGGGAACGGCTCGGGTGCGGCGCGGCCGGCGGGAGGCCACGGGCGTCCCAACCAGCCGCGGCGACCTGGGGGCCCGGGGTCACGGGCGAAGGTCGTGAACAGTGAAAGAAGTGTGGTTCACCATTCACCGATTTCGGCCCTGTGTTTTCAGACAGTTGGGGAGTGTAAAGTGAATCACACTTCTTTCACTGTTCACGACCCTCGCCCGCGGACCCAAGACCTCCCCGAAGCGCGGCGGAGCGGTCGGTTCAGCGTGAGCGATGGGGGCGGCGGCTCGGAGAGTCGAGCGCGCGCCGGCCCGCGGACGACCGAACGGGCGCCAATCTGCGAACACGTCTGCCGCTTCCTCGCTGGCCAGCGCGCCCACGCGACGCACCGACGCAGCGCCGCAGGCCGAGAGCCCGCGTCGAATCACGACCGGCAGACGCGGGCCACAGCGCACCAGGCCGGAGGCCACGCCACCGCCTACGCGCGTCGACGCCGCGCCACGACCGCCAGCGCCAGCAGCCCAAACGCACCGAGCGCACCGGTCGCCGAGCAGCCACCTTCCGCGAACTGGCCACCCTCGAGCACGGCCGCAACCTCAGCGCCCCCCGCCGTGCCCGTATCGCCCGGAGCCTCACCGCCGCCGGCCGGGCCTGCGGTCATGCCGCCACCGGCCGTGGCCGAAGCCATGCCGCCCGCCGTCGCCGTCATGCCACCGCCAGCAGAGCCACCCGAGCCACCACCGGCCGTACCGCCCATGCCCGCATCCGGCGCCAGAATCACGATGTCGGCGCACGAGTAATACGAGTCACCCGCGGGAATGTTCGTGGTCGGGCACGGCACCGTGTTGTTCATCACCTGAATCAGCTGCATCGTGCACGCGCTGCACGTCATGCCCGCAGGCAGCGTGACGTTCGCGGTGTACGGTCGCGGCAGCGCCCCCGTCGTGCTGTGCGGCGGGTTCGCCACCATCACGAAGTTCGAATCATTCGCCGCCGACACCTTGATGATGAAGCAGCCCGCGTGGTTGATGGTCTCTTCCCACCGCACCTGCACCGTCTGCCCCATCGTGTACGTCGCGACGCGCGCCGGGTTGCGCGCCTTGCCGCCGCACGGCGCCCCGCCGTTGCCGTCTTTCAGGTCTGCGTCGTTCGTGCGCGGCTGCGGCGCCACCAGCCGCGCGTGCGCCTGCGCAGACGCAGCCGTACCCATGATCACCAGTGTGGTCACCACTGCGCATCCATGTGCCAGGCGGCCGCTCCCCAAGCGCGCCGAACCTCGAGAAGCGTGAGCCATTGCCGCCGAAGACTGCGCGGCGCATGCCAGCCGAGCTCGAAGTCAGAAGTTCAGCGCGAGCTCGAGCCAGAACGTGCGCCCGTAGTGCGGCACCGCCGACGACAGCCCGCCCGTCGGCACTGGCACGGGAGTTTTGCTGTCGAGCAGGTTCTGCACGCCGGCGAAGTAACGAAAGTGAGACAGTGCTCCCGAGAAGCCGAAGTTCAGCAAGAACGTCTCGCCGATGCCCGTGCCCGAGCGCGGTGACGCGTACGTCATCTGCGCGCTCACCCGCACGTAGTTCTCGAGCAGCGGCACCGCCGCCTTCGCCGCGAAGATGTGCTGCGACGTCAGCAGGTACAGGTCGCTCGTCGCGTTGAACAGGCGCACGAACGAGTACGCCGCGTCGACGAACAAGAACCGGCTCGGCTGCCAGCGCAGCTGCGCCTCGGCCCCCGTCGCGAAGATGAGGTTCTGCGAGTTGTTGTTCACGTCGCACGGCTGGTCGCGGTTCGCCGGGTCTGCGCCGCACAGAATCGGGTTGCCCGGCGCGTCGGTCTCGAACACCACCAGCTTGTCGATCGCGTTGAAGTACGCGCCGATGGTGAAGCGCAGCTCCTCGTTGAAGTCGTGGCCGTGCTCGAGCTCGACCGTGTAGATGGTCTCGGGCGCGAGGCGCTCGGCCGGCCGCTGGGTCAGCAGGCCGTCGCTCTGAAACGTCTCGTAGATGTTCGGCGCACGAAACGCCGAGCCCGCCACGAGCTTCGTCACGCCCGCGTCGTACAGCCGCGCCACGATGCCGAGCCGCGGAGTCACCGGCAGCGCATCGAGGTCGAGGTACTTGTCGACGCGCACGCCCGCAGTCAGCGCCACCCGCTTGCCGAGCCGCCACTCGTCGAGCAGGTACGCCGACAGCAGCACGCGGTCGTACGCGACGGTCACCGGGGCTTCGGCCGAGTCGGCCTGCTTGATGTACTGATACTGCCCTTCGATGCCGATGCTGAGCACGTTGCCCTCGAAGAGCTTGATGCGCGCGCGCGCTTCGACGCCGCCCCAGTCGGCCGTGCCCAGGTCGCGCTGCGTGTACTCGCGCGCGGTGCCGAGCCCCAGGTCGTCGGTGTACGCGTACGTGCCGTCGTAGCGCGTGAGGTCGTAGTAGGCGCGAATCGCGACCGACAGGCGCTCCCAGTCTTTTTCCCACCGCAGCTCGGCGAAGCCGCGCGAGTCGTCGTAGCGCGTGCCCGGCGCGATGGGGTTCAGCGTCGTGTCGTACGGCGCGATCGCGATCTGCTTCGTGCGCTTCGTGAACCGCCCGTGCAGCGTGAAGCCGCCCGCCTTCGCGCGCACCCCCGCGTTCAGCGCCTGCTCGCCGTCGTTGCCGCGCACCAGCCCGCGATCGCCGAGGTCGGTGAACGGGTCGCCGTTCGACAGAAAGCCCGCCGCCGTGACCAGCGCCGACGGCCCGTCGACCTGCCCGACGCTGCCGGTCACGCGCCCCTTGCCGCCCCACAGCCCGCCGGCGCCGCCGATCACCTCGACGTGCCGGTTTTCGGCCACCACGTCGCGCGGCACCACGTTGATGACCGCGAAGAACGCGCCCGTGCCGTACAGCGCCGAGCCCGGGCCGCGTACGATCTCGATGCGCTCGATCTCTGCGATGTCGACGTCGAGCGTTCGCTCTGCGAACCCCTGGCCCGCCCAGATGTCGTTGATCGAGTGCCCGTCCCACAGAATCAGCACGCGCGTGTTCAGGTCGCCCGGCGGCGACAGCCCTCGAATGCCCAGGTAGCTGTAGATGCGGTCTTGGTGCAGCTGCACCCCGCGCACCGCCGCCAGCGCATCGGCCAGCGTCTGGTACCCCATCGCCTGAATCTCTTCGCGCGTGATGATGGTGATGCTCGCCGCCGCATCGTCGGCGTCGGTCAGCGCCTTCGACGCCGCGCGCACCTTCGGCGCCGCGTACCGCAGCTCGGCCGCGACCTTGTAGTCCTCGTCTTGTTTCACTTCGATCGTCTGCACGACCGTGCGGAAGTCTCTCAGGCTCACTTCGACTTCGTGCGGCCCCACCGGCAGCACCAGCACCGTCGGCGTGAAGCCCGAGTCTTTGCCGTCGACCCGCACCAGCGCGTTCTCGCGGTTCGCCGTCACCACCACCTTGCCCGTCGGCGGAGGCAGCTGCGTCAGCGTCGCCTTCACCTGCGCCGCTTCGTCGGCCTTCACCGTCACCAGCACCTGTGTCGGGTTGAACCCCGGCGCGCTCACGATGAACAGCCGCTGCCCGGGCGCGAACGTCAGCTTCGCCGGCAGCGTGCCGAGCACCGGGCCCCCTTCGGTCTCGCGCACCTCGGCGCCCGCCGGCGTGCCCGTCAGCTCGACCGTGCCCACGATGGGCGTCAGCTTCAGCGACACCTTCTTCTCGGCGCCCTTCGCCACCTTCACCGAGGCCTCGGCCTCGCGCAGGCCCTCGAGCTTCACCTTCACCTTGTGCTGACCGGGCATCGTGGCGAGCGTCAGCGGTGAACGGCCGCGCGCTCCGAGGTCTTCGCGGTCGAGGTAGACGTCGGCGCCCGGCGGCTCGGTCGTCACCGCGAGCAGCGCCACCTTCGGCGACAGCCGGTCGAGCGCCTTCTCGACGTCTCTCGCGTCGTCGGCCGCGAGGTCTTTCGCGATCGAGAGGTCGTAGTAGTACCGGTACGCCTCGTCGTAGCTCTTCAGCGCCTCGTAGCAGCGCGCGATGTTGTAGAGCACGTTCGTGTTCGGCACGAGCCGGTGCGAGAGGAAGTACGCCGCCAGCGCCTTCTCGTAGTCGCGCTTCGAGTACGCCGTGTTCCCCAGGCGAAACGCGATGTCGGCCTCGTCGGCCGTGTTGTTCGCGCGCGCCGGCAGCGACGCCAGCACGAGCGCCAGCACCCCGGCCCTGATCACGCTCCTCGACACGCGCCACAAACTACACCCGCCTGCGACGGGCGGAACTTATTTGGGGCACGCGTAGAGGTCATCGGGCATCGCCTCGAGGTTCTCGGCGAAGATTCGCGACCGCTGCTCGAGGCGCTCGACCACCATCGCCATGCCGTACACGTCGCGCTGGCTCGTGTGCGGCACGAGGCCCGAGAGCAGCATCAGCGCGGCGCCTTCAGTGAGCGGCGCCTCGACCCAGCGCTTGCCCTCGAGCGTCACCACGCGCATCGGCCGGGCGCACGGCTCGATGCGGTTCAGCACCGGCGCCCGAGCCGGGCCGCTCTGCCGCGCGACGAAGAACCACGCCGCCGCACCGGCGAGCGCCAGCCCCGCGATGAGGAAGACGCGGCGCAGCGGCGAGGGCGCGGGCTTCAGCGCCGCTTCCCACTCGGCCGTCGGCACACGCCGCGTCGGCGCCACCACACCCGGCTCGACCTCGAGAATCGTGCGCTGCCGGTCGGCCGGCAGCTTCAGCGCCGCGAGCGGGTCGGCCACGTTCGGCTGCGCGGGCTGGGTCGGCTGCGTCGTCATCGTCGGCACCGGCAGCCGCTGGCCGTACGCCTGCGTGCCGGTACCGCCGGGCAGCTGCGGCGACTCGCGCGTGACGGCGTCGGGGCTGTGGTTCGGCTGGGGCACCGGGAGCAGCCCCAGCTCGATGGTCTTCGCCTTGTCGAACTCGAGCCGCTGCACCGCCGCGGGCGTCGCCAGCGGGGTCACGCCGTACGACGGCGCGAATTTTCGCGCTCTCGCCTCGCGCTGCAGCCGCTCGGCGAACAGCTCGCTCACGAAGCGCCCGACGTGAATCGCGCCCGCCTCAGGGTCGCTGCCCGCAAACGACTCGAGCGCGCTGCCGAGCTCGGCGGCGGTCTGGAACCTCCGGTCGCGGTCGCGCGCCAGCGCCATGAGCAGAATGTCGTCGAGCTGCGACGGCAGCCCCGCGACCACCTTCGACGGCGGCACCACCTCACACTCGGCCACCGCGCGCAGCGTCTGCAGGTCGGAGCCGCGGCGGAACAGGCGCACCCCCGTCACCGCCTCGTACAGCACGATGCCGAGCGCGAAGACGTCGGTGCGGCAGTCGAGCTCTTCTTGCCCCAGCGCCTGCTCGGGCGACATGTAGGGGTGTTTGCCCTTGATGAGGCCGCTCTGCGTGATGTGCGCCTTGCCGGCCGCCTTCGCGACGCCGAAGTCGACGACCTTCGTCACGCCCTCGAACGTCACGAGCAGGTTCTGCGGCGACACGTCGCGGTGCACGATGCCGAGCGGCCGGCCCTGCGCGTCGGTGCGCTTGTGCGCGTAGTCGAGGCCCTTGCACGCCTCGCGCACGATGCGGCACGCGAGCGCGGGGGGAAACGGGCGCGAGAGCTCGGCGCAGCGGCGCTCGATGCGGCGCAGGTCTTCGCCGTGCACGAACTCCATCGCGATGTAGAGGGCCCCGTCGTGCTGACCCAGGTCGTAGATTTCGACGACGTTCGGGTGGTGCAGCCGCGCCGCGATGCGCGCCTCGTCGAGGAACATGGTGAGGAACTCGGGGTCTTCACCGAGGTGCGGCAGAATCTGCTTCAGCGCCACCAGCCGCTGCTCGCCGCCCGCCTCGCGCGCGAGGTGCACCTCGGCCATGCCGCCCTTCGCGAGCGTCTCGATGAGCGTGTAGCGGCCGAAGTCCCCCATGGGTGGCACAGCCTAGCCATCGCAGGGGTTCGTCGCCCAGACTGACGAACCGCTACTTTCCGGTGCACTTTCGCGTGCAGCCGCGAAGGGCGTCGACACATCGCGCGTCACAGTCCTTCACGGGCGGGGGCTCGGCGCAGGTCTTCGCGCACGCGGTGAGCGCGGCGGCACACTTTTCCATGCAGTCCGGGGCCTGTTCCGGGCTCACGCAGCCTCGCTCTTCGCAGACAGTGCCGTTCGGGCAGCGATCGCCGCAGTCGCGGCAATCCATCGAAGTGCCGAGTCGGGTGCAGCGGTCGCTGCAGAACTTGTGGCCCGGCGCACAGGTGCAGGTATTGCCGACGCAGGTCATGCCCGCAGCGCAGGGTGCAGCCGGCTCAGGGCAGCACGTCTGAGCACCACCACCGCACGGAAGACACACCTGCTTCGAATAGTCGCAGAAGCTGTTGGCAGCGCACGGACACCTCTGGCCGCACGGCAGCCACCCGCAAGAGTTCTCCTTGCAGGTGCAGGGCAGACAATTGCCGGCTCGGCATTGGCTGGTGGTGCGGCAGGCGTGCTTCGCCGCACAGCCGCCGCAGTAGGTCGAGTTGAACGAGGTGTCGGCGCACTTGCCGTCACACAGACCGAGGCCCTTCGGGCAAGAGAGCGCTTCAGTCGTGCCGTAGTACTGCCGAACGGTCGCGACATCGCCGTCACTGAGCGCGACGGGTGCCGTCGAAGCCGTTCTCGCAGGGTTGCAGTAGTTCATGATGGAGTTCGCGTCCCAGTCTCCGACCACGGTGCACGACGCATCGGCGTCGTCGAGCTCGCTGCGGCGGGTGCACCACGGAGGAACATCGGCACGAGCCTGTTCGTGGGCGAAGCCGAGCGCATGGCCAAACTCGTGAACGGCAGCGTAGGCGAGCTCACGATCGACCTGGCCGCGAACGGCGAGCTTCATTCCGCCAGGCGCTCCGCTGATGGCGATGCCGACAGTCGCCATTCCGGGTACGCCTCGTTCTGTGAGCTCCGGGTGGTCGAGGGAAATTCGAATGCCCTTCGGCCCGTCGTCGAGGGCATACCCTGGCGACGGCAGAGCACTGCACTCGCCCCAGCCGGTGAATCGGACCTTCGAGTGTTTCTCCCAGGTGTCTGCGACCGCCGTTCTGATGATGTTCTTCGCCCTCGCGCAGTCGGTCTCGCTCACCTCCGGGCAGAATTTGCTTTCGGGTGGGCAGCTGCGGCCACCGCTGGCTTCGCATCGGTCTCTGCACTCTGCAGAGCTGCACGTGAGGTCATGGCGCGTGCCGTTGCGGCACCGGCACCTCGCCGGGCCGCTGGCCTGCCGCTCCCAGCATACGGGGATGCTCCACTTCCCCTCGGGCCAGAGCGAATCGCTGCGCACGCACCCTCGTGTGGGCGACTGCGCGAACGCAGCGCTCGCCGGCAACAGCACGCACAGCACGGCCACCTGACGCGTCGTCTTCCCCCGGTGCATGCGGCAGACAATAGGGGAGCCGCGGTCACCTGACCCTAGTCATCGGTGCATCACGGCAACGTCGTCGCCGCGCTGACGCCGTCGGGCACGCCGTCGCCGTTCGCGTCGACCACGAAGCGCACCACGCCCGGCAGCGCCGTGAGCACGCGGCCCGGGTTCATCGCGCCCACCGCAAACGGAGGCAGCGCCTGGTTCGAGATGAAGCCGCCGTCGTCGTTCACCAGCACCACGGTGATGGCGAGCGTCGCGTTCGCGGGCACCTTGCCCATGAGCGTCGGGTAGAGCTGCGCCCACTCGATGTGCGCCTCGAGGCCATAGCCGGGCCGCGCCGGGGTCATCGCCGTCGTGCGAACGCGGTCGGCGAAGTTGATGACGCCGCGCAGCCACGGCAGGTTGCCCGTCGTGCGCAGCGCGCGCAGGCCGGCGTTGTCGATCAGCTCTTCGATGCGCACCTCGGCGCCGCCGAAGCTCACGAGCGCGAGCTCGGCGCCGAAGCCCGCCACCATCGGCGCGTCGAGCATCGAGTCGTGAAGAATGCCGTCGACCTTGCCCGTCGTGTCGGCGAGCGCGCCGCTGAGCCGCGTCACCCCGGTGCCGGCACCGAAGTCGGTGTCGATGAGCACGACGACGGCGTTCTTGTTCCACTCGAAGAGGCCCTCGATGCCGAGCGCGAGGTCGCGCGAGTCGGCGCCGAGCCGCAGGCCGTCGAGCTGGTTGTAGCCGGCGCCGAACCCGGTCGCGACGCGCTGGGTGCTCACCTGCGTCGGCAGGTCAGAGAGCGTGCCGTCGGCGAGCAAGATGGGCGCCGGCAGCACGAGGGGCTTGCGCTCGAGCCGCGAGACCGCGAGCGCGTGAATCCACCGGTGGTCGAGATCGCCGGTGACGAGGTCTGACCCCTTCGCGAACAGCGAGACGGGCACGTTCGTGTGCTGCAGCCAGCGCCACGTGACGTCGGGCAGGGTGCCGGCGGGCTTCGGCGTGACGACGGTGAGGCCGCCGCACTCGTGGTCGGCGGTGACGAGCACGACGACGTCGGGCCAGCTCGCGGTGGCGTCGATGACGGCGCGAATGGTGTCGTCGAACGCGAGCGTCTCGTCGACGGTGCGCGGCAAGTCGTTCAGGTGGCTCGCCATGTCGATGCGCGCGCCTTCGATCATGAGAAAGAAGCCCGAGTCGCTGCGCGCCAGCGTGCGCAGCGCCGCGAGCGACATCTCGGTGAGCGTCGGCTGCGGGCTGTTCTGGGCGCGGTCGCGCACGTAGTCGACGTGCTCGGGCGCGAAGAAGCCGCTGATTTTTTCGGCGCCCTGACGCACCGCCGAGTCGAGCTGCGTGCGGTCGTACACCACGCGGTAGCCCGAGCCCTCGAGCGTCGTGATGAGCCCGTTGTCGTTGCGGTCTGACCCGGGCCCCTGCGGCAGGAAGAAGCGGGTGCCGCCGCCCAACATCACGTCGGGCTTCACGTCGCGCGCCTGATCATTCGCGATCGCCACGTAGTCGCCGCGCGCATCGTCGTGCGCCGTGAACCCCGCCGGCGTCGCGTGCGGCACCGACGCCGTCGTCACCACGCCCGCCTTCAGCCCGATGCGGTGCGCGAGCTCGACCAGCGTCTCGACCGGCTGCAGGTCGCGGTCGACGCCGATGTAGCCGTTGATGGTGCGCACGCCCGTCGCCATCGTCGTCGCCGCCGCCGCCGAGTCGGTGAGCCCCGAGATGCTCGACGTCGTGACGCTCGCCTTCTGCGGCAGCGACTGCATGTACAGCTGGCCCGGGGCGCCGTGCCGAAACAGGCTCGCGGCCTCGAGCTGGCCCGGCCCCATGCCGTCGCCGATCATCAAGATGACGACGGGGCCGTTCGGGCCGCGAATGGGGCCTCCGCCGTCGGGCTGCCCTGCGTCGGGCCGCGAGCCGGCGTCGGGCTTCCCCGCATCGGGCTTGCCGGAGTCGGGGGTCGCAGCGTCGATGCCTCCGTCCATCGCCGGGTTCTTGGGGCAGCCCGTCACGAGCAGGAGCAGCAGCAGCAACGAAAGACGACGCATCGACCGCCCCCATAGACCGCGGTCGGCGCGGGAACAATCCACCCCGAGAAACAAGCAGGCTTGACTGGTTGTTTGTCGCGGTGCGAGAAGCCGAGCCCATGCAGGCCTCGCCCTCGACCGCCCGCCGCCGCACGAACGTCGAGCGCCGCACGAGCATGCGCGCGCGCCTGATGGAGGCGACCGTCGAGTGCCTGCACGAGCTCGGCTTCGCGGCGACCACGACGACCGAGGTCGCGAACCGCGCGGGCGTCTCTCGCGGCGCGCAGCTGCACCACTTCCCCACGAAGCAGGCGCTGGTGACGGCGGCCATCGAGCACGTGCTCGAGCTGCGCATCGCCGAGTTTCGCCGCGCGTTCGTGCAGAAGTCGCCGAAGGGCGAAGACCGCGCCGAGACCGCGGTGAAGCTGATGTGGAAGGTGACGCAAGGGCCCACGTTCTACGCGTGGCTCGAGCTCGTGGTCGCCGCGCGCACCGACCCGAAGCTGCGCCAGGCGATGCAGCTCATCGCGGCGCGGTTCGAGGGCAGCGTGCGCGCTGCGTTTCTCGAGGCCTTCCCCGAGCACGAAGACCACCCGGCGGCGCACGTGGCTCCGTGGTTCACGCTCGCGACGCTGCAGGGCTTCGCGCTCGACAGAATTCTCGACCCCGACGAGCCGCGGCTGCCGCTC
>JAEUJP010000145.1 GCA_016793725.1 Myxococcaceae bacterium | reverse complement strand
AGCCGCTCTGGCACGTGCATCATCTTCATCAACCAGATTCGCATGAAGATCGGCGTCGTCTTCGGCAACCCCGAGACGACGACGGGCGGCAACGCGCTGAAGTTCTACTCGTCGGTGCGCTGCGAAATTCGTCGCGCGGGCAACCTGAAAGAGGGCGACGCCGTCGTCGGCACTCGCACGCGCGTGAAGGTGGTGAAGAACAAGTGCGCACCGCCCTTTCAAGAGGCCGAGTTCGACATCGTCTACAACAAGGGCATCAACCGAGACGGCGAGGTGATCGATCTCGGCGCCGAGCTGGGCCTCATCGAGAAGTCGGGCAGCCACTACCTGTTCGGCGGTGAGCGCATCGGGCAGGGCCGCGAGCGCGCGATGGAGTGGATGCGCGAGCGCCCGCAGGTCGCCGAAGAGCTCGCACAGAAGATCATCGCGACGCCGCGGCCGGGGCTGAGCGCGGCGCAGCCGCCGCCGGCAGACAAGGAAAAGGACGCTGCGTGAGGTTCGCGCTGCTCATCGCGGCGCTCGGCCTGGCGGTGAACGTGGCTTCGGTTCCAACGCCGCGTTCACCGCCGGCGCCGGCCAAGGCGCGCCGCTGCGTGCTGCGCGCGGTCGCGCCGCGGCCGCAGGTGCCGCTGCCAAGGCGGGAAAGGCATTGATAACGTCATGGACATGGACGGCATCTTCGACACCTTCAAGCCGGTCTCACCCGAAGCCGTCGACCAGCGCATCGTGCTCGACGGAGTCAGCTGGCAGGAGTTCCTCGAGATCGCCCGCAAGCGCGATGCAGCGAGGCGACGCGGCCTGCGGCTCCACTACGCGGAGGGGGCGCTGGAGCTGATGACCGTCTCGCACCCGCACGAGTACATCAAGACCACCATCGCTCGATGTCTCGAGGCGTGGTCCGAGATCAGCGGCGTCGACCTCCACGGAGCGGGTGGCTGGACCATCATGAATCGCAGCGAGGAGCGCGCGGCAGAGCCCGACGAGTGCTACCACGTGGGTCGCAAGGGCGCGTCACGACCTCCGGAGCTCGCGATCGAGGTCATCTGGACTCACGGGGGCCTCGACAAGCTCGACGTCTACCAGGGCCTCGGCGTTCGCGAGGTGTGGATCTGGGACGACGGCCGAATCGGCATTCACGTCTTCGAGCGCGGCAAGTGGAGCCGCCGCCAACGGAGCAAGGTGCTGCCCGACTGCGACCTCGCCCTCATCGAGCGGTGCGTTCGAACCGGCGATCAGCCGAAGGCGCTGCGAATGCTCCGCGCCGCCCTCAAGCACTGACCGGCAGGGCCCACTCTCGCCCGTTCGCGCGCAGCACGGGCCCCCGTTCAGTCTCGACCGCCAGTTCGCCGAGCTGAAACTGCGCGTCGCGCGAGAACCGCGCCGTCGCCCGGCCGTCTTTCACGCGCACCGTCAGCGCGCCGTCGGCCCCGACCGCCAGCGTCGCCGGGTCGATGAGCTCGGCCGTTCGGTCGGTCAGCCGCACCGACACGCCCTCTTCCGACACGTCGACGGCCGTCACCCCATACGCGGGGCCGTGCACCTTCACGAAGCACCAGTCGTTGCCGAACTCGAGCTTGTAACGCCCGTCTTCGGTCACCTTGAGGCCCTTGTTGAACGCCTCGATCACCTTCGGGTGCTCGACCGGCTCACCGTCGTGCCACCAGCGCAGCTGAGCGTCGAGCTCGAGGCCGCTGTCTTCACGCGTGTGCCAGCGCTTCTCTACCAACCGCGCATGCCCTCGGTGTAGCCGCGAAAGCCGATCGCACCCCAGAACGCCATGATGAAGCCTAACGCCAGGGCCGCCTGCACCGCCCGGTTCTTCAAGGGCCACGCGCTCACCGCGAACGCCGCGATGAAGTACGGCGCCCAGTCGACGCTGAACCGGAAGCCGAACTGGGCGTAGCCGGTGTTCTGGTAGAACAGCCCCGGCACCGCGCAGCACAGCGCCGTGACGATGAGCGGCACCTTCAGGCGCGACGGCTTCTCGTCTTTGCTGAAGCCCACCCACCACACGCCGACGAGCCCGACGACTGCGAGCCACACGATCATCGACCGATGCCCGATGGGGAACTCGCCCGGCGGCGGCCGCTCTTCGGGGAACAGCTTCGACAGCACCAGCACCAGCGCCGCCGCGCCCGCCGACTGCTGCAGCAGCCCCTTCTTCTCGGGCGAGATGAACACGAACACGAGCAGCGGCAGCGTCAGCAAGAGCGACATGCCCCACGGGCTGTACGTGAGCACGCCGTTCGCGAACTCGGGCAACGTCACCAGCGCCGCGTCGACGTTGCGCGCGAGGTACGTCGGGTGAAACAGGCCCCACCGGTCGATGTCGGCGTTGACGCGGTTGTTGTAGAAGAACTCGTGGCCGAACGACGCGACGCTGCCGAAGCGCACCGCGTTGTACCAGGCGTGCCACGCCGCGAGCGGCGCCGCCCCGGCCGCGAAGTGCAGCAGCTTCTTGCGCGCGTCGGGTGAAAACGCCTTCAGGTCGGCGAGGCGCCTGCCGGGCGTGGGGCAGACGGCCTCGAGAACGAAGAACACGCCCGAGAACAGCAGCGGCGTGCGCGTGAGCACCGCCATCGAGAAGAACAGCCCCGCGAGCACCGGGCGGTGTGCGCCCATCGCGTTGCGCGCGTAGAGGCACGTGAACGCGACGCCCATCACCTCGGCCGTGAACCAGACCTCGCCGCGCAGCGCGCAGTAGAAGAAGACCGTGCCGAACCCGAGCGTCGCCGCGAGCACGAGGTTGTCGTTGTCGCTGCGCCCGCTGCCCTCACGCTGCGAGAGCTGCCTCAGCCACGAATAGAACAGCGCGATCGCGAGCGCGCCGAAGATGACCGAAAACGACGTGTCGTTGAACTGGTAGCCGTGCAGCGCGACGAACGGCAGCATCACGACCGCGGGAAACGACGGGAAGCTCACGTACCACCTGTCGGTCGGCTGAACCTGGCCTTCGCAGCGCACCTTCTTGCCGTTCACCTCGCGCACGCAGGCCCAGTCTTCGTAGTTCGGGAGCACCTGCGGGTCGAGGTCGAGCCGGCCCTCGAGCCAGGCCTTCGACTGGTACACGAAGTGGGGCGCCGCGCTCTGCCGCAAGAACCGCATCGAGCTGAAGCCCGCGAGCACGACGAAGCTCACCGCGAACAGAATCACCTCGACGCGGTACGCCTGAAACCACAGCTTCACCGCCGCCTGCAGCGGGCTCGGAGCCGGGCTCGGTGCGGCGGGAGGCGCAGACGCCGTCGTGTCGGTCATGGCGGGGCGGACCCTATACGACCTTGCGGCGGAGCAGGTCCATCAAACCCCACGCCGCCGCGCGCCTCACCCGCTCGCGATCGAACGGCCAGTAGTGCCGCTCGACGGCGTCGACGCCGGGCCCGCAGACCGCGAGGTACACCGTGCCGACCGGGTCTTTCGCCGTGCCACCCGTCGGGCCTGCGAACCCCGTCACCGCCCCGCCCCACTCGACGCCCGCAGCCGCGCGCACGCCCGCAGCCAGCTCCAGCGCCACCCCCTCGCTCACCGCGCCGTGCTCGGCGAGCGCTGCCGCCGACACGCCGGCCCACCGCTGCTTCGCGCTCTCGGAGTACACGACCGCCGACGACTCGAGCCACGCGCTCGCGCCCGGTTCGCCCGTCAGCTGCGCCGCCACGAGCCCGCCCGTGCAGCTCTCGGCGAGCGCGAGCCGGTGGCCCTTCGCCTTCAGCTTCTCACCCACAGCGCCCGCCAGCGTCTGCTCACCCTCTGCGAACACCAGCTCGCCGAGCAGCGCGAGACACTCGGCCCGCGCCGGCGCGAGCGCGGCCTCGTCGTCGGCCAGCAGCTTCAGGTGGTTCTCGGGCTGCTGCGTGCGAAAGCCGAACGTCACGCGCGGGTGCTTCGCGTAGAGCGGCTGCACCTTCGCGTCGAGCTGCGACTCGAAGATGCCCATCGTCTTCAGCACGCACAGCACGCGCTTCGGCCGTGCGCCCGCGAGCTTCTCGAGCCGCGGCAGCACTTCGGTGTCGACGAGGTGCCGGTACTCTTTCGGTACGCCCGGCACGAAGAACAACGTGCAGGCCTTCAGTCTCAGCACGAACATCGGCGCCGAGCCCTCGGAGTTCAGAATCACCTCGGCCCCCGCCGGCACCATCGCCTGCCGCAGGTTGTTCGCGGTGACCGTCAGCCCGCGCTTCGCGAAGCGGTCTCGAATGTGCTGCGCCGCCCGCACGTCTTCGACCAGCCCCACGCCCGCCGCCTTCGCGGCACACTCGGCCGTGAAGTCGTCGGCCGTGGGCCCGAGGCCCCCCGACACGAGCACCGCGTCGGCGCGCGCGCTCAAGGTCAGCAGCGCCTCGACGATGTCTTCTCGCAGGTCGGGCACGACGGTGCTGCGGCGAACCATCACGCCCAGCCGGTCGAGCAGCTTCGTCTGAAACCAGGTGCTGTTCGTGTCGGCCGTGAGGCCGGTGAGCAGCTCATCACCCGTGCACAGCGTTTCGACTCGCACGGCCGACAGCTCTACAGCACTTCTTGCTCGTCGACGTCGTCTTCGTCTTCGTCTTCGTCGTCATCGTCGACGGTGGCCGCAATGGCCGCGGCCGCCGCGCGTCGCTCTTTCAGATGTGCGCGCAAGAGCACGACCGACTCGAGCATGCCCGACAGCAGGTAGAGCGAAAAGATGCCGACGAGCAGCCACGCCGGGTGAAACAACGTCGCGAGCACGACGCCGCCCGCGATGATGAACATGAACGTGAGCACCGCGCGCGCCGACAGCTTCAGATCTTTGAACGTGCGGTAGCGAATGGTCGAGACCATCAGCAGCGCGAGAAAGACGACGACGCCGGCGATGGGGCCGCGCGCGAAGTCGGGCACGGCCTGGGCGCCGCGGGCGCCGTGGTGCGCGATGATCATCGAGATGACGACGCCGGCCGCGAGCGGAATCGGCAGACCGACGAAGAACCGGCCGGCCGAGTGGTTCTTCGGCATCTCGGCGCCGGCCTGCTCGGCCGCCTTCTTGGCCGCATCTTCACGAATCGCCAGGACATTGAAGCGCGCGAGTCGCAGCGCACCGCACGCCGCGAACATGAAAGCGATGAACGTGCCGAGAATGCCGAGCGGCTGCAGCGCCCACTTGTAGACGACGAGCGCGGGCGCGGCGCCGAACGTCACGACGTCGGCGAGGCTGTCGAGCTCTTGCCCGAACATGCTCTGGGTCTTGGTGAGGCGGGCGACGCGGCCGTCGAAGCCGTCGAAGAAGATGCCGAAGAAGATGGCCAGAGCGGCCTGGTAGAGCTGCGCCGGGCCGGCTTCACCGGTACAAAGGGTGAGGGCGTAGAACCCGCAGAAGATGGAAGAGACGGTGAAGAGGTTCGGAAGTACGAACAGCAGCTTGCGAAGCTTCATCTCGTGATCACCCTAACCTGAAATCGCCCCGACAGAGTCGTGAGTCTCGCGTTTTGGATCATTCTCGCCGTGCTGGTCGCCGCGTTCCTCGCGCTGGCGTTTTTTGCGCACGTCTTCTACCCGCTGGGCGGCGAACCTGCGCAAAGACTGAAGGCCGTCTGCGCCGACGGCTGGGAGCTCGCCGTGTGGAAGCGGCCCGCCCGCCACAAGCGCTTCGCCGAGCCCATCGTGCTGTGCCACGGCCTGGGGAACAATCACCGCGTCTTCGATCTCCACGCTCCGCTCTCGCTCTCGCTCGCCCTGGCCGAGGCCGGGTTCGACGTCTACGCCGTAGACTTGCGCGGAGCGGGCCAATCGCAGCGATCGCCCAAGGGCGCGGCTTTTCACGCCTCGATCGACGACCATGTGCAATTCGACGTGCTCGCCGCGCTCGAACTTGCGCGCAGCGACAGCGGTGGGGCGAAAGTGCTCTGGGTCGGCCATTCGCTCGGCGGCCTCGTCGGTCTCTCGGCCATGACCCCCGACGTGCAGGCGCTCGTCGCCGGCGTCGTCACCATCGGCTCACCCGTCTTCTTCTCGGGCCTGCAGGGCCGCACGAAGGCCGCGCTCGCGCTCGGCCGCTTCGCCGCCTGGCCGCGCCGCGTTCACCTGAACGTGCTCGCGCGCCTCGCGCTGCCGCTCGCCGGCATCACGCCGGCGTACTTCACCGAGGGCATGCTCAACGCCGCGAACGTCGACGGCTCGATTCGGCGCCGCTCGCTCGCGAGCATGATCGCGCCCATCTGGCGCGGCGTGCTCTTGCAGATGAGCGACTGGGTCACGAACGACGTGCTGCGCTCGAGAGACGGCAAGACCGACTACCGCGAGCGCATCGCGAAGCTCACCGTGCCGCTGCTGACGGTCGGCGGCGCGGTCGATCGCCTCGCTCCGCTCGACGCGGTGAAGAAGGCCCATGAGCTCGCCGGCAGCCCCGACAAGACGCTGCTCGTCGAGTGGCCCGACGGCGTGCAGTACGGGCACGGTGACCTGTTGCTCGGGCGCCAGGCCCCGACGCACGTCTACGTGCGGCTCATCGACTGGCTCGGGCGGCACTCGACCGCGCTCGCGGAGTCACCCGCACCTGGGGCTGATCCGGCACGTCTTCCGGCTGCACCCCTTTGAGCCCGTAGCTCTCGATGATCTCGCGCTTCAGCGCCCGGCACTTTTCGGGCGTCATCTCGACGCCGCGAAACCGCTTCTCGGCGTAGAACGCCGCGTACTCTTGCAGCAGCGCCGCCTTCGGCCCGCGGTAGTTCTCTTCCGACTTCATCAGCACGTGCGTCACCTCGTGCACGAGCACCGACGCCAGCCGCACCGGCGACAGGTCGCGGTGCACGTAGACGCGGTCGTCCCACATGTACCCGTCGAGCGCCTTCGAGATGGCCCGGTTCGCGCGCGCGTCGAGCTTCGCGCCCACGCCCGGCACGTCGCGCCGCACCTTCTTGAAGTCGGCGGCCGTCAGGTCGCTGAAGCCGTCGATCTTCACCCGACCCGACGTGATGGCCTTCAGCGTGCGCCGCGCCTCGAGCGTCGGGCTCGCCGCCAGCGCCTTCAGGCCCGCGACGACGTACTTCTTGAACGCCGGGTCCGCAGGGCTCGGCTTCACTTCCCGGAATCGGGGGGCTGCGGTGGGCGCGAGTACTCGAGGCATCGGCCCGACAGTAGCTCACGCGCCGGCAACTTGCCCTTCAGCACCACCCGCCCGCCGGGCTGGCACTCGGCCCACAGCGCCGGCCCCGAGCCCTGCACCTCGAGCCCGTCGAGCTCGAGCACGCCGTCGTCGGGCAGCGAAACGGCCGCCTCGCGCGCGTTCACCGACACGACACCCTTCGCGCGCGCGGTGCTGTGCCGCTCGACGAGCAGCGCCCCGTAGCTGCACCGCTCGCAGCGCAGGCGGTCGACGTCGAGCGTCGCGACGGCGGTCGCCACCACCCCGGTGCCTCCGATGTCGATGATGAAGACGTCGGCGAGCTTCACGACGGCGTCGCGCACCATCACGCCGTCGCCGCCGCTGCCGCCCGAGCCGCGCACCCGCGCGAGCTGCACGTTGCGCGCGTCGAGCGTGCCCAGCCGCACGAGCAGCCCGATGTCTTCGAGGTCGCTCGCGACGAGCCCGTCGAGCTTCGAGGTGCACTCGTACAGCTCGACCGCTCCGTGTGAGCCCGCGCGCGTCACCGTCACGCGCCTCAGGTCGACCGTCGACTTCAGCGCTGCCACACCCGCGAGCTGCACGCGCTCGGCCTCGAGCCCGTCGACCACCAGCGACGAGCCGATGCCCGCCTGCACCCCGTACTCGTGTGCGCTGACCTTCACGTCTCGCAGCTCGAGCCGGCCTCCCGACACGAAGAAGGCCGCGCCGCGCCCCCCACGCGCGCTCGAGCCCACGACGCGCGCCGAACCTCGCGAGACGTGCACCGCCTCGGCCGGCCCCTCGCTGGTGAGGTTCGTGACCTCGGCCGAGCCGCGCTCGACGTGCACGGCGCGCCGCAGCGAGCCCTTGAACGTCGTGCCCGCCAGCTGCAGCCGCCCCGTCGTCACGACGCCGTGCGCCTCGGGCACCACGCCCGTCACCTCGCCGCCGAACATCGTGAGCACGCCGCCGTCTTCGACGCTCACCGCGCGCT
>JAEUJP010000144.1 GCA_016793725.1 Myxococcaceae bacterium | reverse complement strand
TGGTCGAGCAGCCGCGCGAACACCGACGGCGAATCGAACGAGGGGAAACACATGAAGTCGATGGAGCCGTCCATGCCCACCAGGGCGACGGTCTCCATGTTTCCGATGACTCCGAAGCGATCGATCGGCGGGTAACGCATGAGCCCTCGAACTTAATGTCACTCTCGGGCGCGCGCGCACGGGAACCCGCAGCGGCCCGCCAAACGATTGTGGTAGGGCCATCGTTCGATGCGTCCGGCCCGAATCGTCGTCTCCGTGCTCGCCGTGGTCGCCGCCGCCTGCAGCGGCCTCCCGGCCGAAGAGCTCGACTCGGGGCTCTTGCCCATCGACTCCGGCACGCCCGACTCCGGCCAGCCGCCCGACGACGACGCCGGCACGGCCGACTCGGGCACCCCGCACTCCGATGCAGGTCAGCCCGACTCCGGCGCGCCCGACTCCGGCCAGCCGATGCCCGACGGCGGCGGCGTGTTCACGTTCGTGCCCGTCAGCCACCCGCGCGAGCTGCGCGCCATGTGGTTCGCGACCGTCACGAACCTCGACTTTCCCCGCGCGCAGGCGAGCTCGGCCACCCTCGGCCCTCAGGCGCTGCAGGCGCTCGTCACCACCGTCGCCGACGCCGGCTTCAACGCCATCTTCTTTCAGGTGCGGCCCGAGTCTGACGCGCTGTACACGACGACCCGCGAGCCGTGGAGCCGCTTCGTCGACGATGTCGCCCCCGGCACCCAGGGCCAGAACCCGGGCTACGACCCGCTCGCCACGCTGCTCACGCTCGCGCACGCGCGCGGCGTCGAGGTGCACGCGTGGGTGAACCCGTACCGCGGCCTCACCACCACCACTGCGACGGCCGCGCCCGGCCACATCACGAACGTGCTCTCGCAGCACGCCATCGCCTACAACGGAGCCGTCACGATGGACCCGTCGGCCCCCGCCGTTCGCACGTGGGTCGTCGACGTGATTCGCGACCTCGCCACCGGCTTCGACATCGACGGCGTCGTCTTCGACGACTACTTCTACCCATACCCGGGCGCGACGCCGTACCCCGATGACCCGCAGTACCAGGCGTACACCACCGACGGCGGCACGCTCTCGAAGAGCAACTGGCGCCGCGCCAACGTGAACGCGCTGGTGCGCGACGTGTCTGAAGCCATCACCGCCGCGAAGCCCCACGTGCGCTTCGGCATCGCGCCGTTCGGCATCTACCGGCCCGGCATGCCCGCCGGAGTCGTCGGCCTCGACGCCTACGAGACCCTCGCGTGCGATTCGCTCGCGTGGCTGCAGAGCGGGTGGGTCGACTACATCTCGCCGCAGCTCTACTGGTCGAGCACGAGCACCGGGCAGAACTACGCGACGCTCATCGACTGGTGGGCGCAGCAGGCCGCCGCCGCGAACCGCTGGGTGATACCGAGCATCGCGCCCTACCGCCTGCCGATGACCGCGATGAACGGCGAGTGGACCGTGGCGGAGTTCGAGACCGAAATCGCGCTCACCCGCGCGAAGGGCCCGACCGCCGCCGGCGCCGCGTGGTTCCGCCACCAGCACGTGCGCGACAACTGGTCGGGCATTCGCACCGCGCTCGAGACGAACCTCTACGCGCAGCGCGCGCTGCCGCCTCCGCACGCGACGCGCAAGAACGCGGTGCTCGAGCCGCCGACGTTCTCTCGCGCGGGCTCGAGCGTCACGATGATGCACCCGACTGCTGCGGCCCTGCGCGGGTACGGCGTCTACCGCCTCGACGGCACCGACTACCGCTTCGAGCGGCTCGCCGCGTCGCCCGTCACGCTGACGTCGGGCACCTGGGCGCTCACCGCCGTCGACCGCACCGACGTCGAGAGCCCCGGCGTGGTCGTCGTGGTGCCGTAACGCCGCTCGTCAGCGCACGCCGGTCGAAGGGCCGTTCGAGACGGGCAACCTCACAGCAGAATGAGGCACTTGCCCTGCGTGGGCTCGCCGCCGAACCTGTCTTTGCGCTTCACCTGCTGCGCGTCCCACCCGAGCCACGTACCGACCTGCTCCCCGTTCACGTATGCGCCCTTCGAGCTGTGCTCGCCGTTGTCGAAGTATGTCTCCCAGCAGCCCGACTTCTTGCCGGCGGTGAACGCGCCCTCGGCCGCCAGCTTCCCGTTCGCGTGCCACGCCTTGTACTTCCCGCTCAGGCGACCTTTGTCGTAGCTCGTCTTCACCCGGTCTTTGCCATTCTCGAACCAGGCCTTGAACGTGCCGTTCGGGCGACCGGCATCGAAGTCGACCTGCCACTGCTTCTCGCCGTTCGGGTGGTACGCCTTCCACGTGCCGACGTAGAGGCCGCCCTTGCACTTGCCCTTGAGGGCGACCTCGCCGTTCGGGTGCGCGCGGCGGAAGTCACCGTCGCCCTGACCACACTCGACGACCTGGTCTTCGTAGACGAACAGGGTGCCGTCCTGGTTCTGACCGACTCCGACGATGGCGAGCAAGAGCTTCAGCAGCATGTCGACCCCTCACTTGAACGGCGTGTCGCACTGCGCGTACCTGAACCAGACGAGCGAGTCGATGTCGGCGCGGCCGGTCGGCGTGTTCCACCTCGGAGGCGTCTTCGCGAGCTCGGCCTTCTTCTCTTCGACGAGCTTCTTCGCGACCTCGAAGTACTGCGCGCGGTCGCGCTTCAGCTGCGCCTCGGTCATCGGCGCTTCGTGGTCACCGGCCGAGAAGCTCTGCGCGGCCTCTTGCAGCGCCTCGACGGTGAGCTCGATCGGCAGCACGTCGGTCATGGGCCGCTCGATGTGGCGCCAGGCTCCGTCGAGCCAGCCCAGGCGGTACGACGGCACGAACAGCTCGCCGTGGTCGGCGACGAGCTCGATGGCCGAGAGCATGAAGTCGAGGTCGTCGGCCGACGCGTAGTACGGCAGCGAGACGCGCACCCAGCCGGGCTTGATGCCGAGCACGCCGGCGCGAATCTGCTGGCGGTAGCGCTCGCTCTTTTCGCGGTCGATGCCGAGCAGGCGGTGACCGTACGGCCCGGCGCACGAGCAGCCGGCGCGGTTCTGAATGCCGAAGAGGTGGTCGAGCAGCGACGACACGAGGTCGTGGTGCAGGCCCTCGATGTTGAACGAGATGATGGCGAGGCGCGGGCGGGCGATGGGGCCGAGAATTCGAATGCGCGGGTGCTTCGAGAGCCGGGCCAGCGCGTGCGCCGCGATCTCACGCTCGTGCTCGAGAATGCGCTCGGGGCCGATCATCTCTTTCACGAGAAAGCCGATGCCCGCGCGCAGGTCAGAGAGAATCGCGGGCGTGCCGCCCTCTTCGCGCTCGTCGAGCCGCCGCGTGTAGTCGACCGACGCGCGCCCGAACGCCGACACGTAGTCGACGGTGCCGCCGCCCGGCCGCTCGGGCACCGCCGAGCGAAAGAGCGACCTGTGAACGACGAGCACGCCCGAGCCCTCGGGGCCGCCGATGAACTTGTGCGGCGAGAGAAAGAGCGCGTCGATGCGCTCTTCGGGGTCGGCCGGGTGCATGTCGATGGGCACGTACGGGCCGGCCGCGGCGTAGTCGAAGAACGCGGTGGCGCCGTGGCGGTGCAGCACCTTCGAGATGGCGCGCACGTCGGTGAGAATGCCGGTGACGTTCGAGGCCGCCGAAAACGAGCCGAGCTTCAGCGGCCGCGACGCGTGGGCCTTCAGCTGCCGCTCGAGGTCGGCGAGGTCGATGTTGCCCTCGGCGTCGAGCGCGATCTCGACGACGTCGGCGACCGACTCGAGCCACGGCAGCTCGTTCGAGTGGTGCTCGTATGGGCCCACGAACACCACCGGCCGCTTCTCGGGCGGTATGTGCTTCGACAGCCCGAACTCGCGCTCGAGCGGTTCGGCGATGCGCAGCCCCAGCAGGCCGACGAGCTTGTTCGCCGCGGCCGTCGCGCCCGAGCCCACGAACAGCACGACGTCTTCTTTGCTCGCGTTCACCGACCGGCACACCAGCTCGCGCGCGCGCTCGCGCAGCTGCGTCATGATGCGGCCCGTCGACGACACCGCCGTGTGGCTGTTCGCGTAGAACGGGCGAACCCGTCGAATCCACGCTTCCACGAAGTGCAGGTACCGCCCCGTCGCCGTCAGGTCGGCGTAGCAGAGCGTGCGCCGCCCATACGGTGTCTCGATGGAGGCCCTGCGACCGACCTCGTTCTGGCGAATGAACGCGGCGAGCTCTTCGAACGAACGCATGGCGACTGCATACCAAAACGGCGATCGGCTTCCGCTGCTGGTGTCGTACTTGGGCCCGCACATCGGCCGTGGTGACGTGGCCTCCGGCCGCAGCCGCTGCGGCGATGTCCGTCGGCGCCCGCTTGCGTCGAGCGTCTTGGCCTGCGGCGTACCGGCTGCGCGCGGCTCCGCGACGCTGGCCCACGTGGAAGCGGCCGGGCTTCTCGGCCGCCACGCCGAGCTCGGTGAGGAGAATTTCTCATCGCCAGGGGATGCGCTTCGCGCGTGAGACGACTGTCTCGTCAGCGCAAGGGGCCCTGCCGGTGAGGAGAGTTTCTCATCGCGCGACCATGAGCCTGCCGTCGCCTGCCCGCCGTCGGGCCTGCGCGCCGGCGCACGACAAGCCCCGGTTACTGCTGCGCGCTGTTCGTCACGAGCACGGTGCCGAACCGGCCGACCAACCAGACGTTGTCTTTGTCGAGCGCGAAGCCGTTGTACAGGTCGCTGTCTTTCGCGAGCAGCACGGGGGCGCTCACGTCAGCCCACGTCTTGCCGCTGTCGGTCGTGCGCAAGAGCATGCCCTTGTGCGCGTTGTTGCCGACGGCCCAGCCGTGCACCTTGTCGGGCGCGAAGAAGATGCCCTGAATCGTAATTTGATCAGACGTCGCGAAGCTCGACGGCATCGTCGCCTTCGCCCACGTCGAGGCCTTACCGGCCGACGCGTTCGTCGAGTAGTAGATGTACGCGGTGCCCGTCTGGAACTGCAGACCGTTGTACGCGTAGCAGTTGTCTTTGTCGGTGCACATCACGCCGATCGGGCCCGGGCTCGACACGTCGGGCGACGTCAGGTCGGTGAACGCCACGTTGAAGAAGTGTGCGCCGCGGTCGGTCGAGATGCACACGCCGGGGTCGGCGTTGCCGTGCTGGTTCAGGCCGCCGGCGACCGTCACGATGACCGAGAGGTCTTTCGCGATGTACGCCGGCTGCGACGCGCCGGGCAGGCCGCCCGCGGTCACATCGGAGTGGCACAGCGTCGGCTCGAGCACCTTCTGCGCCGCGAAGTCGGCGGGAATCGACGGCGTGGCGGTGGGGCTCCAGACCTTCGTCCACTCCGTCGTCATGCCGGGGGCAGCGTTCGACTGGTACACGAAGCCCATGCGGTTGATGAAGACCCACTTGTTGGCGCTGTCGTGCTGCAACGCGCTCGTGGCGTTGAGCGGCAGCGTGTCGCCGCCCGAGCGGCCCATGTTCGTGATGGCCCAGCTCGACTTCTGCGTGAAGTCACCGGTCGCCACCGTCATGACGCTCGAGTTGTCGATGCGGGCGATCAGCTTGCCGTCGGCGTCGGTGTCGAAGCCGGCGAAGTCGAGGTCGCCGAGCATGTCGGCCTTCGACTGAACCTCGCCCTTGTACTTGCCGTCGAGCAGCTTCTCGCCCACCGCCGTGGGCGTCAGCACGAACACCGCGCCGGGGTCGCCGCCGCTCGACTCGGTCGCGATGACACACTTGTCGGTCGAGCTGCAGTGCACGCCGAGCACGTTGTTGCGGTCTTGCCCCAGCGGGAGCTCGATCTGCCTCCACTGCCCGCCGCCGTTGCCGCTGCCGCCGCCCGCGCCGCCCGGGCCAGGCAGCAGCTCACCACACCCGACCACCCCGACCGCCAGTACACACACGCCCAGAAGAGTTTTCATGGGCGGCACCCTGAGCAAGCCCGGGACCACCACCGCGCGCCACATCGCGCGGGGTTGGCGCGGTGTGGCCCCGAATGTCACATGACGTTCTGCGACCTGCGTTTCAAGCCGGCAGCTTGAACACGGGGTGCCGCGCCGGCGACTTCACGTACTCGGCAATCTTCGGCCGCGCAGCGACCCGGTCGTACCAGGCGTTCAGCTTCGGCAGGTCGGCGAGCAGCGCGCCGAAGCCGTTGTCGCGCCCCAGCTCGAGCGCGTACCAGAGGGCGAGGTCGCCGACCGACACGTTCTGCCCGGCGAAGTACGGCGTGCCGGCCGCCGCCAGCAGCCGCTCGAGCCCGCTGAAGAACCGCGGCAGGTGTTTGCTGATCAGCTCGGCGCGAACGTCGGCCCGCTTCGCCGGCTCGGCCGTCTGAATCTTGCGGTACTCGTTGCGAATGTCTTCGGCCGTCCACAGCGCCTGGTCGACGAGCGCCGCCTCGCGCGGGCTCGAACCGTACAGCCCGTGCGCGCGACCGATGTGCTGAAGAATCGCGTTGCTCTGCACGAGCTTGAGGCCGTCGTCTTCTTCCCACATCGGCACGGCCTGAAACGGCAGCCGCCCGCTCGCCTTCAGCGCGGGAAAGTCGGTGAACGTCTCTTCTTCGAACTTCAGGCCGGCTTCGGCGGCAGCGAGGCGAATGACCTCGGCACGGCCGCGCAGCGAGGGAAAGTAGACGAGCTTGGGCATGCGGCGTCACCTAGCACGCCGCTGGTGTAGGTTGTCGGTCGATGCCGGCCCTCACCGCCACCACCGTCCAGAAGCGGCTCACCAGCACGCTCGAACAGTTTCGCAAGGCTCCGGCCGCGTCGACGCCCGCCCAGCAGAAGAAGGTCGAGGCGCTCGCGCGCGAGCTCGACGGCTACGCGCAGCTCTCGCCGCAGAAGCAGGCCGCGTTTCTGAAGAAGTTCACCGCGCTCGTCGGCGATGCGGGCTCGGCCGCGTGGCTCGAGCAGCTCAAGCGCGCGAACGCAGTCTCGCTCGGCTTCGAGGCGACCGAAAAGAAGCCTCCGCTGCTGGCGGGCATGACCGGCAAGCTCGCCGAGGTGACGGTGAAAGACGCCGGCGCCGTGACGGGCGTGGCCGCGAACATCGCCGGCGTGCCGGTGAAGTCGGCGCGCTCGGTCACGTTCGAGGGTCTGACCGGCAGCCGCGCGCTGATGCAGCAGGGCACGGTGGTGACGTTCGGCAAGCTGACGCGCGACCAGTTCGACGCGCTGCACGCCGAGCTCGGCGGCCGCTCGACGGTGAAATACGACGCGGCGCGCGAGTACGGGTTCACCGACTTCTTGCCGCCGGCGTTGCGCACGCTGGCGTTCAAAGACTACGACGCGCCGAAGACGCTGAAGCTCGCGGGCACCGCGAAGCTGCGCGAGATGAACGAGGGCGACTACAACCTCACCGTCACGCCGAACTGCCACGGCACCGGCTGGGAGGCCATGCGCGCGTACCAGGGCGCGACGGGCGACTCCGTCTCGATCTTCTACGGCGACGCGATTCACGCCGACACGAAGTACGGCGACTTCGAGAAGCTCGGCGCCGACTTCCTCTCGAAGCTGAAGCCCGGCGATGCGCTCGTGTTTCACGACGACCTGGGGGGTGAAGACGGGGCGCTGCTCCACACCGCGGTCTACGCGGGCGGCGGGCTGTTCTTCGAGAAGCCCGACACCGAGATGGACGAGTACACCGAGACGCCCTACCGGCTCTCGACGTACGCGCAGGTCGTCGCCCCCATCGCCGAGTTCCTCGGCAAAGAGCCGCGCGCCGCAGGGCTGCGCCCGAGCGCAGCGCTCGAGCCGGGTGAGCAGGCCTTCGCGTTCGTCGACGAGAAGCTCGAGAAGTGGGTGAAGAAGCAGGGCACGACGCTCGGTCGCCCGCTCGTCGTCGAGCTCGAGATCGGCATGGGCGGCGCGACCCGCGGCATTCATGCCTCGCCGGTCGACTCGCTGAAGCTCGCGCAGACCACCTGAAGCGCCGGCTCGGCGGCGGTGCAGCGCCGCGACACGGACGACGGCCGCTGATGCTCGAGGCCGGGCTGCTGACTTCCACCCCCGGCTGAACGAAGCTCGTGCGGCCATGCGCCGCATCTTCGTCACCGTCTCGTTGTTCGTCGTCGTGGGGCTCGCCGCCGCTTCGTGGTTCGACCGCACGTTCTTGTGGGGCTGGCTGCTCATCGGCCCGCTGGTGGTGCGCGGCTACCAAGACCTCTTGCAGAAGCGGCAGACCGTGCGGCGCAACTTCCCGCTGCTCGGCAACTTCCGGTACCTGTTCGAGACGATTCGGCCCGAGATCAACCAGTACTTCGTCGAGTCGAACACCGACGGCACGCCGTTCAACCGCGACGACCGTTCGCTCGTGTACCAGCGCAGCAAGCGCGACCCCGACACGCTGCCGTTCGGCACGCGGCTCGACGTCTACTCGGTCGGCTACGAGTGGGTGAACCACTCGCTCGCGCCGGTGCACGTCGACCCGGCGGCGCTGCGCGTGACCGTCGGCGGGCCGCAGTGCACGAAGCCGTACTCGGCGAGCATCTTCAACGTCTCGGCGATGAGCTACGGCTCGCTGTCGAAGAACGCGGTGCTCGCGCTGAACGGCGGCGCGAAGCTCGGGCACTTCGCGCACGACACGGGCGAAGGCGGCCTGTCGCCGTATCACCTCGAGCCCGGCGGCGACCTCATCTGGGAGATCGGCACCGGCTACTTCTCGGCGCGCACCCTCGACGGCAGGTTCTCGCCCGAGAAGTTCAGAGAGAACGCGCAGCGGCCCGAGGTGAAGATGACGCTGCTGAAGCTGAGCCAGGGCGCGAAGCCCGGCCACGGAGGCATTCTGCCCGCTTCGAAGGTGACGGCCGAGATCGCGAAGATTCGCGGGGTGCCGATGGGGCAAGACGTGCTGTCGCCTCCCGCACACGCAGCGTTCTCGACGCCGACCGGCATGATGGAGTTTCTCGCGCAGATGCGTGAGCTCTCGGGCGGCAAGCCGGTGGGCTTCAAGCTGTGCCTGGGGAAGCGGCGCGAGTTTCTGTCGCTGTGCAAGGCGATGATCGAGACGGGCATCACGCCCGACTTCATCACCGTCGACGGCGCCGAGGGCGGCACGGGGGCGGCGCCGCTCGAGTTCTCGAACTTCGTCGGCACCCCGCTGCGCGAGGCGCTCGTGTTCGTGCACAACGCGCTGGTCGGCTTCGGCCTGCGCAAGCAGGTGAAGATCTTCTGCAGCGGCAAGGTGGTGACGGGGGCAGACCTCGTGCTGCGGCTCGCCATCGGCGCCGACGCGTGCAACTCGGCGCGCGCGATGATGATGGCGGTCGGCTGCATTCAGGCGCTGCGCTGCAACACGAACCACTGCCCGACGGGTGTGGCGACGCAGAACCCCGAGCTGGTCGCGGGCCTCGACGTGGCCGACAAGCGCGTGCGGGTGGCGAACTACCACCGCGAGACGGTGCGCACGGTCGCCGAGCTGATCGGCGCGATGGGGCTGCACCACACGGCAGACCTGAGGCCGTGGCACGCGATGAAGCGCACCGGCCTCGCCGAGGTGAAGAACTACAGCGAGCTGTACGAGTACATCCCCGAAGGGTCGCTGCTGCACGGTGACGTGCCGGCGTCGTTCGCACGCCCGCTGAAGGCTGCGCGCACCGACACGTTCGCTTCGGCCTCGGGTGACTGAGACGAAGTCATGCGGCGTGAGCCGACGCGGCCACCGAAGTGGGACGCGCAGCCTCCCGCCCAGGAGCCTGTCGAGGCGACAGCCGTTGTGGCCGGGGCGCGAACTGGAAATGATAGCGACGTTTGCCGCCCGGTTCGTTCAGCGAGGTGTACAGCCCGCGCGCCTTTCTCGGCGAAGGCCGGCTGTTCTGCACGGGCCGGTGCTTCATGTTCTGGCAAGACGGCACGCGGGCGCTGGGCACGGCGATGTGGGGCAAGCCGCTCGAGGCCGACATCGCCGAGATGGTGCCGTTCTTCGAGGTGGGGGTGGCTCCGCGGTTCAAGGGCCACGTGTCGTTCGTCGACGGGCGCAAGCTCGAGTCGATCGACGTGCTCGCGTTCGGGAAGCTGCTCGCCTACCTGAACAGCCGGCGGCACGCCTGGGGGCCGAACATCGGCAAGCAGGCGATTCTGCACCCCGGGGGCTTCACGGGCGTGGTGGTGTCGGGGGCGCTGCACGTGGCGCGTACGCCGTACCCGTTCGAGACGTTCGAGACCGAGGCGCAGCCGGCGTTCGACTGGTGCGGCGTCGGTGACCTGGCGGCCGACTATGAGGCGCAGCTGAACGAGGTGACGAAGGTGCCCGAGGTGGTGCGGCTGGTGCGAGGCGCGCTGCGCGACGAGCCGAAGGCCGAGGTCGCCGACCTCGCGAAGAAGCTGGGCATGTCTGAGCGCACGCTGCAGCGCCGGCTCGAAGAGGCGAACACGTCGCTGCGCGACGAGCGCGAGCGGCTCGTGACGCAGCAGATCGAGCACCTGCTCGGGGGCACCGACATGGACCTCGAGGCGATCGCCGCGAAGGTCGGCCTGCACTCGGCGTCACACCTGGTGCGGCGGTTCAAAGAGACGCACGGCACCACACCGGGTGAGTGGCGGGCTCAACGGCGGTCGTGCGCGCTGCGCAGCGCGACGACTGCGCCCAGAAGCAGCA
>JAEUJP010000143.1 GCA_016793725.1 Myxococcaceae bacterium | reverse complement strand
GCACCCATGACACCCCATCGTCGTCGGTCGAGTAGACGTTGCCGTTTTCACCCGAGGCGATGAAGCGGTACCCGAGCCCCGCGAGCTGAACCCGGGTGACCGCCTCGTAGTTGGCCGCGCTCGGCGAGACGAACAGCGGGTGAAACACCCAGTTCGGTTGCCGGCCCGTCACGACGTTCGAGAGTGAGCCGCCGTTGCCTGCGCGATCGACGAACCGGAGCGCCGTCGACTGCACCACGCCGTTCTGCGCGAGCGCGCCCACGACGTTCGACACGCCGGGCGCGGGCACCCCGGGAATCACGGGGCCCCAGTTGAAGAGCTCGGGCGTCGACGGCGTGCCGCCGTTGCCGGGGTTCAGGCCGACCTGGTAGCCGAAGATGCCCGACCCACCCGCGCCGGGGTCGGTCGGCACCGTGCCCACCGTGTACCGCATCGAGACGTTGTGGTGCCCCGCGTCGACCTCGGTGATGACGAGCGTGCCGCCCGTCGGTGGCGTCGCGTCGTAGATGAAGGTCAACGGGCTCTGCGCGACGTTGCCGGCGAGGTCGCGCGCGAAGAACGTCGAGAGGTACTCGCGCTCGTCAGACGGCAGCTGGGGCGAAATCGTCGTGCGCGCGGTCGTGCCCACGACCGGCTGCCAGCACGGGTCGTTCGCCACCGGGCTCATGGGGGCGGGCATGCCCGTCGGCACGACGACGACACACGCCGCCGAGAGCCCACGGTCGTCGCCGAGCGTCGCGATGATGGGCGGGTTGCGCGTGTTCGTCGCCGCGAGGCCGCTGAGCAGCACGGGCGAGCTCACGGTCGGCACGACGCGGTCGAGCGTGATGCTCTCGGTGTGCTGCATCGACAGGTTGCCGGCCGCGTCGATGACCTGCACGGTGATGTCGTGGGGCCCGTCCATCGGGGGCAGGTTCACCTGCAGAATCGTCGAGTACGGCACCGCCGGCGCGAACGTGCCCATGTCGATGCGCGTGCGCACCGTCGCGCCCGAGAGGCCGTTCGCGTCGGTGTATGCGAGCGCGAGCGTGACCGGCAGCACGTTCGTGTAGAGCGCGTGGTTGTTCACATCGAAGGCGCCGACGGGCGCGACGCGGTCGAGCAGAATGGTGTCGGTGACGGTCGCGGTGTTGCCGGCGCTGTCGGTGAGCTCGACCGAGACGGTGCGCAGCCCGTCCATATCGGTCAGCTGCCACGACTTGTTCATCGTGAAGACCTCGGGCGTGCCGGCCGCGCCGTCGTTCGAGATGCGCATCATCGTGACGGCGCCGGCCGACGAGCTCGCGGTGAGGTTGAGCGAGACGTCGCGCTGGCCCGTCGCCGGCTCGTTGCCGTTGATGTTGAGCGTGGCCATGATGGCGCCGGCCGTGAGCGTGAACGCAGGGTTCGCGGCGGCGTCGACCCACGCGCTCGTGAGCCCGCGCTCGTCGACGGCGCGCGCGCGCCACTTGTACGTGCCCGGCGCGAGCGTCGGGTGCGTGACGCTCGCCATGCCCTGGGCGGCGAGCACGGTCATCGCGGTGGGCGTGTTGGTGAACGACGCGCTGGTCAGCCTGACCTCGACCTCGAGCGAGACGTCGTCGGCGTCGGGGTCGGCGAGCAGCGCGGTGAACGTCGGCGTCTGGCCGATGCTGGAGCCGGGCGTCACGCTCTGCCCGTTCACCTTCTGGTCGAGCATGGTGAGCGTCGGCGCGCCCGGCGCGACGATGCCACCGCCTGCGGTGCCCGAGCCGCCGCCCGGTGCGCCGCCGGCCGTGCCGCCCGCGGTGCTGGAGCCACCGCCCGCAGTGGCGGTGCCACCCGCGGTGCTGCCGCCTCCGGCGGTGCCTCCGTCTTCGGCGCTCGGCGGCGAACAGTTGCAACCGCTGACTGCGACGACGAGGGAAGCGACCATCGCGAGGCGCACGTGCATGGGCGCGCATGATGGTCAGCGCCCGGCGCGGGCTCATGCCGTATGAACGTCGCGGTCGTGCCGTATGAACGTCTGGCTTGCTGCCGCGGCGTCACCTGCTCGGGACGTGCCGGTGAAACGCGTGCGCACGCCCCGAGCGCCAATTACCGATGACTCCGTCCGGGTCACGCGCTCGCGTCGGCGCCCCCGGGCTGCGTAGAAAATTCCGCGCCAACATGAGTCCGCCTGAAGGGCTGAGAGGTCTTCCGCATGCGTTTTGTCGTGTTCGTCGTCTGCTTCGTCTTCCTCGCTGTCGGTTACACCGGCTGTAGCGACAACGAGACGTGCCGGGACGTCGCGTGCGCGACGGCAGGCGGCGGTGCGACGGCGGGCGGTGGCGCAACGGCAGGCGGTGGCGCGGCGGCTGGCGGCGGCGCGACGGCCGGCGGCGACGCGACAGCAGGCGGGGGCGCGACGGCAGGCGGCGGCGCGACGGCAGGCGGCGGCGCGACGGCCGGCGGCGGCGCGACGGCCGGCGGCGGTGCGACGGCAGGCGGCGGTGCGACGGCAGGCGGCGGTGCAACGGCAGGCGGCGGGGCAACGGCAGGCGGCGGTGCGACGGCGGGCGGTGCACCACCGCTCCCACCTGGAGCGGTCGGCTCGGCGTGCACCACGGTCGCCGAGTGCAACGACTTCGGCTCGGGCACCCTCTGCAAGACCGCGCCGACGTACAACGCCGGCACCTTCACCTACCCTGGCGGTTACTGCACGCGGCAGCCGTGCGACCCGCCGAACCACTGCCCACAGGGTTCGTTCTGCTCGCACGCCGGGTACTGGGCGGGTGAGAGCACGCGGTACTGCATGAACAAGTGTGACCCCGATGTGGTCGGGGCGTGCCGGCCTGGCTACCGCTGCTACCCGTTGCCGGCGGCGGGCCCCGAGGGGGGCGTGTGCTACCTCGAAGGCCCGCCGGACAACCGGCCGAGCGCCGCGAACAACACGCAGGCCATCAAGACCGGCAACCCGTGCTTCGCGAACGTCGACTGCCGCAACCCGCCGGTGGCCCCGTACGATGCGATAGCGTTCTGCCAGCAGCCGCTGCTCCCCGATGGGGGCTCCTCGGGGTACGTCGGCGGGTACTGCACGGCCCAGTGCTACATCGCGTCGCTCGGCGCCGACTTCAGGAGCAACCTGTGCGGCGACGCCGCGAGCTGCGTCATCACCAGTCGAAACGCTCTCGGCGAGCCGATTCTGGGGCTGTGCTTCTCGAACTGCCCTGCGCCCGGTGGCGGGCAATCGACCTGCCGCACCGGCTACAAGTGTGAGGCCGCTCTCGACGGCGGCGTCTGCGTGCCGCTGTGACTTTAGCGGCGCGAGGTGACCCGCGCTTCGGCGCGGGGCGGTGTGCTCATGGCGAGCGCGATGTAGAGGAGGCCGGAGCAAGTCACCGCAAGCAGGGAGGTCAGGAGCGTCATCTGTAGAGACGTCGTAACGAGCCCCGAACTTCGTGTCACCGAAACGTGCATTGGGGGCAGCGTAGAGACCATGCCGTATGAACGTCTGGCTTGCCGCGCTGCGACACGTGCACGGAAGATGCACGGGCCTTGGACAAGGTTCACGTCACGGTCGTGGAAGACGACCCGATTTTTCGCGATGCCGTGACCGAGGTGCTGAGCGACGAGGGCTTCGCCATCACCGCGACCGACAGCGCCGGCGAGGCCATCAAGCTGGCGAAAGAGAACCGGCTGGGCGCGGTGGTGCTGTTCGACCTCGACCTCGACGGGCGCGCCGAGTTCGCGACCATCGAGGCGGTGAAGAAGCTGCAGCCGCGGGTGCCGATCGTGGCGCTGACCGCGCACGTCGCCGACGACTGGGTGTTCCCCGCGCTCGAGGCGGGCTGCTCGGGCTACGTGGTGAAGCTCGAGGCCATCGAACAGCTCGGCCGCGTGGTGCGCGAGGTGCTGAACGGCGGGTCGCCGCTGTCGGCGATGGTGGGCAAGCGCGTGCTCGAGCGGCTGTACCCGACGGCGGCGAAGACCGACGTCCCGAAAGAAGAGCTGTCGGAGCGCGAGCTGGCGGTGATTCGTGAGCTCGCCGAGGGGTACACCTACGAGCAGATTTCGCTGCGGCTCGAGCTGAGCATCGGCACGGTGCGGAGCTACGTGCTGCGCGCGTACCGCAAGCTCGGCGTGCGGTCGAAGAGCGAGGCGGCGGCGGCGGCGGTGCGCATGAAGCTGTTCTGAGCCAACACCAAACCGCAACCGCGCGGTTGAGAAGTTGTGTTTTTCGAGAGCAACTCGAGCGGCACTGTGATCGCCTCGCCCCAATCGAAAGCAAGAGTTCAGCCGACGGCGGACATCGAAGGTCGGACCATCTTCGCTGCAGACGTGGTTGAGGTCGGCGCTGCAGCACTGGGCATCGCGTCGTAGGTCTTTCCATCTAGCACGCGCCCAGCCTTCTTCTTGTTCTTGCCACCCCATTGCTTGAAGAAGAACGCGACGCCAGCCTTCGCGCATTGGTCGCGAAGATCAGTCGCCCACGCAGCGTCCATCGGGCGCGCCAAGTGACCGGACTCGCCGCCAACGATTACCCAATCGATGCCCGCCAACCTGAGGGTCGGCAGGGGCCCAAGAAGAGGCTCGAGTGACAAGAACTTCACCGCCGCACCCGTCTTTCGCAGGCTGTCGATGCGGTGGACGTACGCAGCGTTCTCGACGCTGACGCCCATCCACACGTTCGGCGGCCAGTCGATCGCGTGGTCCATCTCACCGAGCCTGTCGGCGCGTTTCGTGAGCACCTGGAATCGATGCCAGCGCGCTGTCCGCATGACGCCGAAAACGCGCTGGATGTACTCGACGGGGACGTCCTTGTGAAACAGGTCGCTCATCGAGTTCACGAAGATGGTTTGGGGCTTCTTCCACTGGAGCGGCAGCTCCAACATCTTCGGCTGTAGCGTTAGCTTGAACCCATTCTTGTAGTTCGGCTGTCCCATCGCTTGGAGTCGTTCTGCCATGCGCTCGGCGTAGCA
>JAEUJP010000132.1 GCA_016793725.1 Myxococcaceae bacterium | reverse complement strand
CCAGTCGGGCGTGCACGCTTCGGTCTCGCCCTCGGGCATCCCCAACGAGGGCCGCTCACAGGCGACGCCGCAGTCGGCCGCCACGCCCAAGGCTCCGCCTCCTCCTCAAGAGACGCGGGTGGCTCCGGCTGAAGCGAAGGCCGCGAGCACGACCTCCGAGATCTCGAAGCCGCCGGAGCCCAAGAAGCTGCCGCCCGAGATGGTCGCACAGACCATGGCCGTGCCGCCGACCGCCAGGCCCGTTCACGACGCGCCGAAGTCGTCGCGCGGGCTCGTGCTCGGGGTCGTCGGTCTGCTCCTCGGTCTCGCCGCCCTCGCCATCGCGTACCTGAACCGGCCCGAGCCGATCGTCGTGCACGACGCGGTGCCGCAGCAGCCTGAGCCGGTGAAGCCGCCTCCCGAGCCGGTGAAGCCGCCCGAGCCCGCCCCGGTGAAGGTCGTCGAGCCCGCGCCAGAGCCGGCTCCACCTCCCGAGCCGGTGAAGCCGCCCCCCGAGCCGGTGAAGCCGCCCCCAGAGCCGGTGAAGCCGCCCCCAGAGCCGGTGAAACCGCCCGAGCCGGTCAAGCGCGTCGAGCCCGTGGCCCCGAAGCCCACGGTGCCGAAGACGAAAGACAAGCTGCTCGCGCGCTTCCTGTCGCTCGAGAAGCAGTCGGCCGCGAAGCCCGACGCGCTCTCGACGGTCGACAAGAAGATCCTCGGCAAGTACCTCGAGGCGCTGAAGGCGGGCACGGTGACGCCCGAGCAGCGCGACCAGGCCGAGGGGTTCGCGAACAAGATCGAGGCTGACCTCAAGGGCCAGTAGTAGAGTGCGGGCCCATGCTCGCGCTCACCCTCGCCCTCTCGCTGCACCTCGGCGCCGCCGAAGCCCGACCCGAAGCCTGGGTCGTCGTGTCACGGCGTTCTGGCGTCGCGAAGCCGCAGGCCCTCGAGATGGCGCGCAACCTCTCGGCGGCGCTCGCCGAGCGCGGCGTGCCGACACCCACGCCCGCCGAAGACGCGACGTCGTGCAACGCGAAGGTGCCCTGCCTCGTCGAGCTCGCCCAGAAGAAGGGCGTCGGCGTGCTCATCGCGGTCGAGGCCGGCAGCGCGCTCGACGACGTCGTCGTGCACGTCGAGGCGCTCAGCGTCGAAGAGTTCGGCAAGAAGCTCTCGACCTTCGACTTCACCGGCTCGTCGAAGGAGTTTCAGGCGAACCTGAAAGAGAAGCTCGAAGAGTTCTTCGCGCCGTCGGTGCGCAACGTGCTCGGCCTCGGCACCACGGTCGCGAAGCCCGAGCCGGTCGTAGAGAAGAAGCCCGACCCCGTGAAGCCGATCGAGCCTGCGCCCACCCCGGTCGAAAAGAAGCCCGAGCCCGCTCCTGCACCGGCCGCGGTCGCCACGGCGTCGAGCGACTCGGGCACGTCGCCGCTCAAGATCGTCGGCATCGGCGCGATGGCCGTCGGCGCCGTGCTGCTCGGCGTCGCCGTCTACTTCGGCGTGAACACCATGGGCCTCGAAAACCAGCGCAAAGCGCTGTGCATGCCCGGCGCCCAGTGCACCAACCCCGAGGCGTTCGACCTCTACAGCCGCGCCGGCAGCTCGCAGACGATCGGCATCGGGCTCGCCGTCGCGGGCGGCATCGTGGCCGCCGTCGGCGCCACGCTGTTCGTCATCGATCTCGGCGGCGGCAGCTCGGCGACGGTGACTCCGGCGGCTTCGAACGACGGCATGAGCCTCGCCTTCACCGGCCGCTTCTAGAGGGCCTTCACTTCTCGCGACGTCAGCTTCACGAACCGGCCGAGCAGCGCGAGCGAGACGGCGATCAGCCCCGCGCACAGGCCCCACCACAGCCCGATGACGCCCTGCCCCAGCCTGATGCCGAGCAGCATCGAGATGGGCAGCCCGACGCCGTAGTGCCCCGCGAGGTTCGCCCAGAACGCAAAGCGCGTGTCGCCCGCCCCGCGCAGCGCGCCGGCCGCGACCGCCTGAATGCCGTCGAACACCTGAAACACGGCGGTCACGGTGAAGAGCGCGACCACCACCTCGAGCACGTCGGCGCGGTCGGTCATCGCCTCGGCGGGTATGTGCGGGAAGGTGAAGAAGAACAGCGCCGAGCTCGACATCACCAGCACGCCGAGCGCCATCGCGGTGAGCCCCGAGCGCCTCGCCGCCGGCGTGTCTCTCGCGCCGATCGCCCAGCCCACACGCACCGTCGCAGCAGCGCCGATGCCGACCGCGAGACAAAACGTGAAGCTCGCCCACTGAATCGCGATCTGGTGCGCCGCGATGCTCGCCTCGTTCAGCGTGCCCGCGATGACGCCCGCAGCCGAGAACACCGCGACCTCGAGAAACAGCTGCAGGCCGATCGGCGTGCCGACGCGCAGCGTCTTCTTCACCCCCGCGACGTCGAGCTCGCGCCGCGTGCCTTGCGGAGCGGGGCCGAACGTCATCACCACGATGCCCAGCTGCAGCGCCGCGCTCGAGACCGTCGCCATCGCCGCGCCCACGACGCCGAAGCCGAGCTCGAGCACGAACCACCAGCACAGCGCGAAGTTGACGACGTTCGCGATGACGGTCGCGATGAACAGAATGCGCGTCTGGTTCACGCTCTGCAGGTACGCGCGCGTCGCGATGAAGATGAGCAAGAGCGGCAGCTGAGGCGCACGCCAGACCGCGTAGCGCCACGTCTCGTGCGCCAGGCTCGCATCGACCCCGAACCCCGGCAGCGCCAGCGGAGCCGTCGCCACCGGCACCGCCAGCAGCACGCTCACGATGAGCGACAGCCAAACGCCCTGCCAGAAGTGCGTGCGCGCCTTGCCCGGCTCGCCGGCCCCCATCGCCTGAGAGATGAGCGGGTCGAGCGCCATCATGATGCCCATGCCCAGGCAGCCGAAGCCGATGAAGATGGCGTTGCCGAGGCCGACGGCGCCTTGAGCCTGCGGGCCGACGCGGCCGACGATGGCGGTGTCGACCACGCCGAACAGCGCCTGACCGGCCTGGGCGAGCGCGAGCGGCCAGCCGAGCTTGAGCAGCTCGCGCGCTTCGGCTGCGAACGTCGAGGCGCGCGGCTGGGGCTCGACGGTCGAGGCGACTGCTGCGGCTTCCATGGCGGTGGCCCTGACGCTTAGCCGGGTCGCGACTGGACAGGAAGCTCGCGCCTCTGGCGCGGAAACGGGAGCGCAGCGACCAGAGGCCTCGCCTACTTCTCGAACATGTAGTCGCTGGTGCCGACCGAGCCCTTCTCGAGCTCGCGGTCTTTCGGTTCGGTGTCGCGCTTGAACCACATGTCTTTGGCGCCCCGCCCCGCGCTGGCCACCTTGCCGGTCTTCTCGTCGACGCGCACGCGCACGAGGTCCAACCCGGCGGGTGGCGAAAACTCGGGCTGGGCGCGGCCATCGAGCGCGCTCTTCATGTAGTTGAGCCAGATGGGCAGCGCGGCCTTGCCCCCGGTCTCGGCGCGGTTGAGCGGGTGCTGGTTCAAGTCGTAGCCGACCCACGCGGTCGTGACGATGTCTTTGGTGAAGCCGGTGAACCACGCGTCGAACGAGTCGTTGGTGGTGCCGGTCTTGCCGGCGGCGGGCTTGCCGAGGCGGCCGGCGGCGGCGCCGGTGCCCTCGCGCACGACGCCGCGCATGAGGTCGGTGACGATGTAGGCGGTCTCTTTTTCCATCACCTGCTCGCCGGGCTCGTAGAGGCGCGCGTAGCCGCCGGCGACGCGGTCGGTGAGCGAGGCCCACGGGTCATCGAACGAGGTGTGATCTTCGATGATGCGGCCGTAGCGGTCGGCGACCTTGCGCAAGAAGTACGTCGGCTTCTTTTCGCCGAGGCGGTCGATGGTCGCGTACACCTGGGCGAGCTCCATCGGGTAGACGCACGAGCTGCCCAGCGCGGTCGAGAAGTCGGGGTTGAGCGGCGTGTTGATGCCGAGGTTCTTGATGTACTCGCCCATCAACTTGATGCCGAGCGGCTCGTTCTTCTTGCCGAGAAAGCGCGTGAGCTCGATGTACGTCTTCACCGCGGGGATGTTCATCGAGTTGACGAGCGCGGTGCGGAGCAGCACGTCGCCGACGTAGCCCTCGGTGTAGTTCTCGGGCTTCCACCGGTTCTGGTTCTCGGGGTCGTCGTAGACGATGGGGGCGTCGACGAGCACGGTCGCCTCCGTCCAGTTCATCTTTTCGATCGCGGCCGAGTACACGAGCGGCTTGAAGCCCGAGCCCGGCTGCCGGCAGGCCTGAAACGCGCGGTTGAACTCGTTCGCGTCGAAGTCGTAGCCCCCGACCATCGCCACCAGGTACTGGCGGTGCGGGTCGATCGAGACGAGCGCGCTCTGCAGCTCGGGGTCTTGCTCGAGCCGCACCAGCGGCACGTTCTCGGGCACCTCTTTTTCGAGCGCCGCGCTGTACTGCTCTTTGTCGTCCCACAGGCCCTTCGTGTCGGCCACGGCGCGCACGACGATGACGTCGCCGACCGCCACCGCGGGCGTCAGCTTGTTCACCATCACGCCCGAGTTGTAGTACCGCTCGCTGTTGACGGGCCGCGCCCACCGCGCGCCCAGCGCCGGCAGCTTCGCCACCTGGCCGCCGATGTTCACGTCGGCGACGAGCCCTTCACGATCGATGGCCGTCACCAGCCCGACGTAGAAGATGCCGGGCACGAGCTTGTCGTCGCCCATCGCCTTCTTCGCCTTCGCGATGAACGCGTCGCGCTCTTTGGCGGTGTCGAGCTTCATCAGCGGCCCGCGGTAGCCCTGGCGCTTGTCGACGGCGAGCAGGCCGGCGAGCACACTGTCTTGTGCGGCGCGCTGCTTCTCACTGTCCATCGTGGTGAAGATCTGCAGGCCCTCTTCGAGCGCCGCGACGTTGCCGTAGCGATCGACCACCGACTTGCGCACCTCTTCGGTGAAGTACGGCGAGAGCTCGTGGAACACGTCTTCGACGGGGAAGACCTTGATCTCTTCCTGGTCGGCCTGGTCGTGCTCGGCCTTGCTGATCATGCCCTTCTCGAGCATCTGCCCCAGCACGTAGTGGCGGCGCTTCTTCGCCTTCTCGGCCGCCGTGAACGGCGAGAAGCTCGACGGCGCCTGCGGCAGCCCCGCGATGAGCGACATCTCGCCCAGCGTCAGGTCTTTCACGTCTTTGCGAAAGTAGTTCTCGGCCGCCGACTGCACGCCGTACGCGTGGTGCCCCAGGTACACGTTGTTCAGGTAGAGGTAGAGAATCTCTTCTTTCGTCAGCGCCGCCTCGAGGCGCCGCGCGAGAATCGCCTCACGAATCTTTCGCTTCGGGCTCTTCTCGGTCGCCTTCTTGAACGCCTCTTTCGCGGCGGCTTCACTCTCGCGGGTCAGCTTGCCGGTGAGGCCGCGCGCCTCGAGCACCTTGCGCCGCGCGTCGCTGACGAGAATCGCCTTCGCCGTCTGCTGCGTGAGCGTCGAGCCGCCCTGCACGCTGCCCTTGCCGGTGACCTTCTTGATGACGGTCTTGGTGACGGCGCGAACGGTGCCGAGCAAGTCGACGCCGCCGTGGTCGAAGAAGCTCGCGTCTTCGGCGGCGATGAACGCCTGCACGAGCCGCTTGGGTATGCGCTCGTACGGCACGACCTTGCGGCGCTCGTTGTAGAGCTCGCCGGTGAGCACCGCGTCTTGGCTCCAGATCTCGGTGAGAATCGGCGGGTGGTACATGTCGACCTGCGGAATCGCGGGCAGGTCGGAGCCGAACTTCAGCCACGCCCCGAGCGCCGCCATCGCGCCGAGCGACGCGACCACGACGACGCTGAAGCCGATGAACTTGAAGAAGCGCTTGAAGAACTTCGGCTTCGGTACATCGACCAGCACCAGCTTCTTCTGGTCGGGAGGCGGGGCACTCATTTCGTCACTCCTGCGGCGCGCAAGACTTCAGAGAGCTCGGCGGGCAGCTTCGACTCCATCACCATGCGGCGGCCGTCTTCGGGGTGGGGAAATTCGAGATACGCGGCGTGGAGGAACAGTCGGTCGAGCTTCCACCTCGCCTTCGCCTCTCGGTTGAACTCGAAATCACCGTGCTTTTTGTCTCCCACGAGGGGGTGCCCGACGGCCGCGAAGTGTCGTCGAATCTGGTGCGTTCGGCCAGTCTCAATCAGGCATTCCACATATGCGGCGCCCTGCCCCTGCGCCAGCAGACGCCAGCGTGTTACCGCTTGCTGCATGTTCACGCCGCGGCGGGCCTTCGAGAGCGCCGTCTGCTGGTGCTCGGCGAGCGGCAGGTCGATGACGCCCGAGGGCTTGTTCATCTTGCCCTTCACCAGCGCGACGTACTTCTTCTTCGCGCGGTGGTGGGTGAAGACCTCGGTGAAGTGCACCATGGCGGGGCGGCGCTTCGCGACGATGAGCACGCCGCTGGTGTCGCGATCGAGGCGGTGAGCGGGGCTCGCGCCGAAGTCGTTTCGCACGGCCTTGTTGCCCAGGTAGGCGCGCACGTATTCGACGACGGTGCCGCCGTGAATGCCGCTGCCCGGGTGGGCGGCCATGCCTGAAGGTTTGTCGATGACCATCAACCAGTCGTCTTCGTGAAGGACCTTGAGCTGTGTCAGATCGAGCGCAGGCTGTGTGCGCTCGGCCTCGGGGATGACTGCGGTGAGCTGCTTTTCGTCACCGCGAACGGTGATGACGTCGTCGGGCTGCAGGAGCTGTTCCGGCTGGGCTCTGCGGCCGTTCACCCTCACCTTCTTGGTGCGGATCATCTTGAACAGGTGCGAGACGGGAACATTCGAGAGGCGCTTGCGCAGAAACTTGTCCAAACGGACGTTCGCGAAATCGGGCCCGGCCTTGAATTCGAGCATGTCGAAGTTGTGGAACGAACATGACGCGTGGCGTAGAAGCAAGCGCTCCCATGCCGAAGCCAGTCATCGAAACGCTCATGAAGAACGGTTCCAAGGAGTGGAACAACCTCCGCAAAGACGGGAAGGTTCCGCTCGATCACACTGGAGCCACGTTCGCGCAGCTCTTCTCGGCGAACGCTGATTTTTCGGGTCTCATTCTCATCGGCAGTGAGTGGGAGAAGTGCGATCTCTCGAAGATCAACTTCCGCGAGACCGACCTCTCGAACGCGTACTTCCACGGCGGGCGCCTGCAAGACTGCGACTTCCGCGGCGCGAACCTCGAGGGCGCGACGTTCGAGAAGCTGAAGCTCCTGCGCTGCGACTTCACGGGGTGCACGGGCCTCGATCAGCTCGAGCTCGAAGATGTCGACATGGATCGCGTGGTCGGCCTGAACGGCGAAGAAGCGCCGCCGCCTCCGCCTCCGCCTGCGGTGGGCATCACGTCGTTCACGCGCGAGCAGCGCACGGCCGCGCTCGCGGCGGCGTCGGGCCCCGAGAGCGACCTGCCCCCCTTCCGCCCGCATGACCCTGCGGGCACCCTGCTGTTCCGCGGCCTCAAGAACGTGGGCAACCCGCCGCTGTGGGTGCTCGACGTACCGGGCCTGCGGCCTCCGCTGCCGACGCGCATGATGCCGGGCACGAGCTTCGAGGCGCTGTACCGCGAGGCGGTGAAGACCCGAATGGAAAACCGCCGCCCCGTCGGCGACAACCAGGCGATCGAGAAGGCGAAGGGCGTCATCGCGGCGGGCAGCAACGACGTCGCGGTCGCGGTGATGTACCTGCGCGAGGTCGGCGTCGAGCCGACGCCGAGCGAGGCCGCCGTCGAGGCGCTCACGGCGACGCTGCTCAACGAGGTCGAGGTCGAAGACCTCACCGCGACCGTCGACCCGCGCATCACCGGCGCGCTGCTCGAGCTCAAGGCGTACAACGACGCGCTCGAGCACATCGGTGAGCTGCGCCAGCGCCTCGCGGCCTGTCAGCTGTTCATGTCGCTGCTCGAGGCCGGCTTCACGCCCGAGAACAACTGGGAAGAGGCGCTCGAGTCGCAAGAGTCGGCGCTCGACCTCGCCCACCAGGCGACCGCCGGCAACCGCGAGCTGCTCAAAGACGCGTTCAACGCGTTCTCGAGCCTGCCCGAAGAGGTGCGCCTCAAGCGCCTCGCGTACCTCGCCGAAGCCACCGCGCACGTCGAGGCGATGGTCGGTGGCGGCGCGGCCGTCGCGTCGTAGTCGTCGTCGGTTCACGGCTCCGCTCGTCGTCAGCGGAGCAGCGCAAAGCGATGCGGAGTCGAAGGGGTTCTACCGTTCGGCGCGCTCGGTCATGTCGCAGCTGGCGGGGTCGCCCGACTCGAGGCCGCGCTTGAAGGCGGCGCTGCGCTGGGCCGACGAGCCGTGCGTCCACTTCTCGGGTTGCACGGTGCCGGTCTGCATCTTCTGGAGCTTGTCGTCGCCGATGGCGGCGGTCGCGGTCATGGCCTCTTCGACGTCGCCGGCCTCGAGCAGCTTGCGGGTGCGGGTGCCGTGGGCCCAGACGCCGGCGTAGCAGTCGGCCTGCAGCTCTCTGGCGACGCTCGAGCCGCCCTTCAGGCCGCCGGTCTGGTGCTGCACGTGGTGGCCGATCTCGTGGGCGATGACGTAGGCCTGCGCGAAGTCGCCGCCCGCGCCGAGCCTGGCCTCGAGCGTCTTGAAGAACGAGAGGTCGATGTACACGTTGTTGTCTTCGGGGCAGTAGAACGGGCCGACGGCGCGGTCGCCGTAGCCGCAGCCGGTGTTGGTGGCGCCGGTGAAGAGCACCATCTTGGCCTTGCGGTAGCCGTCGACGTGGTTCGCCCAGGTGGCCTGAACGTCGTCGAGCACGAAGGCGGCGAACTGGGCCTGCTCGTCAGCGGCGGCTCCGCGTTGCGCGGCGGGCTCGGGCGTACCGCTCGAGCCGCCCAGGAACTGCAGACCGACGAACACGAGCGCCGCGAGCAGGGCTGCGCCGATGCCGAAGCGAGAGCCGATCAGCGAGAGCAAGCCGAGCGGCAAACCCCGCCCTCCGCCAAACCCACCCATACCCTGACCGCGGCGATCTTCGACGTCGGGACTCTGGTGACCTCGGTTCCATTTCATGGGGTGAGCGTGTGCAAGCAGCGCACCCTGACCCATGTTCCAGCGGTTACGGCGCAGCCATGGGGCAGTTTGCTACAGCCCCAGCTCGCTCTGCCCCGGGTCTGCCGCGAGCGGCAGCTCCATCTGCACGACCTGCGTGACGGCGCGCGCGAAGATGCCCTCGGCGTTGAGCGCCTTCGCGAGATCTTTCGCGAAGCCGTGCACGGTGATGACCTCGCGCGCGCCGCTCTCTCTGGCGCAGCGCATCAGCGCGGGGAAGTCGGCGTGGTCGCTCATCGGAAACGCGATGTCGGCGCCGTAGCGCCGCGCCGCCCACGGCTCGAGCGCCCACCCCGTCAGCACCGCCGTCGTCTTCGGGTAGATCTCTTTGAGCGCCGGGCTCTTGCCGAACGGGGGAAACACCCCGACCTCACCCTCGTCGAACGTGCCCTCGAAGCGCCGCACGTTCATCTTCACGCCGAGCTCGGTGTAGAGCATCGACACCTCGTGAATCGACGGGTGCGCGCAGACTTTCAGGCCCCGCGCGTGGAGCTGGTGAATGATCTCTTGCCCCTTGCCCAGCGAGTACGCGTAGAGAATCGGCCGCACCCCGCGGCTCAGCGCGCGCCGCGCCCACTGCTCGATCTCGTCGACGATTCGCTCTTTCGGCGGGAAGCGGAACCGCGGCATGCCGAACGTCGACTCGAGCACCAGCGTGTCGCACGCGAGCATGCTCGCCGGCTCGGCCGTCGACGACGGCTCGAACCCGATGTCGCCCGTGTACACGATGCGGTGACCGTCGGGCCGCGTCACCCGAATCTGCGCGCTGCCCAGCACGTGCCCCGCCGGCATCAGCTCGACGTCGAGATCGCCGAGCCTGAACGGCCGGTGGTACGGCACCGGCAGCTTCGACTGCAGCGGCCCCAGACGGTGCTCCATGATGCGCAGCGTCGCCGCCGTCGCGATGACGCGCTCGTGCCGCGCGATGTGATCGGTGTGCGCGTGGCTGACGAACGACAGCTCGCTCTTGCGCCGCGCGTCGAGCCACAGCGGGGTGCCGCTGACGTGCAGACCACCTTTGCGAAGCTCGACGGGCACCGCGAGCTTCTATCAGCTCAAGGAATGAAGAAAAACGCGACCGCGAGAATCGCGTAGACGCCCAGCAGCATCACGCCCTCGAGCCAGTTCGACTCGCCGTCGATGCCGATGAGTGTGGCGGCGCCGACGCCGACGGCCATGCCGACCACCTCCATGTGGCTGAACTCGAGCGTGAGGTTCTGGCCGAGCGGGACGGAGAGCAGCACGAGCAGCGGCGCGACGAAGAGCGCGATCTGCTTGCTCGACTCGAACGCGATGTTGAACGCGAGGTCCATCTTGTTCTTCAGCGCCATCATCACGGCGGTGCTGTGCTCGGCCGCGTTGCCGACGATCGCGATCACGACGACGCCGATGAACGTGTGCGTCCACCCGAACTTCTCGATGGTGGGCTCGATGGCGCCGACGAGCACCTCGGCCATGACGACGACGCCGATGGTGGTGGCGAGCAGCACGAAGATCGCCTTCTTCTGGCTCCACGGCGGCATGTCGTCGCTGTCGTCGTCTTCGCCCGCGTACAGGTGTTTGTGCGTGCGCAGCGCGAACACCAGCGACAGCGCGTAGATGATGAGCAGCACCACCGAGATGCCGATCGACATCGGCCGCAACACCTCGACCGCCGCCTCGCCGCGCGCGACGTGAAAGAGGTCGGGAATGCTCATCGCCGTGACCGCGAGGAACATGAGGCCCGAGCCCGAGAGCGCCGCCGTCGCGTTGAACGTCTGCTTCTCGCGCCCGATGCCGCCCGCGAGCACCGCCGCGCCGAGCACCAGCAGCAGGTTGCCCAAGATCGCGCCGGTGATGCTCGCCTTCACGACGTCGACGTGGCCCGCGCGCAGCGCCACGATCGCGATGATGAGCTCGGCCGCGTTGCCGAAGCTCGCGTTCATCAAGCCGCCGAGCCCCGAGCCGAGCCGGTGCGCGATGACCTCGGTGGCCGTGCCCATCCACCTCGCGAGCGGCACGAGCGCCAGCGCGCACAGCGCGAACGTCAGCGCGCCGCCCGAGAAGAACTTCGACGCGTACGCCAGCGGCACGATGAGCAGGCCGACCAGAAAGATGCGGTCGGCGTTCAGCCAGGTCTTGTCGGGTGCGGGTGCGCTGCCGGTCGTCGCAGGTGCGGGAGTGCTCAAGACGAGGCACCAGCGTCTATCAGATGAATCGTTCGAACGCGGCGCGAACGTCGTCGGGCACCCTCACGCCCTTGAACGTCACGAGATCGACCGAAGCGGTCACGATTTTGAGCTCGGCGCACGCGGTGCCCTTCACGCTGAACCGGTAGCCCGACGTGATCGATCTCTCAGAGACCGCATGGGTGGTCAGCTCTATGGTGACGAGGTCACCGAAGCGCAAGGGGCTCTTGAAGTCGGCCTCGGCGTGCACGGTCGGGTAACCGACCTTACGGTCGCGCAGCATGACCGCGTACGGCGTGCCGACCTCGGTGGCGAAGAAGTCTTCGAACACCTGGTGCGAGTAGTCGAAGAAGCGCGGGTAGTAGACGACCTGCGCGTAGTCGACGTCGGGGAACCGAACGGGCAGCTCGCGAACGAACGGCGGCACTCAGCCCCCGAACGCGTCGAGGCCCGTGATCGCCTTGCCGAGAATCAGCGTGTGCACCTCGTGCGTGCCCTCGTACGTGTAGACGCTCTCGAGGTTCAGCGCGTGGCGAATGGGCGGGTACTCGTCGGTCACCCCGTTCGCGCCGTAGATGGTGCGCGCGACGCGGGCCATCTCGAGCGCGACCTTCACGTTGTTGCGCTTGCACAGCGACACCTGCGCCGGGTCGACCTTGCCGTGCTCGTCTTTCAGCCGCATCAGCCGGTACGCGAGCAGCTGGCCCTTCACGATCTCTTGCAGCATGTCGGCGAGCTTCTCTTGCGTCAGCTGAAAGCCGGCGATGGGCTTGCCGAACGCCTTGCGCTCGAGCGCGTACTCGCGCGCGCCCTCGAAGCACGCGATCGCCGCCCCCATCACCGCGAACGAGATGCCCGTGCGCGCGTTGTTCAGGCACGACAGCGGGCCCCGCAGGCCCTGCACGCCCGGCAGCACGTTCTTCGCCGGCACCCGCACCTCGTCGAACGACAGCTCGCTCGTGTACGACGCGCGCAGGCTGAACTTGCCGTGAATCTCTTTCGCGACGAACCCCGGCATGCCCTTCTCGACCAGGTACCCGCGAATCGACTCGGGGCCCCCGCCGTCGGTCTTCGCCCAGACGACCGCGACGTCGGCGATCGAGCCATTCGTGATCCACATCTTCGACCCGTTCAGCACGTACGAGTCGCCGTCTCTCTTCGCCCGCGTCAGCATGCCGCCCGGGTCAGACCCGTAGTCGGGCTCGGTCAGGCCGAAGCAGCCGATGAGCTTCCCCTTCGCCATGCCGGGCAGCCAGCGCTCTTTCTGCTCTTCCGACCCGTACGACCAGATCGGCCACATGCACAGGCTCGACTGCACCGACGCGAAGCTGCGCAGCCCCGAGTCGCCGCGCTCGAGCTCTTGCAGCGCCAGGCCGTACATCATGTTGCTCATGCCCGCGCACCCGTAGCCCTTGAGCGGCGCGCCGAAGATGCCGAGCTCGGCGATGCGCGGCACCGACTCCATGGGGAAGGTGCCGTTGCGAAAGTGTTTCCCCACGATGGGGATGTACTCTTTGTCGACGAACGCGGCGACCGCGTCGCGCGCCGCGCGCTCTTCGGCGCTCAAGAGGTCGTCGATTCGGTACAGGTCGGTGATGGCAGCGCGTGACATGCCCTCGCCCGTACTTGGGTTTTGACGTGGGAGTCAACGCTCACCGCGAGACCGGGCGACTCACCGGCGGCCGGCCCGAGAGCGGGTCGCCAGCCTGCGCGCCTGCTCTTCGAGGTCACGGCGCTCGGCGACGTGCAGATCTTTGCCGTCGCAGAACGGCTCGAGCACGCGCAGCTTCTCGAAGCGATCGACCACCGCCTGCGCATCGCCCGCCGCGATCTCGGCGCGCGCCCACGCGTGCAGCTGCTGCCCCATCGAGCTGATGGGCCGCAGATCGTTTTCGCCCACCCCCGCGAGCGAGCGACGACCCCACGCGAGCGCCTCTTCACGGCGGCCCAGCGCGAGCAGCACGCTCACCAGATCAGACGCGAGCGGCGTGCTCACGGTCTCGCTCTCGCGCACCTCGCGCTCGAACAGCGCCAGCGCCTCTTCGTGTCGCCCCGCCGCCGTCAGCGACGAGGCCATGTTGTGCCGCGCCATCAGCGCCTCGACGTCATCCGGCCCGAACGTCGCCTCGATCAGCGGCACCGCGACCTCGAACGTCGCGACCGCATCAGCGGGGCGCTCGGTCGCCAGCAGCAAGAGCCCGCGCCGCGAGAGCAGCATGCCCTTCAGCCACCCGTCGACCTCACCCACCTCGTCGAGCGCGGCGTCGGCCTCGGCATCGCGGTCGAGGTGCACGAACAGCTTGCCGCGCCCGAGCGAGATGAGCGCCCGTGCGAGCGAACCCTCGGGCAGGCCGTTCTTCACCTGGTCGGCGACCGAGAGCGAAAACTCGGCCTGCCTGAGCAGCCCGCGCTGGCGCTGGCACCTCGCGAGGTCGACCCACGCGCGCGCCTCGAGCATCGACAGCCCGCCGCGCCGCGCCGTGCCGACCAGCTGCTGCAGCGCGGCGAACGTCGTGTCGGTGCAGACCGAGACGTCACGCCACTCGCGCGCCGCCGTCGCCGACAGCACGAGCGCTTCGGCCGCGACGGGGCCGCGGGCCGGCAGAGCCTCGAGCGCGGCCAGCTGCTCGCGCAGGGTCTTGGCGCTCGCGAGGTGCGAGAGATCGAGCGGCACGCTCGACGCGTCGAGCTGCCGGCGCGCCTCGGCGGCGATGACCGGGTCCAACCCCGGCGGCAGCGATTGCACGAGCGCGTGAGGCGCTCGCGCACGGTCGGCCGCTCCGAGCAGCAGCAGCACGGCCGCCGGAGCCGCGAGCCACCGCCACACCTTCGTCGTCTGCTCGGCCTCGAGCGCCTGCGCCACGTCGTCCATCGATGCGAACCGGGCCGCCGGCTCGATCGCGGTCATGCGTGCGATGCACGCCTTGAGCTTGCGAGGCACCGCACGGCCGCCGGCCTCGAGCGCCTGCCGCAGCGTGACGCCGAACGCGTACTGGTCGGCCGCCGGAGCCGGCGCCGCCCCCCGCACCGCCTCGGGAGCCAGATACGCCCACGTGCCCGCCACCTCGCGCGGGTTCGACGCGCGCTGCTCGGCCGCGAGCCCGAAGTCTGCCACGCGCGGCGTGCCGCCGTCGGTGAACAGCACGTTGTCGGGCTTGAAGTCGCGGTGCACCAGGCCGTGCGCGTGCGCGTGGCCGTGGCCGCGCGCGATGTCGACGAACACGCGCAAGAGCTGCGACGTCGGCCGCGGCTCGCGCAGCCAGCGGCGCAGGGTGCCGCCGGGCAAGAGCTCCATCGCGAGCCAGGCGACGTCGGTCTCTTCACCCGCATCGTGCACGGTCGCGACGTTCGGGTGGTTGAGCCGCGCCATCGCGCGCGCCTCGTGCATCAGCCCGGTCGCCTTCTTCTCGAGCACCTTCAGCGCGACGACCCGGTTCAGGCGGGTATCGAGCGCGGCATAGACCGAGCCCATGCCTCCCGAGCCGAGCCACTCGCGCAGCTCGTAGTGCGCGACGCGGCGGCCGGGCTTCACCGAGGCGTCGCCGTTGGGCCGCTCGGCCTGAAGCACGTCGGTGACGAGCCGGCAGGCGTCGCAGCTCTGCAGGTGCTCGTGAATCGCGGCGGCCTCGCCGAGCGAAAGGCGCTGCGACACGAAGCCCGCGAGCGACTGCTCTTCGGGGCAGGCGCCGGGGTCGACGGCGGGGGTCAATGTGCCTCCGCTGACATCAGCTTCCTGCGCAGGCTGACCTCGAGGCCGCTGGCGATGAGGCGCAAGAGGCTCGCGGCGCCTGCGTCGCTCTCGCCCAGCTCGGCGCCGAGGGCGGTCAAGGTGCGGTCGTGCAGCGCGTCGCGAATGCGCTCGAGCCAGCGGGCGGCGGTGGCGCGGTGAATGCCGTAGGTGGCCGCGATGCGGTCGATGCTCGCGCCGCCGAGCGTCGAGAGGCGCAGCACGGCGCGCTCGCGCGACGACAGCGAGGCGCACGCCTGCGAGAACGCGCGCTCGAAGGCGGGGCCGTGACGCACCTTCAGGTGCCGGAGCTCGGTGTCGGGCTGCGAGAGCTCGTGCGAGCAGACCCCCGCGGCCGTGCGCTCGCGGCGCTTCAAGTCGAGCGCGATGCGCACCGCCGAGGCGCGCACCCAGCCTTCGAGTGAGCCGGCGCCCTGAAAGTCGAGAATGCGCGGCGGCGGCCCGACGAAGAAGCGCACGCGCAACAGCTGCAGCACCTCGTCGGCGTTCACCTCGAGGTGCTTCACGGCGATGCGCGCGACGGGCAGGTAGCGGGTCTCGAACGCCTGCAGCGCGATGGGGTCACCACCGCCGCACGCGAACGCGAGGTACAGCTCGGGGCCCGCTTCGGCCGTTGCGCGCGGCCGGGCGGCGAGGAAGCGCGCGAACGCGTCGCGCGCCACGTTCACACCGGGGTAGGCGCGTTCGCCCGCAGCCAGGGTCGCCGTAGGGTCCATCGACCAGTTGTCGACGGCGGCAGGGCCGGAAATTACCCGCCCCCTGCCCAGGCCGCTTACAGAACCCCCCCCATTTCTGCTGCGGAGCTCACCGGCAGCAGGTGCCGGTCGACCAGCGCGGCGTAGAGCCCTGGTAGATCACGACGTTACCGTCGCCCTGCACGGCCAGGTACGCGCCCGGCCGGCCATGGGTCGAGGTGTGCCAGACGGGCGTGCCGTTTCGGTAGAGCACGAAGTTGCCGTCGCCCTGCATGGCGGCGACGTTCGCGCCCGAGCCGTTCGTCCACGACGCCCAGATGGCCCCGACGTTCGCCTGGTAGAGCACCAGGTTGCCGTCGCCCTGCATCGCGAGCGTGAAGCGGCCGTCGCACGAGGTGACCGACTGGTTGACGCCGAGCTGCGCGCCCGAGCCCAAGATGCCGCAGCCCGTCGGGGGCGTGACCGGGGGGTCGGGGTTCACCGGCGGCGCGGCGCACGCGGTCGGGCTCGTCGCCTTCAGCAGGTTGAACGGGTTGATGTCGCTCGAGTACCGGCCGTCGGGCGAGACGTTGAAGTGGAGGTGGGTCGACGCGGCGCCCGTCTTGCCCATGTAGCCGATGAGCTGACCCGACGAGACGTTCTGACCGACGCTGACGACGGCCTGGTCCATGTGGCCGTAGTAGTACTCCCAGCCACAGGCGTCGCGAATGCGCACGCGCAGGCCCGAGGTCGAGCTGACGGTGCCGACGGCCACGACGCGGCCGTCAGCGGCAGCGACGAGCGGCGCGCGGTGGTAGGCGAAGACGTCGATGCCGTGGTGGCCGGCCGCCCCGTTCCAGTCGGAGTTCGCGTTCTGATCGGGGCAGCTGATGCGGCACGTGCCGGTGCCACAGCTCGCCGAGTCGTAGCCGATGTTGTGCGAGTCGCCGACGGGGAAGCGGTTCATGCGCGGGTTGCAGGTCACCGCCTGACCCGTGCTGCTCGTGTCTTCTTCCTCCATCAGGCCAGGGTCTGAAATTTCGCCTTCGACTCCACAAGCACAGAGGAACATGAAGAAAATCAAGCGTCTCATCGGGGGGCTCCTTCGGGTTCGGCCTGCGTTCGGTGCCAAGACGCCCGCCGCCCGTGAAGTCGCACGAAAAAGCGACACGCCGCGATCGTGCGACCTCGACTCGGTCGAAGCCCGAGCAGCCTGTCTGCTCTTCGTGCAGCTGCCTGCCACGCCGTAGGTCTATCGGCCGCCCGCAGCGTTCATCAGCCGGTCGACGGGGCCCAGCTCGTGCTCGAGCACGGTCGACGCGCCCACCTCAGGCAGCTCGAGGGGCTCGAGGCGTGCGCCCTTCCACTGCACGAGGGTGAGCCCGGCCAGCGGCTTCGTGAAGTCGGCGCGCAGCTTCGTCGGCTGGCCGTCGGTCGCCGCGAGCACGGTCACCTTCATCGTCGCGACCGTCACCGTGAAGCCGGGCTCGAGCGGGTACCGCTCCGCGCGGAACAGCTGCTCGAACACCGTGCCCAGCATGTGCCCGCCCAACACCTCGAGCTCGACGCTGGCCTCGCCCACGCGCGTCAGCCGGTGCGAATACGGCGCGTACGACAAGAACTGCCACGACCTCGGCCGCGGCGCGCCGTGCAGCATGCGCGCGAACGAGCCGTACATGCCCACGAACGGGTCGGGCGCCGTCAACATCACCACGTCGCCGGCCAGCGCCGCGTCGCTCACGCCGGAGCCCACGATGCCGTCTTCGACGTAGTTGGCCGACGCCTTCAGAAACAGCGGGCTCGCCACCCACGCGGGCAGCGGCATCAGCCCTTGAGTCACGAGCAGCATCGCGCGCGCCACCTTCGGCACCCTGCCCGCCTCTTCCCACAGCGCGTACAGCGTCGCGCCCACGACGCCCGCCGCCGCGATCGACGGCACGAGCAGCAGCCGGTCGGCGGGGAAGGTCGCGACCACCGGCGACATCGCGAGCAGCCCCGAGACGATGAGCCAGCGAACGTGTCGCCAGTGCCGCTCGTGCCAGTGCTGGCGAGCGCGCCGCACGAACACGACGAAGACGGCCGCGCCGACCACGCCCAACCCCGACAAGAACCAACGCGCCTTCGCCATGAACATCCACAAGTCAGATGCGATGCCGCAGGTGACGCTGCCGAGCAGCGCGAGGTACCGGCCCGGCGCGGCCGCCAGGTACTCGAGCGGCTCACCGAACGGGTCGATGTAGATGGCCGAGCCGTGCGCGCCGTAGCCGAGCGACTTGTAGAGCACCGCCCACGGCAGCACGACGGCCGCGAGCGGCAGCAGCGCCGACGCGCGACGGCCGACCGCGTCGCCCCGCACGTTCGTGAGCTCGTACGCGACCACGAACGCGAGCGCGCCGAGCGCCGACTCACCGCCGAGCAGCGCCACCGCGTACGCGGCCATCGACAGCGGCAGGCCGGGTCGCCACCCGTCTTCGCGCCAGCGCAGGTGCAGGAGCACGCCGCCCAACGCGGGCACCGCCGACACCAGGCTGTTGCGGTTCGCGAGCCAGCCCACCGGCATCCAATGGGCGTCGTCGATCGCGAAGAAGACCAGCGCGATCGGCGCGGCAGCGAACGGCAGCGCGCGCCGGTACAGCATGAGCGCCAGCACGATGAGCGCGAGGTACCAGGCGATCGAGTGCAGGTGCCAGAGGTTCGGGCGGTCGCCGAGCACCTTCACGTCGAAGTGAATCAGCAGCGACGAGAGCGGGCGAAAGAAGCCGACGCGCAGGTCGGGCTTCGTCCACCAGGGGTAGGGGCCGGTGAAGATGAGGCGCTCCATCTCGGGCACGTCGACGCCGCTGAAGCGATAGAGGTCATACGGGCCGCCGAGCTCGGGGAAGCCGTGCTTCACGCGCACGATCTGCCCCCAGTCGTCGACCACGAGGCCGAGCGAGAGCGTGCACAGCGACAGCCCCAGGCCCAGCACGAACGCGACGGCGACGAAGCGCGTCGTGCGACCGCGCACCCCGGGCTCGGTCAGATCGCCCTCGGGTACACCGGCGTCTCGGGCCGCACGTTCTCGGGGCCGCCGAACGGGTGGTCGAGCAGCACCGAGACGGCCGGCTCGCCCGCCGCCTGAATGCCCGCGATGTCGCGCCGCGACTCGGTGATGAAAAACGCGCAGTGAAAGCCGTCGAGCCTGCTCTGCTCGAGCCAGCCGGCCTTGAACGGCACCGTCAGCGTGCTCGGGCCCGGCTTGCTGACGACGTTGTCGGGGCCTGCCTCGAGCCCGAAGCGGCGCAGCTGGTCGATGGTGTGGTGCTCGCGGTCGTCCCACCGGCCGGTGAGGTACACGAGCTCGGCGCCCGCGGCCTTCGCGGCCTTCGCGAGCGCGATCGTCTCGGGTATCGGCAGGTCGTGCGCGAAGCTGGCGCCGTCCCAGAAGGCGACGCTCCAGTGGTCGACGAACGCCTTTTCGGCCGGCCACGGCAGGTTCAGCGCCCGCGCCGTGTCGAGCCCGGTGTGCGCGACCTGCGCGAGCGTCAGGCGGCCGAAGTAGCTCGTGCCGTTCGCCGCGTCCCACGCCTTTGCGATCGCCAGCGTTCGTGCGCGCGTGTCGGCGAGGGTGTCGTCGATGTCGAACACGACCCGCACTTTTTCGCCCCGCGCGGTGCGCGCCGCGATGTCTTTCAGCGCCGCCGTCACGAACGCCTTGCCGTCGGGCGACGCCGGCTTCGCGTCGATGGCGTCGAGCGGCTTTGCCGCGGGCGGAGCGCGCACCGTCACGTCGGAGCCCGAGCTCACCCGGGCTGAAGACTTCACGGCGAGATCATTGCGGGGAATTCGCGGCACGAAGAGAGCCGTCACCTTAGCTCAACGCCGCCGCTCGGCGTGTTGCGCAGCATGAAGCCCACCAGCGCGTCGTACCACGCGCGCCCCGGCGAGCCCGGCACGTCGGCGGCGGTCAGCGGGTCCAAATGGCTGAAGGTCGGGTGCGACAGCGCCTCGTAGCCGTCGGTGACGTCTCGCGCCGCGCCCGCCAGCGGCCGGCCCGCCCCCACCGCGGGCAACAGCGCCTTCAGCTTGTCGTACGCGCCGCCGTCGCCCGACAGAATGCCCGCCGCCTCGACGAGCACCGGCAGCGAGAGCGCGCGGCCATAAAAC
>JAEUJP010000117.1 GCA_016793725.1 Myxococcaceae bacterium | reverse complement strand
GGCCGGCCCGCCCATTGCTCACAAGGTCGCCCGATGCGCTTGTGCTTGCTGCTTCTGGTGTTGTGCGCCTGCGGTATGGGCGGTGGTTCGGGCCCTTCGCGGCTCACGTTCGGCGACACGTTCGAGCAGCCCATCGTGGTGGGCGCTCCGGTGAAGGTGCGCACGCAGCTGCCGAACGGGCTGTTCCCGAGCGACGTCGACGGCACGCTCGTCGTGCTCGACGTCGACGGCAAAGAGATACCCGTCACGAAGCGCTCGACCGGCAACTTCGAGGTCGTGCTGCCGCGGCCCGGCGAGTTCACGTTCAACGGCACGGCCGGCCTCGACGAGGGCTCGCTCACGGTGCGGGCGGAAGAGATGGACGCGCTCGTCGTCGAGAGCCAGGCGGTCGTGACGCGCGAGACCGACAACTCCACCTGCCGTCGCGCGGCGCAGTCGGGCCCGGTGACGCTGGCGCCGAACGAGAGCCTCGAGGTGAACCTCGTGCCGAAGTCGAAGAACGGTCAGCCGATGCTCGGCGCGATCGACTTCGAGGTGCTCGATGTCGCCACGTGGGTGTCTCGCCCGGTGCTGTTCGCCGCGCCGAACGAGTTCTCGATTCGTGCGGCGGGCGATGGTTCGGCGACGTTCACCGACAAGCGCACGGGCAGGTTCGCGGTGCAGGTCGTCTCGCTCGCCGAGACCGACGCCGCGTGCCCTTGAGCCGAATCGGCACGGCGCTTATCCTACTGCTGGTAGGAGAGACGCCATGCCATCGGCCAAGATCAGCATCACCGTTACCAGCGACACCCTGAAGTGGATGCGCAAGCGCGCCCGCCGCCGCGGGGGCAATCTGTCTGCTGCCTTCGAGGACGCTGCGCGTGAGCTGCGCCGGCAGGAAGCTGGCGATGCGGTGACCCAGTACCTCGGCAAGGCTGCGAAGGTCAGTCCCGCGCGAATGCGTGAGATTGAGGCTGAGTGGGAGGGCTGACGTTCGACACGGGTGCGCTCGTCGCGCTCGAGCGAAGGCACCAGCGCGCCGCCGAGGTGTTCACGACGGCTCGTGACCGCAAGCGACGCATCACGGTGCCAGCTGCGGTCGTGACCGAGTGGTGGCGAGGCCGCTCCGACTTTCGTGAGCAGCTGTTGACGTTCGTCGACGTCGAGCCGCTGAGCGATCGCCTGGCGAGAATTGCCGGTGATGCCATGGGCCACGTGGTCGGTGCGACGGCGATCGACGCCATTGTGATGGCATCGGCCGCGCAGCGCGGCGACGTTGTCTACACGTCCGACTTCCACGACCTCACACGACTTCGTCGCTACTTTCCCGCGGTGAAGGTGCTGCGCATTTGACGAATCAGACGTTCACGCCCATCAGCAGCGACGCGGTGAGCCCCGAGGCCACCGCGCCCGTCACGGTCGCGACCTGCGTCGAGTAGCCGTCACGAAACACGTTGTCCGAGTCGAGCGAGACGCGCGAGAGGTTCGACACACTCGCCTCGTAGCCGCTCGCTCCGTACACCTCGCTGCACACGTCTTGCGGCAGCGCGAGCTGCGACGTCGAGAGCTTGCTGGTCGCCGTCGTCGCAGACTGCAGCGTGGGGAAGATCTCGAAGTGCACGTGCGGCCAGCGCCCGTCGTAGCAGCCGGGGAAGATGGTCTTGAACGTCACCTTGCCGTCGGCGTCGCTCTCTTGCACCCCGCGCAGGTAGTTCTCGTTCTGCTTCGTGTACAGCGAGTACAGGCCGTCTTGCGTCGCGTGCCAGAGGTAGACCGCGTAGCCGACGAGCGGCTCGCACGCCGCGTTCGCCGCGACGAGCGACAGCGTGATGTCGAGCGGCACGCCGGGCGCCGTACCCGAGTAGCTGCCGAAGCTCGTACGAATGTCGCTGCGCACGATGCCCGTCTGGGTGAGCGCGTTCACGCCGTTCGTGCCGTCGGCCGGGTAGGGGCCGCCGGTCTCTTCGGGAATTTTGCTGCACGAGCCGCCGGTCGGGGTCGTGCCTGACCCACCGCCGACACCGCAGGCGAGGCCGCCGAGCAGCAGGCCGGCGCCTCCGAAGAGCTTCAGAATTCGGCGGCGCTGCTCGAGAAGGGCGATGCGCTTCAGGTCGACTGCGAGTCCTTCGGGGTGTCCGTGGTGTTCGTGCATGCTTCGCCTGTATTCGGCACGCGCGGAAATCGATCACGGCGACGGGCCACGAAAAACAGCGCCAAGAGAATGACGCCGGGCGCCAGTGCTACAACGCCGGGCCATGGAAGCCCCCGTTCACCCCGGCCTCCCGCTGATCGGCAGCATTCTCGACCTGCAGCGCGACGCGCTCGGCACCTTCGAGAAGGCCTCGAAGCTCGGCGACATCGTCAAGCTGAAGCTGCCCTACTTCAAAGGCTATGTGGTCAGCAGCCCCGAGCTCATCGAGCACGTGCTGCACGACAACTACAAGTCGTACGGCAAACAGACACGTGGCTACGCAGCGCTGCGCACCATTCTCGGCAACGGCCTGCTCACGTCGGAAGGCCCGTTCTGGCTGCGCCAGCGCCGCCTCGCCCAGCCCGCCTTTCACCGCGAGAAGCTCGGCGCGTGGGGCGACATCATGGTGCGCGCGACGCGAGACCTCGCCGCCTCGTGGGCACCACGCCTGCAGAGCGGCGCCGCCTTCGACGTTCACGAAGAGATGATGCGCGTCACGCTGCGCATCGTCGGCGAGGCCCTGCTCTCGACCGACCTCACCGCCGCCGCCGGCGAGGTCGGCGCCGCCCTGGGCCCGCTGCTCAAGGTGCTCACCGAGCGCACGTCGCGGCTGCTCCCCATTCCCGACTGGGTGCCCACGCCCGCAAACCGCCGGCTCGTCACCGGCCGCGCCCGCCTCGACGCCGTCGTGCACACGCTCATCGCCGAGCGCCGCGCCACCGAGGCCGGCGATGATCTGCTCGGCATGCTCATGGCCGCCACCGACGCCGACACCGGCGAGCGCATGAACGACGCCCAGCTGCGCGACGAGGTCATGACCATCATGCTCGCCGGCCACGAGACCACCGCGAACGCCCTCTCGTGGGTGTTCGTGCTGCTCGGCCAGCACCCGCACGTCGAGGCGAAGCTGCGCGAAGAGCTCGCCACCGTGCTCGCCGGCCGCGAGCCGACCGCCGCCGACGCCCCGAAGCTCGTCTACACCTCGGCCGTGCTGCACGAGGCGCTGCGCCTCTACCCGCCCGTCTGGGCCATCGCGCGCTCGGCCTCGGTCGACGACGCCATCGGTGGCGTGCCGGTGCCGAAGGGCGCGCTCATCTTCTTCTTGCCGTGGGTCGTTCACCGCCGCGCGAGCGTGTGGCCCGAGCCCGAGAAGTTCGAGCCGGCCCGCTGGCTGCCCGACGGCCAGCGCCCGAAGAGCCGGTGCGCGTTCATGCCGTTCTCGTCGGGCCCGCGAAAGTGTATCGGCGATGGCTTCGCGCTGCTCGAAGGCACGCTCGTGCTCGCGACGCTGCTGCAGCGCGTGAAGCTGAGCCTCGTGCCGGGTCAGAGCCTCGAGCCCGAGCCGGTGTTCACGCTGCGGCCGCGCTACGGCGTGCAGGTGACCGCCGCGTCGGTGGCTTGACAGGTGTCACTTCGCCTCGCAAAGTGACACACATGCGGAAGACCCAAGTCTACCTGCCTGAGGCCGACCTGCGCGCTCTGCACCGACTGGCCTTGCGGAGGCGAAAGAGCGTCGCCGCGCTCATTCGAGAGGCCATACAGCGCACGTACCTCGAGGCCGCTGCAGGTGGCCCGGTAGCGCTGTTTCGAGGCAAAGCGCGTCGAGTTTCAACCGACCACGACAGCATCTACGACGCGCCGTGAGCCGAAAGACTGGCGAGGTCTACGTCGACACCGGAGCGTGGATCGCGCTCGCGGTGACCACCGACCCCCTCCATGCCCGCGCCGTGAACACCTGGGCCCGACTCGAGCGAAGCGGCTCGCGCCTCGCGACTTCGGTTCCCGTCGTCATGGAGACCTTCACCTTTCTCGAGCGGAACACCACTCGTACCGTCGCTCTGCGCTGGAAGGACTCACTCGCCAATCTGCGCAGACTCAGAGTGCTCGAGTGCCGCCGCGCTGACCTGACGGCGTCGTGGCGATGGTTCGAGCGACGCGAATTGCACAAGCTCTCGTCGGTCGACGCGGTCAGCTTCGTGCTCATGACCAAGGCAAGCCTTCGCGAAGTGTTCACGTTCGATCACCACTTCGCCTCGGCGGGCTTTCGCATCATCGACTGACTAGACTGTGCGCCGATGCTCGGCCTCGCGCTCGTCCTGCTCCTCGTCCCCACGGCCTCGAAGGTTCACCACAAGAAGCACAGCGCGCCCGGCACCGTCGTGCTGAACGGCGAAAAGACGCAAGTGAACTGGACAGATGGGGACTCCTTCAAGCTCAAGGAGGGCAAGTTCAAGGGCTCGGGCACGCGCCTGCAGGGGTACAACACGCTCGAGGCGTACGGCCCGGTGCACCGCTGGGGCGAGTGGACGACGCACGAGCTGTTCGAGCTCGCCGAAGACAGCGCGCCGCACGCCGCGATGAAGACGTGGGAGTGCACCACCGACGAGAAGAAAGACGGCTACGGGCGCCTGCTGATCAACTGCCCCGAGCTCACGAAGCACATGATCCTCGACGGCTACGCGATGGTGTACTCGGTCGACGGCCCCGTCGACGAGCAGCTCCTCGCGCTGCAGCAGCAGGCCATCAAGAACAAGGCCGGCATGTGGAAGAAGGGCGCCCCCAAGGGCCTCGTCACCAGCCTGCACTCGCTCGGCGAGCCCGACTCCAACGGCGCCACGACCGCCTACAACCGCGTCGCCGACACCCGCACCGGCGCCGCCGTGAAGCGCGAGCACCAGGTTCGCTACGACACCTGCCAGGAGGTCTGCGAAGAGACCGATGGCGACAAGAGCTGCATGGTCTACGTGCCGTTCGAGAAGCGCTACAAGAACCGCCCCGACTGCCTGCAATGAGACTCGCCCTCGTGCTGCTGCTGCTGCTGCTGCTGCTCTCGTGTGCCAGGCGCCTCGACAGCAACGGCTGCCCCATCGACCTGCTCGCTGCCGTCGGCTCCGACTGCAGCGCCGACGGCAAGGTGTGCAGCGGCGGCTCCGACGTGCGGTTCGTGATGTGCTCGAGCGGCAAGTGGGTAGAGATGGCCGCGACGCCACCTCCACCCGCTCAGTGACGCCCGGTCAGGGCACGCAGAGGCCGCCGCAGTCTGCGTTGCCGTTGGTCAGGTCGCAGTCGTCGGCCGGGTTGTCGAGGCAGCGCAGGCCCGCCGGGCACTGCAGCCCTGCGAAGCCGGCGCACTGGCTCGTGCCCGCCTTCGTGGTGCAGAGGCCGCCGCAGTCGGCGCCGCCGTTCTGCGGGTCGCACGTGTCCGTCCAGTCGTCGATGCACTGGTACGCGCCCGGGCAGGGAAGCGAGGCGAAGCCGCCGCAGAACGTCTTCTTGATGCAGATGCCCTGCGCGTCGACCGCCATGCTCGCCGTCGCCGGGTTGTCGACGCAGATTTCGTCGGCGTGGCACGGCACCTGGTTCGGCGAGTTGCCGCCGCACTTGCGAATCACGTCGTCGTCTCTGACGCAGATGCCCGGGCAGTCGACCGCCATGCTGCACGTGTTCGGGTTGTCGACACACTTGTAGCCGGTCGGGCAGCTCATCGGGTTCGGCGTAAAACCACCGCACGACTGCGGCACCTCACCGCCGGCGTCGGGCTGCTGCTGCGGCGTACCCGAGTCGGGTGTACCCGAATCAGGCTGCTCGTGCGACGGAGCCGGCACACACACGCCGCCGCAGTCGGCGCCGCCGTTCTCGGGGTCGCAGTCGTCGCGCGGGTCGTCGACGCACAGCTCGTTCGCGTTGCACTGCAGACCGGCGAAGCCGCCGCAGTGGCCCGTCGGCTCGATGCACTGCGACTCGACGCACACGGTCGTGCCCTGGCACTGCGTCGTGTTGCAGGTGATGGCACCTTGCGCCTGCTGATTGCCACCGACCCTGTGGTCGACGGTACAGGCCGTGAACATCGAGAGAGCTGCGGCGAGGAGTGAACGTTTCATGACGGGCTCATGTCTCGGCGCGCGCAGACCTTTCACTTCAGCTTTTCGAGCAGGGCTCTCGCGCGCGGCGAGGCCGGCAGTTGCTCGAGCGCGGCGATGGCCTCGTCGCGCGCGCCCAGCGTCAGCGCGCACGGCGCGTCGGTGAAGAGGGCGCGCTCGAGCAGGGCGCCGCTCACCTTCAGCTCGCGAACGATGGCGCGCGAGGCCTCGCAGTGACCGAGCTCGGCGTTGAGCTCGGCGCGCAGCACGTCGAGGTCGGGGCGCCGCGGGGCTTCGTCGAGCGCTGCGAGCGCATCGCCGGTGTGACCGAGCGCGCGGTGGGCCTCGGCGGTGGCCAGCGCGGCTTCGTGACGGAGCGCCCCGCCCGGGAAGCGCGTGCGGTACGTCTCGAGCAGCTCGAGCGCACGGGCCGGGTCGTGGCCGGTGCGCAGTGCGGCGAGCGCCTGCGTGAGCGCCGTGGCTTCGTCGGCCAGCGAGGTGCGCGCAGGAGCGGAGGAGGAAGGCGGTGCGTAGCCGCCACCGCGAGCCGGAATCTCCGGAGTGCTCTCCCTCTCTCCCGTAGGGGTGAGGGGAGCCGATGTGCGCGGGCGGGCGATGACGACCTTCGCAGGCGCGGCAGGAGGTGGTGCGACGACGACGTTGTCGACGACCGCAGGCGCCGCCTTGGCTTCAGCAAGCTTCGGCGCGAGCACGGCCTTCTGAACCTTCGCGGGCTTCGGCTCGTGCCTCTCGGCGCTCGCCCTCTTCCACACGTACACGCCACCCGCCGCAGTCGCTCCAATCGGAATCGCGACCAGCAGCGCGACGAGCCGCGCCGCCTGCACCGACCGCCGCCGCGCCACCTCGCGCACCGCCGAGAGCGGCGGAGGCGCCCCGACCTCGAGCGACGCCGCGCCACGCAACGCCCGAGCCGCTTCGCTCTGCTCCCACGCGCTCATCGCTCGGTCTCCATCACGGCAGCGAAGCGCTTGCGCGCGCGGTGCAGCCGAACCCACACGTTCGCCACCTTCGTGCCAGTGAGCTCGGCCACCTCTTCACCCTTCAACCCCTCGAGCTCGAACAGCACCAGCACCGTGCGGTCGTCGGGCGACAGCTTGTCGAGCGCCCGGTACACGGCCGCCGCCTCGCGCCGCGCCAAAAGCTGCTCGTCGGGCGTGCGCTCGTCGGAGGCCACGTCGACCAGCAGCTCTCGCTCGCCGAAGAAAAAATCGTACACGCGCTGTTTCCTCCGCTTCGCGCGCGTCACGTGCTCGGTGATGCGGAAGAGCCACGTCGTCAGCCGCGCCTGGCCCGGCGTGAACGACTTCAGCTTCCGCTGCACCACGCAGAACACCTCCTGGGTGATGTCGCCGGCGTCTTGGGGCCGGCCGGTGAGCCGCGTGGCCCACCGCATCACGTCTTTCGCGTGCTGGCGATACACAGCCGCCAGGTCGAGGGAAGCCTCGGCCTTCTCGGTCGATGCGAGCTCGAGCGGCTTCACCAGCACGTTGTCTGGGGCGTTCATGTCGCGACCTTGTGAAGACCTTTCACGGCACGAACGCCAGCCCGACCGAGGGGCTCGCCTCCAGGAAGGGCAGAACTCGCGCCGCTTCGGGGCTGGTCGACTCGACCAGGTGCCGCCGCGCCCACCACGCACCCATCAGCGCGACGTACGGTCGCAGCTTCCAGAAGCCCGGCAGCAGCACCTTCGCCGACGCCAGGCCCCCGAGGTCGAAGTCGGTCACCGGCGTCGTCACGTCGAAGCCGGCGCTCGTCGCCTGAAACATGCCGCCGACGAAGCCCACCGTCAGCGACGCATCGACACCCCGCGCCACCTGCGCGGTCACCATCGGCCCGACCCACATCGACGCGCGCGACCACACCGCGCTGCCGGGCCCCAGCGGCACCGTGCGCCGACCCTGACCCAGCACGCCGACCTCGAAGCCGAGCCAGCGGCCGTGCACCTCGACCGACCCCGCCGCGCCCCACGTCGGCATCGCGCTCGACAGCCACACCTGCCCGCCGGCGTTCACGCGCACCGTGAGCGGCGCCGGCGGCTCGGGCTCCACAGGCGCCACCACCACCGGCTCGATGCGCATCACCTCGGGCACCGGCACCTCACCCGGAGCGAGCTGCGCCTCCCACGCGAGCAGCACCACCGCCGCGGCGTCTTCGAGCTCGCCGCACGGCGCCGAAGCCGGCAGCTCGCGCTGCAGCCACAGCGCACCGTTCAGGTCGCGCGCCGTCAGCAGCACCGACTCACCGAGCGTGCCGACCTCGAGCTGATACTTCGGCGCTGCCGCGTTCGGCCCCCTCAGCGTCGAGAGCTTGTGCTCGACGGCCTCGGGCGCGGGACAGAGCGTCAGCAGCAGCGCGAGCAGCACGGCGGCTTCACTTCGGCGAGAGGGCTTCGGCGATGGCAGCCGACTCGTTGATGGTGCGCTGCGACAGCGCCGAGTGCGCGTGGAAGTAGCCGAACGCGCGCTGCGCGAACGGGTCTTCTTTCGCCGCGTCGACGCGCCGCAGGTCGAACCGCTGCGGAGCGAGGTACCGTTCGGCCGTGAACGACTGCAGGTCGATGTTGCGGTCGGCCGCGGCGAACGTCAGCGCGCGGCTCGCCATGTGACAGCTGCCGCAGTCGATGGTCTGCGGCGTCTCTTTGTCGGGGTTCTCGATGAGCAGCGCCTCTTTCGTCGCGCGGCGCAGCGTAAAGTCATCGGCGAGCTGCAGCTCGGTGTACGAGAGCAGCGTGGTGAGGTCGATGTTCGAGGGCGAGGGAATCATCTCGCTGTTGCGGCGCATCTCGTTGCCGTGCTCTTCGACCTGCTGCTCCTTCTTGTCGTTGAAGCGCGGTATCGGGTCGGCCACGAGCGTGCTGCCCATGCGGTTGAAGGCCCCGAACGTCCACGTCTTGCCGTCCATGCCGGCGAACATGAACGCGACGCGCGAGAGGTTCTGGTCGCCGCAGAAGTCGGTGATGAGCTGGGCGAGCCGCTTCGCGTACGCGCCCTCGAGCCCCTGCGCCTTGATGGTCGGGTGCACGTCGAGCGGCTGGTGGTCGGTCGTCGCCCCCGCGAGCTCTTTCAGCGCCCACACGCCCTCGACGACGTCGGGCCACTCGGCGTCGGTCATGTCGTAGAAGAGGTGCAGCGTGCCGTCGCGCGTCGTGATGGCCGAGTCTTTCACCTCGATGA
>JAEUJP010000104.1 GCA_016793725.1 Myxococcaceae bacterium | reverse complement strand
TCATCGAGTACATGGACGTCGGCGGCGCCACCCTGTGGAGCCGCGAGCAGGTCTTCAGCCGCGCCGAAATTCTCGCGAGGCTCGCGCCCGTCGAGCCCATCGCCAACGACGGCTGGGCCCCGGCCGAGCGCTTTCGCCTGCGCGACGGCCGCACGTTCGGCGTCATCGCCTCGACCACCGCGCCGTTCTGCCGCACCTGCGACCGCGCCCGCCTCACCGCCGACGGCATGTTCTTCACCTGCCTCTACGCGCGCACCGGCACCGATCTGAAGGCGCCGCTCCGCGCCGCGGCGTCTCCAGCCGACCTCGAGGGCCTCGTGCGCGGCGTGTGGTCGGCGCGGTCAGACCGCGGCGCCGAAGCGCGCCTCGCCCTGAACGAGCTGCGCGCGCCGCTGATGCGCCACGACGAGCTGAACGACCACCCGCACCTCGAGATGCACACCCGGGGCGGCTGACCGTGCTCGCCCTCGTGCTCATCGCCGTGCTCGGCACCGGCGAGCTCGCCAACCCGAGCCCGAAGCCGGGCCTCACGGTCGGCGAGAAGCCCGCGGCGCTCGAGAGCCACTTTCGCCTCACGCTCGAGCTCGGCGCCGCCTTCACCACGCTCGATCGCCCCGACCTCGGCGCCGCCGTCGACTTCGGCTGGCTCCCGATCAAATACCTGCGGCTCCACGCCGCCGTCGGAGGCGCCATGCTGCCCGCCAGCCTCGTCGCCGGCGCCTTCCGCCTCGAGGGCGGCGTCGATGGTGTGCTCCCCTTCGCGTCGGGCGAGCTGTTCATGGGCCTCGAGAGCGGCGTCACCTACACGAACGCGGGCCCCGGCTGCCCGTTCTGCTTCATCCCGGTCACCCCCTACGAGTGGAAGCCGAGCCTCGGCGCCCGCCTCGGCGTCGACATCACGACGCTGCGCCCGCTCGTCGTCGGCGCCACCGTCGCCTACAGCACCTTCAGCGAGCGCTTCGGTGGCGACACCCACACGTTCGGCTTTCAGGGCCGCCTGGGCTTCGCGTTCTAGGCGCGCAGCGCGCCGCCGAGCTGTTTCTGCACCTCGGCCACGATGCGGTCGTGCGCCTGCTTGACCTCGTCGTCTTTGAGCGTGCGCTCGGGCGAGCGGTACTCGAGCGCGAACGCCACGTTCTTCAGGCCTTCGGCGATCTGCGTACCCGTGTACACGTCGAACACCTGCGCATCGACGAGCAGCGGCTTGCCGATGTCGAGGATCAACCGTCGCAGCTCGGCCTGCTGCAGCTCGGCCTTCACCACCAGCGCGATGTCGCGCCGCACCGACGGGTATGCGCTCAGACCTTGTGCCTTCGGCACCAGCCGCGACGCCGCGATCAGCTTCTCGACCTCGAGCTGGAACAGGTACACGCCGGCCGGAGCATCGAGCGCCCGCGCCGCCCGCGGGTGCAGCTCGCCCACCGTGCCGAGCACCACGCCGCCCGCCGACACCATCGCCGACGCCCGCGGGTGGTACCAGGGCGAGTCGAAGTTCGCCCAGCTCGCCTCGATGTGCAGCGCCGACAGCACCGCCTCGACCGCCGCCTTCGCGTCGTAGAAGTCGACCACCGCGTCTTTGTTCGTCCACGTGCGGGCGCGGTCACGCAGCCCCCACAGCACGCCCGCCACCTCGACCGTCTCGTTCGCGACCGGCCGCGCGCCCTTGCCGCCCTCGGGGTCGGGCCGGTAGCTGCGGCCCCACTCGTAGAACCGCAGACCCGACGCCTGGTGTCGCACGCTGCGCACCACGTTCGGCACCAGCGACGCGTACAGGGTCGTGCGCATCACCGACTGCTCGGCGCTGAGCGGGTTCGACAGCGCGATGGCGCCCTTCTCGGCCCCAAAAGCGGCGAGCTCAGCCGGCGCCACGAACGAGTAGTTCACCACCTCGTCGACGCCCTCGCCCGCCAGCGCCACGCGCACCCGCCGCTCGACGGTCACGGCCGGAGCTTCGGGCGCGAGCGCCCCGAGCCCGCCCGGCAGCTTGAGCGGAATGGTGTCGTACCCCCGAATGCGCGCGACCTCTTCGATCAGATCTTCTTCGCGCGACACGTCGGGCCGCCACTGCGGCACCTCGTACGCCTCGAGGCCACGCTTGAAGCCCAGCGCCTCGAGAATGTGCTGCGCCTCTTCGGCCGGCACCTCGACGCCCAGCAGCGCCGCGAGCCGCTTCTCTTCGAGCTTCACCCGCCGCGGCTGCACCGGCTTCGGGTACACGTCGACCAGCCCCTTCAGCACCGTGCCGCCGCCGAGCTCGGCGATGAGCTGCGCCGCCCGGTCGGCCACCTGCGGCACCGCCACGATGTCGGTGCCCCGCTCGAACCGGTGCGACGACTCGGTGTGCAGCGCGTGGCGCTTCGACGTGCGCCGCACCGCCGCCGGCGCGAACGACGCGCACTCGAGCAGCACCCGCGTCGTCGCGTCGGTCACTTCGCTCGTCGCGCCGCCCATCACCCCGGCCAGCGCGAGCGGCTTCTCGCGATCGCAGATGAGCAGGTCTTCGGGCTCGAGCGTGCGCTCTTTGCCGTCGAGCGTCTTCAGCTTCTCGCCGGCCTTCGGCAGCCGAACGACGATCTGCGCGCCGGTGAGCTTGTCGAGGTCGAACGCGTGCAGCGGCTGCCCGTGCTCGAGCATCACGTAGTTCGTGACGTCGACCAGGTTGTTGATCGCGCGCACCCCGCACGCCTCGAGCCGCTCTTGCAGCCAGCGCGGCGACGGCTTCACCTTCACGCCCTCGATGACGCGCGCCGCGTAGCGCAGGCACCGCGAAGGGTCTTCGATCTTCACCGAGATCTTGGCGGCCGCGTCGCCGCCGCCCTCGACCACGGGCTTCGCCGGCGACTTGAGCGCCTTGCCCGTCAGCGCCGCGATCTCGCGCGCGATGCCGACGTGCGACAACGCGTCGCCGCGGTTCGGCGTCACGTTCACCTCGAACGTCACCCGGTCGATGGTCGACCCGATCTTCGTCTCGGGGGGCAAGATCATCAGCCCCTCGTGATCTTGCGACAGCCCCAGCTCGCGCGCCGAGCACAACATGCCGCTCGACTTCACCCCGCGCAGCTCGGCCTCTTTGATCTCGGTGCCGTTCGGCAGCTTCGTGCCCACCGTCGCCACCGGCACGATGTCGCCGACCTGGTAGTTCTTCGCGCCGCAGACGATCTGCGTCGGCCCTCTACCGAAGTCGACCTTCGTCACCGACAGCTTGTCGGCCTGCGGGTGCTTCACCGACTCGAGAATTTTGCCGGCGAGCACCCCGGCCGGGGGCCGCTCGATGGCCTCGATCTCGAGCCCCGCGAACGTGAGCTTCTTCGCGAGCTCGTCGACCGACGGCAACGCCACATAGTCACTGAGCCACTCGACCGAGACCTTCATCTAGAACTGCTCCAGGAAGCGATAGTCGTTTTCGAAGAAGCTGCGCAGGTCGCCGACCCCGAAGCGCAGCATCGCAAGGCGCTCGACCCCCATGCCGAACGCGAACCCCGTGACCGTGCCGGCGTCGTAGCCCGCGTGCGTGAACACGTTCGGGTGCACCATGCCGCTGCCCAGCACCTCGAGCCAGCCCGTCTGCTTGCAGACCCGGCAGCCCGCGCCACCACACATCGTGCACGACACGTCGACCTCGGCCGACGGCTCGGTGAAGGGGAAGAAGCTCGGCCGAAACCGCGTCTTCACGCTCGAGCCGAAGAACGCCTTCGCGAACGCATCGAGCGTGCCCTTCAGCTCGGCGAACGACACCGTGCCCTTCTCGACGTAAAGGCCCTCGACCTGGTGAAACATCGGCGTGTGCGTGAGGTCGCTGTCTTTGCGGTACACGCGCCCCGGCATCACGTGCCGAATCGGCGGCGGCTGCTTCTGCATCAGCCGCACCTGCACCGGGCTCGTGTGCGTGCGCAAGAGCACGTTGCCGCCCACGTAGAAGGTGTCTTGCATGTCGCGCGCGGGGTGATCGGCCGGCACGTTCAGCGCTTCGAAGTTGTACCAGTCGAGCTCGATCTCGGGGCCCTGCGCGACCTCGAACCCCAGCTTGCCGAACGCCGCCACGATGTCTTCGAGCGTCTGCGCCACCGGGTGACGCCGGCCCGGGCGAATGCTGCGGCCCGGCAGCGTGACGTCGAGCTTCGGGCCTTTGAGCTCGGCCTCGAGCTTCGCGTCTTCGGCGTTCTTCGCGGCCTCGACGAGCAGCGCTTCGAGCTCGGCCTTCACGCTGTTCACCAGCGCGCCGACCGCCTTGCGCTGATCGGGCGGCAGCTTGCCCATGTCGGCCAGCACCGCCGTCAGCTCGCCCTTCTTGCCGAGGTACTTCACCTTCAGCTCCTCGGGGTTCGCGCCGTTCTCGAGCGACTTCTTCGCCGCCGCCGACAGCGCTCTCAGCTTCTCTTCCATGAGCCACCCCTTACCGCATGAGCAGCCGATGCAGGAGTCGAACCCGCCCCGCGTGGTTTTGGAGACCTCGCTGTGCCCGGCACACCGGCTTCAAACACGTCTTCTTGGGTACGGGTGGAATCGAACCACCGTGCGCGATCGCGCCGCGGTTTTACGGACCGCTCGAGCTCCATGCCCTCGCACCCGCTACGTCGGCCGCCCGGTAGCGGTGACGCGCGAGCGTCACAGCGGGCGAAGACCCGGTACTGCCGGGCGGACGACTGGGAACCGATTCACCAGCGGTAGAAGCGATAGCTGAAGCAGAAACGCGCCATGCGTCACTCGACGCACGGCGCGCTTCGATACTGACGTGCTGCTCTTCGACTACTTCGCGCCGGCAACGGCGGCGACGGCCGCGAAGCCCTTCGGGTCGGCGACCGCCAGATCGGCGAGCACCTTGCGGTCGAGCGCGACCTTGGCCTTGTTCAGACCCGAGATCAGCTTCGAGTACGAGAGGCCGAGCGAGCGGGCCGCGGCGTTGATGCGCACGATCCACAAGCTGCGGAAGTCGCGCTTCTTGCGCGCACGGTCACGCGACGCGTAGTCGAGCGCCCGCTCGACCGCCTGGTTCGCGCGCTTGTAGCAGTTCTTGCGGCGGCCCCGGAAACCCTTGGCCAGCTTCAGAATACGGTTACGACGACGGCGGGCTTTGAACCCCTTCTTGACGCGCATGAGTCTTCAGTTCGCCCCGTAGGGGAACAGCTCCTTGATGACCTTCTTCGCATCCATATCGCGAAGGTGATTGGTGCCGCGGTTGCGCCGACGACGATCCATCGACTTCGCGTGCGTGAACAGGTGCTTTCCGAAAGCGCGCGCCTTCTTCACCTGGCCGCTCTTCTTCACCTGAAAGCGCTTCTTGGCTCCGCTCTTCGTCTTCAGCTTCGGCATGAGGGCGGCGCTCGTACCGTCGAACCCCCCGTCATGTCAACACCGCTTCAGCCCGGCGGCGCTGCTTTTGCCGGAGCCGCCCCTTGAGGTGCCGATGGAGCCGCGGCCGGCGCCCCACCCTCGAGCGCCTTCTCGTCGCCCTTCTCGTCGTGGTCGTGCGCGTGCTTCTCGGCGTGCCGCGCCTCTTTCTCTTTTTCGAGCGCGATCGCCTGCTGCCGGTGGTGGTCGCGCGCCTTCTGCGCCGTCTTCGAGTTCGGCGAGATGATCATGAACATCTGCCGCCCTTCCATTCGGGGCGGGGTCTCGATCACCGCGATGTCTTTCGTGTCTTTGATCACGTCGTCGAGCACGGCCTGACCCAGCTCGCGGTGCGTGATCTCGCGGCCGCGAAACATGATCGTGATCTTCGCCTTGTGGCCCTCTTCCAAGAACGACTTCACGTTGCGAATCTTGAAGTCGTAGTCGTGCTCTTCGGTCTTCGGGCGCAGCTTCACCTCTTTGACCTTGATGACGATCTGCTTCTTCTTCGCGTCGTTGGCCTTCTTCTTCTCTTCGTACTTGAAGCGGCCGTAGTCCATGATCTTGCAGACGGGCGGCTTCGACATCGGGTTGACCTCGACGAGGTCCAACCCTTCGGTCTGGGCACGGTCCAGCGCTGCTTCGATCGACAAGACTCCGAGTTGCTCACCCTGAGGCCCCACCACGCGTACTTCACGTGCGCGGATGCGGCGGTTCGTTCTCTGATCGCGTGCGATGGGTGTGCTCCTTGGTGTCCTGCGTGGGTGCTACGGCGAAAGGCGGCGCAATGTAGCGACCGCACTCCTACAGTCAAGGCACCTGGGAGTTAAAGAGATGTTATGGTGCGAGCCACCTTTTGTTGGGGGGCCGCACGCCAGATGGACATCACCGATGTGAAGGTCTTTCCCGTCGACGAGGAGAAGCTCCGCGCCTACGTCACGATCACGCTCGACAACTGCTTCGTCGTGCGCGACCTCAAGGTGATTCACGGCAACACCGGCCTCTTCGTCGCGATGCCCGCCAAGAAGCGCAAAGACGGCACCTACAAAGACATCGCCCACCCGCTCAACGCCGAGATGCGCGAGAAGATGGAGCGCATCGTGCTCGCCGAGTACGAGAAGACCGCACGTGCCGGCACACCGATGAAGCGCAGCGACGCTGAGAGCTACCCCGACCCCGAGTAGCCGTGGTACTTCCGGGCCATGCCCGTCAGTCACGACTACAAGATCTTCGGCGGTAGCTCGAACGTCGAGCTGACGGCTCGCATCTGCGGCTACCTCAATCGCCCCGTCTCGAAGGCGCGCCTCGGCCGCTTCTCTGACGGCGAGACCCAGGTCGAGATCGAAGAGAACGTCCGCGGCATGGACGTGTTCATCGTCCAGTCCACCTGCCCTCCGGTGAACGATCACCTGATGGAGCTGCTCATCACCTGCGACGCGCTCAAGCGCGCCAGCGCCGCGAGCATCACCGCCGTCATGCCGTACTACGGCTACGCCCGCCAAGATCGCAAGGTCGCGCCGCGCGCCCCCATCACCGCGAAGCTCGTCGCCGACCTCCTCGAGACCGCCGGCGTCACCCGCGTCGTCTCGATGGACATGCACGCCGGCCAGATTCAGGGCTTCTTCAACATCCCCTCCGATCACCTCTATGCGTCGCCGGTGCTGCTCGAAGACATGCGCAAGAAGTGGCCGCACGCCTCCGACGACATCGTGCTCGTCTCGCCCGACGCCGGCGGCGTCGAGCGCGCCCGCGCCTACAGCAAGCGCCTCGACGCCTCGCTCGCCATCATCGACAAACGCCGCCCCCACCCCAACGCCAGCGAGGTCATGAACCTCATCGGCGACGTGAAGGGCAAAGACGCCATCATCATCGACGACATGGTCGACACCGCCGGCACCCTCACTGCCGGCGCCTCGGCCCTCAAGAAGGCCGGCGCCCGCCGCGTCTACGCCTACGCCGTGCACCCCGTGCTCTCGGGCCCCGCCCTCGCGCGCATCACCGAGTCGCACCTCGAAGAGGTCGTCTTCACCGACACCATTCCGATGAGCGCGCTCGCGAAGAGCTGCCCCAAGCTGCGCTCGCTCGGCACCGAGCGGCTGTTCGGCGAGGCGATCAAGCGCATCTACCAGGCCGAGTCGCTCTCTTCGCTGTTCGTATGACCCGCGCGCTCGGTGCTGCGCTGCTGATGCTCTGCGCGTGCGGCGGCAAGCCGCCGCTGCCGAGCGACTTCATGTGGGGTGCGTCGATCGCCGGCTTTCAGGTCGACATGGGCTGCCCGACGCTGCCGGCGGCCGAATGTGAAGACCGCGGCTCCGACTGGTACCAGCTGATCACGAACCCTCGAGGGTTCATGGCCGTGCAGTCGAGCGTCACGTTTCAGCCGCCCACCCACGGCCCCGGCCACTGGGAGCTCTGGGAGCAGGACTTCGACCGCGCCAAGAATGACCTCGCGCTCGACTCGTTTCGCCTCTCGCTCGAGTGGAGCCGCATCTTCCCCACCTCGACCGAGGGCATCACCGGCTACGACGCCCTGAAGGCGCACGCCTCGCAGGCCGCGCTCGAGCGCTACCACGCCATGTTCGCGGGCCTGAAGGCGCGCGGCGTGAAGCCGCTGGTCACGCTGAACCACTACTCGCTGCCGCTGTGGATCCACGACGCGCTCGCCTGCCACACCGACCTCGACACCTGCACGAACAAGGGCTGGCTCGACCCGCCGCGCATTCAGGCCGAGATCGCGAAGTACGCCGGCTTCGTCGCGAAAGAGTTCGGCGGCGAGGTCGACCTCTGGGCCACCGAAAACGAGCCGTTCGCGGTGGTGCTGCCGGGCTACATCTTCCCCTCGAGTGAGCGCGTGAACCCGCCGGCGCTCTCGTACAAGTTCGCCGAGGCCAAGGTCGCGATGACCGCGATGATCGTCGCGCACGCGCGCATGTACGACGCCGTGAAAGAGAACGACACCGTCGACGCCGACGCCGACGGCAAACCGGCGCAGGTCGGCCTCGTGTACGCGACGGTGCCGATGCGCCCGAAAGACCCGGCGAAGCCGCTCGACAAGAAGGCCGCCGAGAACGTGTTCTACCTCTACAACACGGTCTTTCTCGACGGCGTGTGCAAGGGCGACCTCGACGCCGAGCTGAGCGGTAAGGCCGTGCACCGCGATGACCTGGCCAACCGTATGGATTGGATCGGCATCAACTACTACACGCCGCTCACCATCACCGGCACGATGACGGCCTCGTTTCCCACGCTGTCGCCGCTGTCGAACTTCGACCCGTTCGCGCTCATGGGCTCGACCTGGGTCGATGACCCGAAGGGCCTCTACGAGATGGCGATGCACCTCAAAGATCGCTACGGGCTGCCGCTGATCGTCACCGAAAACGGCACCGCGGTCGAAGGGCTCGACGACGCCGAGAAGGCCTCGAGCTTTCTCGTTCGGCACGTCACCTGGCTGCAGCGCGCGGCCCGCGATGGCGCCGACGTTCGCGGCTATTTCTATTGGACGCTCATCGACAACTACGAGTGGAACCACGGCATGGACATTCGTATGGGCCTGTGGGCCGTCGACCCGATGGACGTGACGAAGGCCCGCGCGAAGCGGCCCGCCGTCGACGCCTACCGGCAGATCATCGACGCGAACCAGGTGCCGGCTGCGCTCGACCAGCAGTGGCCGTCACCCGAGTAGCTGCGCAAAAAAGGGGACAGGCTACTTTATTGCGCAACGGCGCAAGCGCCGTGCCGCGTTGCGCAGAAATGTAGCCTGTCCCCTTTTTTGCGCAGCTTCAGTTCGGTGCTGGCGCGCGCTTCTCGCTGGCACCCGCGCCCAGCTCTTTCAAGCTCGCCGCGACCGCTTCGAGGTTCGCCTTCTCGCCGTCCCACTTGCTCTTCAACGTCCACACCAGCACCTGGTGGTAGCGCTTCGCCCCCTCGACCGAGAGGTGCATCATCACCACGTTCGCCTTCTCGACCGTGCCGCGCAGCGTGTACTCGATCGCCGGCATGCCGTTGATCGTGCGCTCTTTCGGGCCCTCTTCGGCGCCGTTCTTCATCGCCTGCAGCTGAGAGCCGCGCGTGATCTCAGAGAACTTCTTCAGATCCATCTCGGCGAGGTCGGCCTTCTCTTCGGTCAGCACGATCACGTACAGCTCGCCCGCCCGGTTGCTCGCCTGCAGCACCGCCTGATCATTCAGCTGCCGCGCGGGGGTGCTGTCGTCCGTCCACGTCGAGGGCACCGTGATCTCGAGCGCTCCGTCGGCGCTCTTCAGCCGCTGCGGCGGCACCGACAGCGCATCAGCCATCTTCTGGCAGCCGGCGAAGATCACGAGCGCGAACAGAGCGAGGCGGCGAGTCATGGCCGACCGAAACTACAGCTCGTCTTCCGTCTTTGACAGCAGCTTCTCATCGGCCTTCGAGAGCTTCAGCGTCGCGTACAGGTCGGGCCGCTTCGCGAGGGTCAGCTTCAGCGCGTGCCACCGCCGCCACCGCGCGATGCGCGCGTGATCGCCGCTCTGCAGCACCTCGGGCACCTTCACCCCCCGAAACTCGGGCGGCCGCGTGTACTGCGGGTGCTCGAGCAGCCCCTCTTCGAAGCTCTCGTGGC
>JAEUJP010000931.1 GCA_016793725.1 Myxococcaceae bacterium | reverse complement strand
ATGGGCTACCAGGCGATTCACTACCGCTCGGTCGCCGCGGGCCCCGGCCGGGCCGTCGCGGTCGGGCACACGTACGGCCTGATGCCGAACGTCGGCGTCATCACCACCACGACCGACGGCCTGACCTGGTCCGAGCGCAGGCAGGCGGGCGCGCAGTTCGGCACCGTCGCGTACGGCAACGGCGTCTTCGTGGCGTGCACGAACAGCGCGGTCTGCGCGACGTCGAGCGACGGCCTGACGTGGGTCGACGCGACCGTGGGCACGGGCGACGGCTCGGTCGTCTTCACCGGCACCGAGTTTCTCGTCGTGCGCTCGAACGGCACGTTTCGCTCGACCAACGGCACGGGGTGGACGATGGCGAACGCCAACACGCGCGGCATCGCCGGGTACTTCGCGGGCGCGTACTTCAGCTTCGACTGGCCGCTGCGCATTCAGCGGTCGACGAACCAGACCGCGTGGTCGCCGGTGTTTCAGCCGCTGGGCTCGGGCCTGACCGGGCTCGCGGTCGGCACCGTGCCGTGACACCCCGAACTGGCACATGACGGTGGGCCTGGCTTTCGGTAGTGTGTCTCTTCGTCTGGGAGATTCACCAAGTTGGCCACCAAGCTCACCCAAGTCGTTCCGACTGCGCTGAAGGACAAGCGCATCACCTACCCCGAAGCGGCGAAGATGACCGCCGCCGTCACGTGGGACGCGCCGAACGGCCGCCTCACCAAGGCCGACGCCGCCGCGCTGAAGAAGGTCGCGTCGATGCCCGACAGCACCTTCGTCGACCGCAAGCAGCCGTCGTACGTGAAAGCGCAGCGCGACGAGCTGCGCGACTACGCCGAGAGCATCAAGGCGCTGCAGCGCGTGCGACTCGACGTGCAGTCGAAGGTGCCCGGCATTCACGTGGGCTTGAAGAACGACCTCGCCGTCGTCGACCTCGACGAGCTCGGCTACCAGCACGAGCTGATTCTCGAGGTGAAGATTCCCGGGAAGAAGGCCGAGGCCGACGGCACGCTCACCTTTCGCTACGGCAACTTCGACGTCAGCGTCGACGTGAAGAAGGGCCAGTCGCGCGAGAGCATCATGAACCGCATCGAGTCGCGCCTCTTGCGCCAGCAAGAGGCCATGACGCGCGGCGAGGTGACCGAGACGTCGCGCGAGTTCCTGCTCCACCGGTTTCGCCCGCTCACCGACGCCGAGCGCAAGCAGCGCGATGACCTCATCGCTGCGCACGACGCGATGCTGCTGGGCGAATAGAAGCACCACGGCCCGCCCCGCCCTCATCGAGCGAAACGGGCCGTCGTTCGCGAGCTCGGTCGGCTAACGCCGACTTTCGCCGTGCAGCTCGCGCTTGAGCTCGCTCATCGTGCGGTGCGTCTGCTCCTGCTTCGGCAGGAGCTGTGTCGTCACGAGGTCGCGGGCCTCGCTGCCGAGCTTCGGCAAATCTTGCCGGTAGTCGGCGAGGCCGTGGTCTTCACCCGCCTCGAGCGCGTCGACCGCCGAGACGTCGCCGAACATCGACGCGCCCTTCTCGATCGCCTTCGTCATCGTGCCCCACGCGCCCGAGCCGTCGGCCGGCGTGCCGCCCAGCGCGAGAATCTTCGCGCGCAACGTCGACACGCGCTCGGCGTGCGACTGGCGACACGCGTCGAGGCGCGCGCGAGCCGGGCTGTCGATCGCCAGCTTCTCGAGCGCGATGCGGTACGTCTCGACCGCAGAGATTTCGCCGCGCAGGAAGCTGTTCAGCTGATCGAGGTTCTCATTCGACTTCGTGTCTGCGTACGCCATGGTGCTTCTCCTCTTGGTGCGTGCTGCGTTCAGCGGAGCGTGAGCCCGCCATCGAGTGGGAAACTCAGGCCGCCGGAGCCCCCGGCGCCGCCGGTGCCTCCGAAGCCCGCGGCGCCACCCGCGCCGGTCGTGCCGCCAAAGCCGGCGGTGCCACCCGAGCCTGCCGCGCCACCCGGCGTCGGCAGCGTCGGTCGAACCGGGTCAGGCGTCGGCAGCGTCGGGTTCGGGTTGTTGGTCGGCATGCCCGTCGACGGGTTGTTCGACGACGGCACCCCCGTCGTCGGCATACCGGGGCCCGGCACGCTCGGGCTCGACGGCGACATGCCCGGCCCAGCCGTCTGGGCGAACACCGTGAGGGCGCTGAAGCAGATGGCCGCTGACAAAATCAGAATCGCAGGAGCTTTCATGCACCCACACCCGTGCATGCACCGCGCCTCGTTCAGATTTCAGGGCCTTGCGGCGCTGCGCAGGGCGTTTTCGCCCCAGCTACACCTTCTCCATGAGACAGGCGTCGCCGTCGTCGCCCGATCGGCGGAAACCGTGACGTTCGTAGAGCGAGATGGCGCGGGTGTTCGACTGCAGCACCTTCAGCTTCACCACGCGCGCGGCGAACGACTCGCGTGCGTGCGCCTCGATGAGCGACAGCGCCTGCGCACCGATGCCCTGCCCCTGCCTGCCCGGAGCGACGCAGATGCCGACCCACGCCGACTCACCGCGCTCGACCTGGGTCAGCTGCACGAAGCCCGCACACGCGCCCTCGTGGTCGATGATGAAGAACGCACCCGCCGGGTCCGACGTGCGGCGCGCGAGCCACTCGTGCACGTCGTTCTGCTTCGGCTTCGCCATCAGCTGCGCCTGCAGCTCGGCGTCGGCGCGCAGCGCCGCGAGCACCGGCAGGTCGAACCACGTCCACTCACGCAGCTTGATGGTCACGGCGGCTCCCCAGCGCTTCGCGCAAGGCCGAGCAGACGGTCGCGACGTCATCGCGGGTCAGGCAGCCGGCGCTCGGCAGGTTGATGCCGCGCGGGCTCACGTCGTACGCGACGGTGTTGCGCTCGCGGGCGCGGCGGGCCTCGAGCTCGTTCGCGAACGCCGGCAGCGCCGAGAGCGGCTGAAAGAACGGCCGCGTCGCGATGCCACGCCCCTCGAGGCGCTTGCCGAGCTCGGTCTTGTCGACGCCGAAGCTCGAGTCGACGACGGCCGTCACCATCCAATAGCTGTTGAAGACGTGCGCGGGCTCGGCGTTGAGCGTCACGCCCTTCACGCCCCCGAGCTCTTCGCGGTACGCGGCGAACAGCATGCGGCGGTGCGCGACCAGCTCGTCGAGCCGCTCGAGCTGGGCGGTGCCCAGCGCGGCCTGCAGCGAGCTCATCTTGTACTTGTAGGCGACCTCCTGGTTGTTGAACGACACGTCGCCCGGAGCGCGCCCATGGTCTCGCAGCACCTGCACCCGATTGAACAGCGCCTCGTTCGCGGTGACGAGCATGCCGCCCTCACCCGTCGTCATGGTCTTCGAGCCGTGAAAGCTGAAGCACCCGAACGTGCCGAACGTGCCGGCCTGACGCCCGTGGTACGTGCTGCCCGCGGCCTCGGCGGCGTCTTCGATGACGGCGATCTTGCGCGTCGCGGCGAGAGACCGAATCGCCTCCCAGTCGGGCATGCTGCCGTACAGGTCGACGCCGATGACCGCGCGCGTGCGCGGCGTGATGCAGGTCGCGAAGCTGTCGGCCGAGAGGCACCAGGTGTCGCGCTCGATGTCGGCGAACACGACGGTCGCGCCGACGTACTTCACGGCCGCGGCCGTCGCGATCCACGTCACGTCGGGCACCACGACCTCGTCGCCGGGCCCGATGCCGAGCGCGAGCAGTGAGAGGTGCAGTGCCGAGGTGCACGACGGCAGCGACACTGCGTACGGCACCCCGAGGCGCTCGGCGAACTGGCGCTCGAACCGCGCGTTCCACACGTTCGCGTTCTCGTACCAGGCGTTGTCGACCGCGTCGGCGACGTAGCGCCGCTCGAGGTCGGTGACGCTCGGCCCGCTGACGGGAATCTTCTTCACTTCTTCCTCAGCCAGCCGCCGGGGCACGCCGTGATGAGCAGCTTCGACTCGAGCTCGCTGTCGACCTCGAAGCCCGTGTCTGAGGCCTTCAGGTACTCGCGCACGGCGCTCAGCGGGCTGTTGCCCTTCTTCCACGGGCGGTCGGGGAAGCAGCGGTCGGGCAGCTCTTCGATGAGCGTGTCGAACACGACGCAGTAGCTGCCCGCGGTGACGAGCGGGGCGTACGCCTTCAGCTCTTCGAGCACGTGGTCGTGCGTGTGGTTCGAGTCGAGCGTGACGAGCACCGGGCCGCGACCCGCGACGCGGTCGTGCACCTGCTTCACGATCTCGGGCGCGATCGACGAGCCCTGAATCATGTGAATGCGCTTCTTCATCGGGTGCGCCTCGATGGCCGCGCGGTTGTGGGCGCGAATGTCGATGTCGACGCCGATGACCTCGCGGTCGCCGCCGAGCAGCTCGAGCATCGACGCGTACATGATGAGCGAGCCGCCGTGCGCGATGCCCGTCTCGACGATGACGCTCGGCTGAATGCGGAAGATGAGCTCCTGCATGGCCACGATGTCTTGCGGCAGCTGAATGATGGGTCGCCCCATCCACGAGAAGTTGTAGGTGTACTTCTGGTCGCCGGCCTTCTCGACCCAGTCGAGCGACAGCGCCTTCAGGTTCTGCGTTTCGGTGGTGGTGTTCATGCCGCTTCCTTCCAGGGAATGGTGGTTGAGACGAACAGGCGCTTGCCTTCGGTGGGCCCGACGCTCGCGAGCACGTCGAGCGCCGAGACGAACGGGGTGAACTCGCCGTGCGCCTGCGCGTACGGGCGCTTCGCGTACTCCATGTATTCGACCGAGATGCCTTGGGCCGCGAACGCCGCGTGGTCGAGGTACGCCTTGCCGCCGGCGCCGCTCACGTAGCGCGTGCCGCCCAGCGACTTCACGACCTCGAGCACCCGGCCCGTGCCGTGCCCCCCGATGCCGAGCTGCGACGAGACGAGCTCGCGCTTCGGGCGAACCCCGAACACGTCGGCGAGCGTCATCATGCTGACCATGGCCACCTCACAGAGCCAGGGCGTCTGCACGGCGTATACCCGCTCGACGACCTCGAGCATCTCGGTGGCGCCCTTGTAGGCCTGCCGCAAGAGGTCGAGATGACTGCGCCGCCAGTCGCGCTTCGAGTCGACGCGCACGTCTTTGATGAGCATGCCCAGGCGCACGTCTTCGAGCGGCACCGTCAGCCATTTGACGCCCGCGGCGGTCTTCACCTGCACGCGGTTGGTGAAGCTGCCCTTCGAGAACTGCACGTCGTCGTAGTGAACGTAGGTGTCGGCGGCCTTGAGCTGCTCGAGCATGCCCACCCAGGGGAAAAACATGGGCTGGGAAATGACGACGGTATGGGCGCGTGGACTCGCGTACAGCAGCCGCATCGGGGGGCTCAATGCGACACCGTGAGCGGGGCATCGCGATCGAGATCGGCGATGACGGTGAGCGAGAGCGGCCAGGTGATGCCGAAGGCGGGGTCATTCCACCTCGCGCGGCGCGCGCGCGGCGCGTCGTAGTGGGCAGACAGCTGGTAGCCGACGAGCGTGTTGTCTTGGAGCGTCTGGTAGCCGTGGGCGATGCCCTTCGGCACGTAGAGCATGCGGCCGTCACAGTCCCACAGCTCGACCGACATGAACTGGTAGCGCGTCGGCGAGCCCTCGCGCATGTCGACGAGCACGTCGAAGATGCCGCCCTGCAGGCAGGTGATGAGCTTCGCCTCGTCTGACGGGGGCTCTTGCCAGTGCAGCCCACGCACCGTGCCCTTCGTGTGGTTGAACGAGATGGCCGACTGAACGAACGACGTCTCGAGCTCGCTGTTCTCGAAGAGCTTCGCGTCGAACGTGCGCTGAAAGTAGCCGCGGCCGTCGCAGTGGCGATCGCCCTCGATGATGCGCACGCCGGCGAGCTTCTCTTCGTAGAACCTCACGCCGCCTCCGACTCGCGCACCTCGGGGACGGGGACGACGAACTCGCCGCCGCTTCGCAGGTACTCGGCCTGCTGGCGCTTGATCTCTTCCGCGATGTTCCACACGAAGAGCAGCGTGTGCTGCGGCATCTCTTCGAGCAGCCGCTTCGGGTCACAGATGGGCACACCCGTGCCCGGCACGTACCGCCCCTGCTTGTGCGGGCTCTTGTCGACCACGAAGTCGACGTCGCTGGCCTTCAGCCCCGCGTAGTTCATCAGCACGCACCCCTTCGCCGACGCGCCGTACGCCGCCACGCGGTGGCCCTGCGCCTTGAAGCCCGCGACCGTCGACCGCACGTGCGCGCCGAGCGCCTCGACCCGCTGCGCAAAGCGCCGGTACGTCGCCACGTCGCGCACGCCCCACTGCGCCTCTTCTTCGAGCAGCTCGGCGACCGACTCGGTCACCCGCCGCGAGTACGGCAGCGCGCAGAACAGCCGCAGCGAGCCCCCGTGAATCGTCAGCTTCTCGACCGCGAACAGCTCGAGGCCGTTGCGCTCGAACAACGACCTCAAGGCCGTGACCGAAAAGTAGCAGAGGTGCTCGTGGTAGATGGTGTCGAACGCGACGCGGTCGACCATCGCGACGGCGTGCGGCACTTCGATGCACGCGATGCCGTCAGACTTGAGCACCGACGCGATGCCACGCACGAAGCCGCCGAGGTCGGGCACGTGTGCGAGCACGTTGTTCGCGTGCACCACGTTCGCGCGCTTCTTGTGCTCGACCAGACGCTGGGCCAGGTCTTCGCCGAAGAACTCGCTCACGGTCTCGATGCCGCGCACGCGGGCCACTGCCGCGACGTTCTGCGCCGGCTCGATGCCGAGCACCTGCACGCCGAGAGCCCGATAGTGCTGCAACAGGTAGCCATCGTTGCTCGCGAGCTCGATGACGCGGCTCGACTCGTCGAGGCGCTGCTGTGAGGCCAGCCGCTCGGCGATCGCCTTCGCGTGCGCGACCATCGTGTCGGAATACGACGAGAAGTACGTGTAGTCGGAGAAGAGCGTCCCGGGCGGCACCGTCTCGCCGATCTGCAGCAGCGTGCAGCGCTCGCAGAAGAACAGCTGCAGCGGGTAGCGCGCGACGTCGTCGTTCGCCGAGCCGGGCAGCGCGTTGACGAGCGGCATCTCGCCCAGGTCGAGCACCAGCTCGAGGCCCGCGGCACCACAGGCACGGCAGCAGCGTTGCGAGCTCATTTCGACAGCTCCTTCCGGTACCAGTCGGCGGTGCGGGCGAGACCATCGGCGAGCTGAAAGCGCGGCACCCAGTCGAGCACCTCGCGCGCCTTCTTCGCCGACAGCCACTGCGCGGGAATTTCGTGGCTCGCCTCACCGAGAATGCGCGGCTCGAGCCCGCTGCCGAGCACGCCGAGCACCTTCTTCGTCATGTCGAGCGCCGACAGCGGCTGCTCGTACGAGAAGTTGAACGCCTCGCCGCGCAAGAGCGGGTCGGCGCCGAGCTTCTCGGCCAGGTTCAGGTACGCGAGCGCGCCGTCTTCGACGTACAGGTAATCGCGCACCATCGTGCCGTCGCTGCGCAGCACCGGCCGCTCGCCGCGAATGACCGAGCGCATCGTGCCGGGCACGAGCCGGTTCCAGTTCAGGTCGCCGCCGCCGAAGAAGTTGCCGCAGCGGGTGATGGCGACGGGCAGCGCGTACGTCGAGGCGTAGCTCTGCGCGATGAGGTCTGCGCACGACTTGCTCATGTCGTATGGGTGCCGGCCCTGCAGGGGCGTGCGCTCGTCGTACGGCAGCTGCGTGGCCTCGCCGTAGGCCTTGTCGCTCGACGCGATGACGATGCTCTTCACCTGAGGCGAGCGGCGGCAGGCCTCGAGCAGCGCCCACGTGCCGCCGATGTTCGTCTCGAAAGTCGACACCGGGTTGCGGTTCGCGACCGGCACGATGGCCTGCGCGGCGAGGTGAAAGACGGTGTGCGACTCGTACTCGCCCAAGATGCGCTCGAGGGTGGCCTGATCGCGCACGTCGCCGCGCACGACCTTCACGCGCATCCACTCGGTCAGGAGGCGGCTCTGCGGCACCCAGTCGCGCACGAGGCAGGTGACGTCGGCGCCGCGCTCGAGCAGGTGCTGCACGAGCCAGCCGCCGAGCAGGCCGGTGCCTCCGGTGACGAAGACGGGGCGGTCTCTCCAGTACGAGTCCATCACCACACCTTCCAGGGAGCTTTGTTGTCGGCCCACAGCGCCTCGAGGAACTTCTTGTCGCGAATCGTGTCCATGCACTGCCAGAAGCCGGGGTGCCGGTAGGCGGCGAGCTGGCGGTCTTGCGCGAGCTTCGTCAGCACGTCGCTCTCGAGCGAGGTCGAGTCAGACTCGATGAGGTCGATGACCTCGGGCTCGAGCACGAGGTAGCCCCCGTTGATCCACCCCTCGCCCGCCTGTGGCTTCTCGGTGAACGTCGACACCAGGTCGCCGTCGAAGAACAGGCCGCCGTAGCGCGCCGGCGGGCGAACCGCCGTGAGCGTCGCGAGCTTGCCGTGCGACTTGTGGAACTCGAGCAGCTTCGTCACGTCGACGTCGCTCACGCCGTCGCCGTACGTGCAGAGAAACGGGCCCTCGGCGAGCTGCCGCTTCAGGCGGCGCAGGCGGCCGCCCGTGTTCGTGGGCAGGCCGGTCTCCATCAGGTGAACGACCCAGCCCTCCATGTCTTTGCCGTGGTGGCGCGCGATGCCCTTCTCGAAGTCGACGGTGAGCGAGCCGTTCAGCGTCACCGCGTCGTGGAACCAGCGCTTGATGTACTCACCCTTGTAGCCGAGGGCGACGACCACCTCGGTCAGCGCGTGGTGCGCGAGGTGCTTCATGATGTGCCAGAGAATCGGCTTGCCGCCGACATCGACCATCGGCTTCGGCTTCACTTCGGTCTCTTCGGCCAGACGCGTGCCGAGACCACCAGCGAGAATGACGGCTTTCATCTCTCAACTCCCGGGTAGTTGTTCACCATGTGACGAATGAGCACCTCGTCGTGCGCCTCGCCGAGCGCGGCCATCAGGCGGCGAACATTCACCACCGGGTCCGCGAGCACGGCCGACCACTTCACCTCGATGCCTGCCGCACGAATGACGCCAGAGTCGTTGCGCTTCATGACGAAGCGGGGGTTCTCGCAAGCCGCGAGCCAGCGCTCGGCCCACACGTTCGGCACTTCGATGACGACGGGGTCGCGCTGGCCTTCGGCGGCGATGCCGTACTTCGCGAGCTCAGCGACGATGCCGGGGAAGGTGGCCTCGGCGCGCGGCTCGAAGAACGCCTCGAGCAGGTGCGCCTGGTTCGACGCCATCAGCGCGCGCAGCAGCGTCACGAGCGGCCGCACGTATTCTGCGTTCGTCTCGCTCGACCGAGGCGCGCTGGGCAGCGGCATGGCGACGCGCGACAACATGCCCGTCAGTGCGCCCGTCAGGCCGGGGCCGGCGATCGGGCGGCCCAACATCGCCGACATGAGGCAGACGAGGTCGGTGTGGCGCACCGCGCGGTGGGGCGAGACGTAGCCCTTCGCCTGGCGCGCGCAGGCGTTGTTGAAGAGGTGCTGCGCATCGGCGGGGGCGCCGAGCTCGATGGCCGCGGCCGCCGCGATGAGCCAGCCGTCGGGCTCGTCGCCGAGCGTGCCGTCGCAGGCGCCGAGCGCCGCGTTCGCGTCACCGACGTCGAGCAGCGCCTCGGCGAGGCTGACCTTCGCCTCGAACGCGCCGGGCTTCAGCGCGAGCGCCTTCTCGAGCGACGTCTTCGCCTCGGCGGGCTTGCCGAGCGCGAGCAGCGTGTTGCCGCAGTGCAGGTGGCACGACCAGCCGCCCACCCCTTCCATGAACTGGCCGTGAATTTCGTCGGCCTCGGGCTTCAGCGCTTCGCCGAAGCACTCGAGCGCCTGGTTCAGCAGGCGGGCGGCGGCGCGCGTGCCGGGCTTGCAGCGCATGCCGGCGAGCTCGAGCGCGCAGCCCTCGAGCAACCAGAGGTCGAGCTGCGGGCCTTCGATGTCACGGGCGTGACGAACCGTGGCGAGCACGCCGGCGACGTCGCCGCGCTGCAGCTGCAGCGTCGCGCGCGCATCGGCGAGGCGCAGCACCGTCTGGTGCTTGGGCCTGGTCAGCGCAATCTTCCAGCCCTGCTCCACGATCTCCCACGCGCGCTCACGCTCGCCGGCCTTCAGAAGCTCGAGCGCGAGGTAGCCGTGGGGGATCATGGTGTCGGGCTCGGTGGCGCAGCGCTTCTCGAGCAGCTCGATGTTGCGGCGGCTCTTGCCCCTGCCGGCTCGCAGGGCGGGCACGTTGCCGAGGTGAACGATGTCGGCCTCGAGGTAGCTGACGCCGGCCGGCTGACGCATCAGCCAGTCGGTGACGCCCTCGTGCACGATGCCGCGGTACTCGAGGTCGGCCGTCTTCTTCAGCAGGCGCGGCAGAAAGATGGGCGACGCGATGCGCGCCTTGCCCGAGACGACGTCGGCGAACGCGGCGTCGAGCGTGTCGGCGTCGTGAAGGCGCAGCATGCCGCAGGCGAAGCCGCCCCTCTTGATGGCGCGCTTCAGCTCGGCGCAGGCCTTCGGGGTCAGGCGCTCGTCGGCGTCGAGCTGCAGCACCCAGTCGCCCGTGGCGGCCTTGAGCGCGGCGTTGCGGGGCGCGGCGAAGTCGTCGTTCCACGGCTGGTCGATGACCCTGGCTCCGGCTGCGGCGGCGATCTTCTTCGTCGCATCGGTGCTGCCGGTGTCGACGATGATGACCTCGTCGACGATGCCTTTGACGGAGTCGAGGCAGCCCTGCAGCAGCGCCTCTTCGTTCTTCGCGATCATGCACAGTGACAGGCGAGCCATTGCGCGATTGCCATGAGCAACGCGGGTGCCAGGGTTTTGCGCCATGAATCTGACGAATCGCCTGAGGTTTGACGGCGGCGGGCTGGGGTGCTGCTTGACCCGGCACAGGGGTAGCGGTCTGTGTCGACTCGGTGTGCGCACGCGTACCTGCCGTCAAAGACGTGGCGGCGGGCGGGCATGCGGCGTGCTCGGTGCAGCCGCTCGATGGACTTCAACCTGACGCTCATCGACCCCCCCGCGGCACGGCACACCCACTTCCTCTTCGAGCTGGCGAAGATGATCGCCTACGGCATCGAAGACCTCGGTCACTCGTGCACGCTGAGGCGCAACGTGACCGAGCCGAACCGCACCAACATCTTGCTCGGTGCGCACAACCTGACGGCCCCCGAGACGGTCGATGAGCTGATCGACTCGAGGCACCCGTACATCGTGTACCAGACCGAGATCATTCGCGGGTCGACCATCAACGGCTCGTCGCTGAACGGGCAGTTCTCGACGCTCTTTCTACCGCTGCTGCAGAACGCGAAGGCGGTGTGGGACACCGAGGCCGAGAGCATCGCCGCGCTGAAGGCGCTCGGCATCGCGACGCAGAAGCTCGGCTTCGGCTACACGCCGCGGCTCGAAGAGGTGCGGCACCGCGACGAAAAAGACATCGACTTCTTCTTCTACGGGTCGATGACGCCACACCGGCAAGAGGTGCTGACGAAGCTGCGCGGCCTCGGGTACCAGGTGGCGGTCATCTTCGACGACGCGGCGATGTTTCGAAACGACCTGCTCTCGCGGTCTGAGGTCGTGCTGACGCTGCGCCAGAGCGAGAAGTTCGCGCACCTGCCGCAGGCGCGCATTCTGTACCTCATCAACAACCGCTGCCTGGTCGCGGGTGAGAGCGGGCTGGGGCAAGAGCCGCTCGAAGACCTCTTTCTCTGGAGCGAACCGGATCAGGTCATCGAGCTCTTGCGCCGCACGCGCGCCATGAAGAACCGGCGCGAGCTCGCGGGCGACTTTCACGAGCGGTTCAAAGAGCGGCCGATGACGTCGCACCTCGAGCCGCTGATCGAGGCGCTGCAATGACGGCCGCGCTCAAGCTCGCCGGCAACGAAGACCTCGCCGCGTTCAAGCGCGATGGCTACGTGAAGATCCGAGGCCTCTTCACCGAGACCCAGCGCGAGGCCGTCATCACCGGCATCAACACGCTGCTCGCCGTCAAGGGCGCGCGGGGCGCGACCGTTCACGAGCGCATCAACGACCTCGCGAAAAAAGACCGCCGCCAGCTCGGCAGGGTCTACGACGCGATTCGCAAGCTGCACGCGTTCTGGGCGCTCGTCGGCAGTGAGCGCCTCGCCCAGACGGCGAAGACCCTCATCGGCACAGACACCCTCGGAGTCGCCTTCCGCGGCGCGGGCATTCGCCTCGACCTGCCGGGCGAAGACAAGTGGCGCAGCCAGTGGCACCAGGAATACCACTCTCAGATGAGCTCCATGCGCGGCCTGGTCGCGTGGTTCTCGCTCGTGCGCGTCACGCACGACATGGGGCCGGTGCGCATCGCGAAGGGCAGCCACCGCGAGGGCCTCTTGCCCGTGCAGTGCGGCGACCCGATGAACAAGGCGAAAGACTACACGCAGACCTTCACGATTCCGAACGTCGAGGGCCTGCTCGAGAAGTACCCGGTGATGGAGCACGAGACCGAGGCGTGTGAGGTGGTGTTCATCGACTTCATGACGCTGCACCAGTCGGGCTGGAACAAGAGCGACGGCCTCTCGCGCGTCACGGCGCAGGTGCGCTTCTTCGACATGACCGAGCCCACGGGCGTCGGCAACGACTGGGTGGGCGGCTGGCAAGACGGAGGCGACTTCACGAAGGCGCACCCCGACAAGGTGCTGCCGTGAGCGCGTGCCCGCTCTGTGGCGGCGACGCCGAGACGCTGGCCGAGCTGCCGGCGAGCATCACGTCAGAGAGCAAGGCGCTCGACGGCGAGAGCCGGCTGAGGTTGTGCGGCACGTGCGCGCACGTGTTCACCGAGGCCGACGTCGACTGGCACGCGCACTACACGCGCGACTACGACGCGACCTTGACCGACGGCGGGCTCGACGAGCTGGTGGTCACGCCCGAAGGCAAGACGGTGTTCCGCACCGACTACGACTACGCGGTGTTCCGCCGCATGGCGGGCGACGCGCTGCACGGCGCGGCGCGCGTGCTCGAGTTCGGCTGCGGGCGCGGGCGAATCTTGAACCGGCTGGTGCGCGACGGCTTCAAGCGCACGTGGGCGTGCGACCTGGGCGAGCGCTACGCGGCGTTCGCCGAGTCGCTGCTCGGCAAGGGCCGCATGAGCGTGGGCTCGATTCCCGAAGGGCCGTTCGATGTCATCTGCACGTTCTTCGTGCTCGAGCACGACACGAACCCGCTGCAGTCGCTGAAGGCGCTGCGTCAACGGCTCGCGCCGGGCGGCACGGTGTTCATCATGCTGCCGGCGTGGAAGACGAACCTGGGCGACCTGGCGTGCGCAGACCACGCGCACCACTTCAGCATCGAGACGCTCGACGCGGTGCTCGGCGCGGCGGGGCTCGAGCGCGTCTCGGTCGACGTGGCGACTGCGGGCACGCTGGCGGTGACGGCGCGGGCGGGCGAGGTGATACCCCTCATGCCGCGGCCACAGCTGGTCGAGGCGAACCGCGAGGCGGCGCAGCCGCTGCTCGAAACGCTCGAGCGCCTGCAGCACCTGCCGACGCGTGTCGACCCGGCGCGCCGCGTCTTTCTCTACGGCGCGGGCTTCTATGCGGCGCTCGCGAACGCGTTCGTGCCGAAGGTGGCGGGCATCTACGACGCGAACCCGCGCAAGCAGGGGCTCGAGCGGCTCGGCCACACGGTGGCGGCGCCGCAAGACATCTCGAAGCACAAGCACGCGCACGACTGTCTCGTCGTCTGCATCAACGCGAAGAGCGCGGGCACCGTGGCCGCGCAGTACCGTGAGGCGTTCGGGCAGGTGCTGACGCTCTGAGCCGGCCCGCCGCCAGAAATCGCCACGAGCGCGCGCGACCTTCGCCGCGGCGTGCGTCTGACGCGCATGATCAAAGGCACCAAGAGCGACCTCGCCTCGAAGCTCGCGTCCCTTCGCCCGGCCTCGGCGCCGGCCACCCCGCCCCGCGCCAACGGGCTGCGCGACACCCTGCGGGAAGCGCGCCAGACGGTGCTGAACGAAGCGAACAACTACGCGAACAGCCCCGCCGAGCGCCGAGACGCGCAAGAGCGGCTGCTCAACATCGAGAACGACTACGACCGCAAGCTGGGCGCACCGACGTCGAGCGACCCCGGCCTGCAGTCGCTGTACGAGGCCCGCACCACCGTGATGCGCGAGCTGAACAACCTCGCCGGCCCGGCCGGCCGCCCGGGCCCCGAGCGCGACGACGCACTGAAGCGGCTCGCCAACATCCTGGGCTCCATCACGCGCGCCGAGACGGCATCTGCGGCGCGCGAGTCGGCGTTCATCTCGCCCCGCCCGTCGCCCGTGAAGCTGTGACGTCGGGTGTGTCGAACGCCTACGGCCTGAAACGTCGAACGATTTTGTCCCCACGCTCGCACGCGCTCGTCGTCTTCGCCGCCAGTGCGCCGTCGCGTCGGGCAGACCGGCGCCTTTTTTAGCAGAACCGAAGAGCCCGAGCGCGCGCACCGACGCGGCGGAAGCGGGTCTCGAAGCGCCAGCGCTCGCGCCCGAGCCTCTGGAGCCATCGCGTCGAGAACGCCGCGGGCCGTTCGTGACGTGGCCCGCTCGTGCGCGGCGCTGACCCGCTTCGACCCCTCACGAACCGGCATCGACGCGGCATGAAGCCGAGCAGTGGCCCACACCCTGTGAACTGGTGTGATCGCAGGTTCCGGCCACCCTGGGTACGCGACCCCACACCATCATGCCGGCGGGCCGACATTTCCCACGTGTTTCCAGCGCCTTACGCCGCGCATGCGAAGGGCCCGTGCGTTGCACCGCACGCGCGCGATGTTCACCCGCCCCCTCATCGGCCTGCTCGCGGCCACGCTCGTGGCCTGCACGGGCGAGGTGATCAGCGGCAAGGGGCGCGTCGGCGTCGACCCCAACGACCCCATCGACATGCCGCCGACGCCCGAGGTGAACCCGTGCGTCGACCAGACGGTGCAGCCCGGCCGCTCGCCGCTGCGCCGGCTCACGCGCTTCGAGTACAACAACACCATTCGCGACGTGCTCGGCGACACCACGCTGCCCGCGAACAGCCTCGAGCCCGAGCAGCGCGGCAACGGCTTCGGCAACGACGCCGACACCATCGCCACCAGCGAGCTGCTCGCCCAGCAGTACAGCGCCGCCGCCGAGGGCATCGCGGCCCGCGCGACGGCGAGCGCCGCGCAGCTCGAGCGCCTCGACACCTGCACGCGCAACGTCACCGCGAACGCCGAGGCCGCGTGCACGCGCCGCATCGTCGAGCGCCTCGGCCAGAAGCTCTGGCGCCGCCCGCTCGCCGGCCCCGAGGTCGACGACCTGCTCGCCCTCGCCACCGCGGTTCGCCCGACCTCGACGTACCCCGAGACGCTCGCGACCGTGCTCGAGGCGATGATTCAGGCGCCCGAGTTTCTCTACCGCCCCGAGCTCGGGGTCACCGACCTCGCGCACCCGAACGTGAAGCGCCTCACCGGCTATGAGCTGGCGACCCGCCTCTCGTACATGTTCTGGGGCAGCGCGCCCGACGACGTGCTGCTCGCCGCCGCGCGCGACGGTCAGCTCGACACGCCCGCCGGCGTGCGTGCGCAGGCCGAGCGCCTGCTCGACCACTCGCAGTCGCGCGAGATGCTGCGCTACTTCTTCGACAACTTCCTGCCCATCTCGTCGGTGGGCGCGCTCACCCGCAGCGCGTTTCCCATGTACAACGCGACGGTCGGCGCCGCGATGCGCGAAGAGACCCAGCGCCTCATCGAGTACGAGCTCTTCAGCGGCAGCAAGACGTGGCCCGGCGTGCTCACCGCCCAATACACGTTCGTGAACGGCCCGCTCGCCGAGTTCTACGGCATGACCGGCATCACCGGTTCGGCCTTCCAGAAGGTGAACGTCGACCCGACGAAGCGGCTCGGCGTGATGACGCAGGCCGCGGTGCAGGCCGGGCCCTGCCCCTCGAACCCGAGCTCGCCGGTCGCGCGCGGCGTGTTCGTGCTGCGCAACCTGCTCTGTCATGACCTGCACGCTCCGGCGGTCGACGTCGGCGTCATCGACCTCACCTCGGCGCCGACCGCGCGCGGCCGCCTCGAGGCGCACGAGAAGCAGCCGGTGTGCGCGAACTGCCACAAAGAGATCGACGCCATCGGCCTCGCGTTCGAGAACTACGACTCGGTCGGCCTGTGGCGAGACCAAGAGAACGGTCACACCATCGACGCGAGCGGCGCGCTGCCGAACCCGGCGCCGCGCGGCGCCCCGATTCAGGTCGACGGCCCCTTGAGCCTCGCGCGCGGCCTCGCCACCCACGCCGAAGCGCAATCGTGCTTCGCGACCACGTGGCTCAGCTTCTCGGGCGGCCGCTCGCTCAAAGCCGCCGACGCCTGCGCGAAGCGAAAGGCCGCCGACGCGTTCAAGGCCTCGGGCTACGACATGCGCGAGCTGCTCTTGAGCATGACCACCGCCGACAGCTTCTTGTACCGCCCGACGGAGTGACCTCGACCATGGCCAAGCTCTCACTCAGCCGTCGTGACGTCATTCGCGGAGCCGGCACCATCGCCATCGCCCTGCCGTGGCTCGAGGCGATGCGCCCGGCGCCAGCGGCCGCGCAGACGACGTCGCAGTTCGCGCAGCGGTTTCTGTCGGTCTACACGCCGGGCGGCACCGTGATGGCGAACTGGCGCCCGACGGGCTCGACGTCGGCGCCGGTGCTGAGCACGATTCTCGCGCCGCTGCAGCCGCACCTCGACAAGGTGCTCATTCTCGACGGGCTCGCGATGCTGAGCGCGCGTGGTGAGCAGCACCAGGGCGGCAACATCGCGTGGCTGACGGGCACCGAGCAAGACGCGAACCCGAACCGGTACGCGGCGGGCCCGTCGATCGACCAGCTCATCGCGACGCGCATCTCGAAAGACAAGAAGCGCATCAGCAGCCTGCAGATGGCGGTGCGCTGGGCGACCGGCAACTCGAACAGCCGGCTCGGCCCGCAGAACTGCTGCACGTACGCCGACAACGCGACGTTCGACCCCATCGCCCCGCGCCTCGACCCCCAGGCGATCTGGACCGAGTGTTTCGGCTCGCTCAACCCCACCAACGCGGAGCAGGCGAAGCGCGACCGCAAGAAGTCGGTGCTCGACTACACCGACAAGCGCTACGCGGCGCTCTCGAACCAGCTCGGCGTCGACGACAAGCGGCGGCTCGATCAGCACCTGACTGAAATTCGCCGGCTCGAGACGCGGCTCGACCAGCTCCCGCCCGTGGTGCCGACGTGCGTCGCCCCGGCCCGCGTCGACACGGCGGGCTACAACCCGGGCCTCGGCACGACGATGAGCCTCACGACCGACCAGCAGATACCGGCCGTCGGCACCTTCATGATGGACATGATGGTCATGGCGTTCGCGTGCGACCTCACCGCCGTCGGCCACTTCCAGTGGACGGACACCGAGGCCAAGCACACCTACCCGTGGCTGGGCTTGAACGAGCACCTGCACTTCTACGAGCACGACGGCGGCTTTCAGCCGGTGCAGCTCACGCAGGTCTACACCTGGTACCACCGCCAGCACGCGTACCTGCTGAACAAGATGAAGGGCATCGAGATGGCGCCCGGCCGCACGCTGCTCGACGAGTCGGTCGTCTTCTTCGGCAGCGAGCTGCAAGACCCGCCGAGCCACGACAAGCGCAACATGCCCTTCTTGCTCGCCGGCGGCGGCGGCGGTCTGCGCGGCGGCCGCTGGCTGCGCTACGGCAACGATCTCTCACACAACAACCTGCTCGTCGCCATTCTCAACCTCTTCGGCGACATGCGCACGAGCCTCGGGCCCGCGCAGTACAACACCACGCGCATCACGAACCTGACGGTGTGAGCGCGCAGGGGCTCGCCGAGCTGCCGACACGCAGACCGTGAGCAGAGCTCCTCCTCACCTGGGCGCCCCTCCAACTCGCAGACGACGGACAGTCGTTCTGGTGCGTTTTCGGTGATGAGAAATTTTCTCACGTGCAACGCCGACGACGACGGGCGTCAGCGCTCGCGCGCGCGTCATTTCTGCGCCCGCTTCGCTTCCATCTCGCGCGCCTTCTGCCAGACGTCATCGACGCCCGTCGGTTGGTCGTGCAGGCCCCACTTGCCGGTGACGTCGACGGCCTTCACGCCGAGCTCGAACAGCCCGCGCTCGGGCGCGCGGCCCGCGGCCATCGCCTGCGCGAACGCCATCAACATCTGCTTGTTCGTGTCGGCCATGTCTTTCACCGTCTTCTCGGCCGCCACGTCGGGGGCGAGCCCCTGCTTCATGATGTAGTGCTCGTTCCAGTTGTTCCACATCTTCGTGCCGACGCCGTTGCCCGGCTTCCGCTCGAAGCCCTGCACCTGGCCCGTCTTGTCGTTGAACCAGAAGACGCCGTTGCCCTCTTTCCACGTCGAGATGCCCGGCTTCGGGTGCGAGACCTCGACGCCCTTCGGCGGCAGCTGCTTGTTCTTGATCGCGTCGGCCGTCTTCGCGCCGATCCACTCCGGCACCTGGCGCGTCTCGCGCGAGGCCGAGTTCAACAGGTGCAGCCGCATCGGCAGGCTCGGCCCCCGCTTCTCGGTGCCGTCGATGATGCCGTTCGGCGTGTGGCTCTCGTGCGGCACCATGATGCGCCACTGGCTCCACGGCCCCTTCGAGCCCTTCGGCATCGGCTCGAGCCCGTTCGCCTTCGGCGTGTTCTTCTGCCCGTAGAAGAACTCGTTCGCCTCGCGCTGCGTCATCGGCTTCGCCGTGGTGATGTCGTAGACGCCGACGTCGATGCTCTTGGTGCCGGCCATCGTCTCGGCGAGCGTCGTGCCCGAGCTCCAGCCGGTGACCTTCACCTGCTTCGTCTTCTCGATTTCCGCGGCGTCGGGCGACGCGAGCTCTTTCGGCGCGATGCCCGGCTTCGGCACGTTGAACTTCGCCTCAGCGTTCGCGTACAGCTGCTGCTGCACCGACGGCTTCACCTCGGCCTGGTACCTGTCCCACTTCACGTGGTTCGGCCACGAGGCCGCCGACTTCGTGGGAATGTGAACCTCCCATTTGTTGCCGAGCCGCTTCAGCTCGAACCCCTCGGGCACCGACTCTTTGCCGAAGACCGCCATCGCCGCCGCCTTCTGGTCTTTCGCCGGCGGGTTCACGTCGACCGCGAACGTGTTCGACGAGGTGGGCACCACCTTCGACGCCGTCGGCGCCGAGACGAACACGCTGACCAGCGCCTGCGCGTCGACGAGGCTTGGGTACGCGTTCGCGAGCGAGCCGCCGTGCGCATCGACCTCGACCGCGTGCCAGCGCTTGTCGGTGCCGAAGATGACCGCCGCGTCTCTGTTCGTCGACTGCGCCGCCGCGTACGCGTCGTTCGCGTTCGTGTAGCCCTTCGGGTCGCCGAGCTCGCGCGTCACCGTCACGTCTTGGCCGGTCGTCAGCTTGCCGACCTGCTGCCCGACGTAGCCCGACGCGCGCCGCGCGTCGCCGCCCACGGCCTTCTCGACCGCCTGGCGCCCCGCCGCGCCTTCGAACTTGTCTTGCCGCAGGTGGTCGCGAAGGTGCGCCTCGCGCCCCTTGTTGCCGTCAGCGCTCTTCGCGAGCTGCTTGGCCTCGGTGTCAGAGATCTTCCCGTCGGCGTAGGCCTTCTTGTACTGGGCGACGAACTTGGCATCGACTCGGCTCATGGAGTTGGTGTCGAAGCACGCCGCACGCCAGAGCTTTGGCCCGTCGAAACGGTCGGTTACGCGCTCGTCGCAGCCTCTGTCACGGTCCACTCCGGTAACGTCTCGCGACGTCGTTGCGACGGCAGCTTCAACCGCGTGAAGCCGGCCCAGGTGCACTAGACCTGCGTGCGCAACACGTCGCGCAGACCGCTCACCACCTGCTGAAGCGCCTTCGACAAGAGCTCGAGCTGCAGCGAGTAGCGGTGCACCACCACCTGCATCGCGAGCAGCTCGCCCGGCGAGTACGCGTTCGCCATCGCCTTCTTCACCAGCCCGTCCACCTTCGCTTCGCCCGCTTCGAAGCTCCGCACCTCGCGCAGCAGCACGTCGGCGAACGACACCTTCGGCTCGGGCGGCGGCTCGGGCTCGATGCGCCAGCTTTGGGGAATCGGTGCGACCGCTACGGCCGTGATGGGCGGTACCATGACGTGAGTCTCCTCGTTGGGGTTCGAACGAGAGAGACAGTCACCCGAGCCTCTGGCGCGGAAACGGCAGCGCAGCGACCAGAAGCCCAGCGCATCATGCGCACGGCCGACAGCATGGCGAGCGAAAGGGCCACGAGCGATTTTCGCTCGGCGCCCACCAACGTTGCGTCAGTGGTACGTCTTCGCGACCTTCAGCACCGACGGCCCCATCTCGGCGCCGATCACCCGCGCGGTCGTGACGTTCAGCACCACCTGCGGCCTGCCCGCGTTGCTCCCCACCGACAACATCGCGCCCTGCTTCACCAGCGCCTCGTCGAGCGCCAGCGAGTACAGCCGCGCCTTCGTCGCCGCGCCCAGCACCTCTCTCGCCACGTCTTCGGGGAAGCCCGCGTGCAGCAGCACCGCCGACGCCCGCGTACCCCCGCCCAGCTCGCCCGACGCCACCGCCACGAACTTCAGCGGCCGCTCGTTGATCGACTTGAGCTCGAGCCCCTTCGCCACCCCCACCAGCTCGGCCGCCTTGTCTTCGCCACCTTTCGCGTACGGCACCAGCACCACGAAGTCGCCGCTGCCCCGCTCGGCGAAGTGTGCGTCGTAGGTCGCAACCTTCAGCATCACCATCAACGCCAGCTTCGGAGGTACCTCCTCCGCGGCGAGCAACACCACCAGCAGCGCCACGCCCCTCACCGGTCGTACTTCCACGCGTAAGAGAGGCGCAGGTAGAAGGCCCGCGCTCCGCCCGGCAGCGGAGCGTGCCCGCCATCGTACGGCTGCAGGTACGCCACCGGCGCGTTGAACAGGTTGTCGACCCCCGCCGACAGGCTGAGCCCGTTCAGCCCGAGGTTCTCGTAGCCCACCCAGAGGTTCATCGTCAGCGTCTCGGGGTGCTGCCCCAGCGCCCCGACCGGGTTCCCGTCGGCGTCGACCCCGCCCGGCCTCAGGTACCCGTAGCGGCTCGAGAGGTAGACGGCGCTCCCGCCGAGCTGCAGCCCCTTGCCGATGCGCCACAGCCCGCTCAGCGTCACCTTGTGCGCTGCGAACCCGAGTATCGCGTCGGGGCGCCCGCGCACCTGGTACGTCTCGACGTTGTTCTCGGCCGGCAGCGCCAGCGAGTACGTGCCGCGCATGAACCCGCGCTTGCCGCGCAGCTGCAGGTCGAGCTCGTACCCACCCGTCGCGAACGCGCCGTCGTTCACGTAGCGCTCTGACGCCGTCGCCGGGTCGATGCCGTAGACGATCGGGTTCTCGAGCCGCATGTAGAAGGCGTTCACGCTGCCATAGAAGAGGTCAGACAGCTGCAGCCCCACCTCGGCCTCGGCCACCTGCGTGTGCTCGGCTGCGATGGCCGGGTTCAGGTTCAGGTTCTCGATGCCCGGCGAACGAAACGCGCCCGAGTACAGCGCCTTCAGGTGAAGCCGCTCGATGCGCTTCGACAGCGCGATGCGCGGCGCGAAGTTCGAGCCGACCGCGCTGTTCCACTCGTAGCGGCCGCCGACCGACACGTTCACGTACGGGTTGTCGAGCTGGCCCTGCACGTACGCCGCGACGTTCGCGTAGCTCACCGTCTGCGCGCCCTGAAAGTCGGTCTGTGTGCCCGTGATGGTGGGGTCGTTCAGCGCCGCGAAGTCGCCGTACACCTCGGCCCCGCCCAAGAGCTCGAGGTTGTCGAGCGGAGTCCACGCCACCGACGCCCCGCCTTTCACCCGCTGCGCCGTCTTCGAATAGAAGAGGTCGCTCGACGTGTCCGTCACCTCCCACGGCTGCTGCAGGCGCCACTGCGCGTAGACCGTCGGCACCACCGACTCCCACTTCGCGAGCCGGTACCGCACGTCGGCCGCGTACGTGCGAAAGCGCATCACCGGCGTCGTGTCTGACGCGAGCCCGTAGCCGTCGCGCGCCGCCACCTTGTAGTCGTCGAGCACGAACTTCACCGACGCGCCCTTGAACTTCATGCTCAGGTCGACGAGCAGCGGCTCGAGCTTCTGCTCCTGCCCGACGTCGTACGTTCTGCCGTCATAGCCCTCGTACGTGCCGTGGCCGCGGCGCAGCTGCCCCAGCGCCAGGTTCGCCGAGAGGTCGAGCCCGTTCTCGAAGGCCCAGCCCGCCGAGAGCCCGCCCGCCGCGTCGTAGAAGCCCGCGTGGCTGTGCGCGTAGCGCGCCCCGATCGAGGCGCCCATCAGGTCTCTGCCGCTCTTGGTGATGACGTTGATGACCGCGAGCTCGGCGTTGCCGCCGTACACCGCCGAGCCCGGCCCCCGAATCACCTCGACGCGCTCGATGATCTGCACGGGGAAGCGGCCGCCCAGCGGCACCGTCGAGTAGAGCAGCTCGTTCATCTCGATGCCGTCGACGATGAGCAGCACCTTGCCCTCGTGGCCCCACATGCCCCGAAAGCCCGCCCCCACCACGCCCTCGACGTCGGTGTGAAAGGAAAAACCCGGGATGAGCTGCAGCACCTCGAGCAGGTCTCTCGCGCCGCTCGCGTGAATCTCTTCGCGCGTCATCGCCGTCACGATGCCCGGCGCCTCGCGCGCCGTGCGGGCCTGCGCCTTCGACGCCACGGCGATCGGAGTGTCGAGCAGCTCGTCGAGCGAAAGATCTCGGACGTCGGCTCCCATCAACGCGAGCAGCACCGCTTCGAGCACCATGTGTCGGTGCCCGTGCTACCACGGGAACCAGCGCCGGGCCGGTTTTCGGCATAGCCTGCACCCTCGTGTTCACCGTCGAAGAGCTGAAGAAGCTGAGCAAGGCGCTGAAGCCCGCCGCCCTGCGCAAGCAGCTCGGCCCGTTCGTGCTCGTTCAGAGGCCGCCCAAGGCCGAAGTCACCGAGAAGCTGCCCCTGTCTGCCGGCCCCGAGGACCCGACGAACCCCTGGGGCGAGCCCGAGCCCACTGGCCTGCTCAAGGTCGACGCCGTCTCGTCGGGCACCCTCTCGCTCGTCTTCCAGTTCGACACTTTGTCCGTCGCGACCCTGCCGCCCCTGCAGGGCGTCGACGAATTGTCGGTCGGCCGCCAGCCCGACTGCGACCTCGTCATCAACCACGCGTCGGTCTCGAAGCGGCACGCGACCCTTCGCTGGGTCGCCGAGCACAACCGCGCTTCACTTCAAGACCTGGGCTCGACCAACGGCACGTACATCAACGCCGGGTCGAAGCTGATGGGCGAGGCCGGTCTCCATGACGGCGACATCATCAGCTTCGGTGAGGTTCAGTTCTGGTACCTGCTCACCGAGACGCTCATCGACCGCCTGGCGCCCCAGGGCGGGTCGAAGCTGCCGCGCGGGGTGTAGCCGCAGAAGTCAGCGGCGCCATCACCCGCGCTGATCAACTTTGATGTTCGCGTGAAGCGCGGCTACTTGCGGCGCTCGCTCGGCGCCGAAATTCAGAGCACTTCGCGGTCAGGCGCCACGTTCGTGACATGTCGCTACGTCTCATGGTCAGCGTGCACCCGTTGCCTTTCGGCTTGCGCATAAGTTAGTCACTGCTTACTAACTTTCCCGCGCCATGCCCCGCCCCCGCCTCGTCTCAGACGAAGAGATCACTGCCGCCGTGCGCAAGGGCGTGCTCGAGCAGGGGCCCCAGGTCTCGCTCGACCTCATCGCCGAGCGCCTCGGCGTCACCGCGCCTGCCCTCTTCAAGCGGTTCGGCAGCCGAAATGCGCTGCTGATTCAGGCCCTCAAGTTCCCCGAGCACCCCGACTTCGTCGGGCTGCTGAAGGCCGGCCCAGATGTTGCTCAACCTTTCGACACACAACTTCACGCCATCATCGACGCACACATGCGATTCGTCGACGAATGTTGGCCCTGCATGGCGGCGTTGCGCGAGAGCGGAATTCCGAAGGAGCAGCTGAAAGATCTGTTCGGCAAGGGGCCCTTACGCGAAGCCACGAAGCTCCTCACGGCGTGGCTCGACCAGGCGAAAAAGCTGGGCCTGGCCGACGTCCCGAATTCAGAACACCTCGCGATGGCCGTCTTCGGCGCCGGCCAGATGCCCATCATGATTCGACACATGTCGAAGCTCGTCGGCGGGCCGTCACCGAGCCTCGACGGCTACTCCAAGACCATCTCGAAGCTCATCTCCCGGGGCGTCGCCCCCAACAAGAAGAGACCGCAATGAAAGCCCAACTCACCATCGCGCTGCTGCTCGTCGTCGCCGCTTGCAAGAAACCCGAAGACCCGGCCGCCGCGAAGCCGAAAGAGACCGCGCTGCCGGCCGTGAAGGTCGCCACCGCCGAGGTACAGCACGAGAAGATGCCGCGCTTTCTCACGCTCACCGGTAGCGTCATGGCCGACAAGCAGAGCGAGGTCGCCGCGAACGTCGCCGGCCGCGTCGCCACCACCTACGTCGAGCGCGGCATGCCGGTGAAGGCCAGCCAGGTGCTCGCCATCGTCGACAGCAAGGCCGCCGGCTTTCAGGCCGCCGCCGCAAACGCGCAGTCGCAGGCCGCCGAGACGCAGGTCAGCGCCGCGAAGCAAGACTGCGACCGCGCCGACACGCTCTTCAAGCAGGGGGCGATGGCGCAGGCCGAGTACGACCGCCAGAAGGCCGCCTGCACGGCGCAGCTGTTTCAGGCGAACGCCGCGCGCGCGAACGCCGACCTCGCGGGCAAGCTCGCGGGCGACACCATCATTCGTGCGCCGATCGACGGCATCGTGGGCGAGCGCTACGTGAACGTCGGCGAGTACGTGCAGCCGGCCTCGAAGGTCGCGAGCATCTTCAGCATCGACCCGGTGCGCGTCAGCATCAGCGTGCCCGAGCGTGCGGTCGCGCAGGTGTCGACCGGCCAGACGCTCAACCTCACGGTCACCGCTTACGGCGAGCGCACCTTCCCCGCGACGGTGAAGTTCGTGTCGCCGGCGCTGCGCCCGGGCACGCGCGACCTCATCATCGAAGCCTCGGCGGCGAACAAAGACCAGGCGCTCAAGCCCGGCATGTTCGCCACGGTGCTGCTCGAGACGGGTGAAGAAGAGCAGCCGACGGTGCCGCTCGAGGCCATCAAGACCGAAGGCACGGTGAAGCGCATGTTCCTCGCCCGGGAAGGCCAGGCGTACGAGATGGTCGTGCGCACCGGCGTCGAAAAAGAAGGTCGCGTCGCGGTGCTCGAGCCTCTTCAGGCCGGCAGCAAGGTCATCGTGAAGCCGCCACCCGGCTTGCGCGACGGCTCGTCAATTCTTCAGTAGCCCTCGAACGGAACTACCACCATGCAATGGCTTGCAGAGCTGTGTGTTCGGCGCCCCGTGTTCGCGGCGGTGCTCACCCTGGTCACGATTGTCGTCGGCGGCGTGTTCGTCACGCAGCTCGGCGTCGACCAGTTCCCCAAGATCGACTTCCCCGTCATCGTCGTCAGCACGGTGCTGCCGGGCGCCTCGCCTGGCGACATCGAGACGAGCATCTCCGACAAGATCGAAGGTGCGGTGAACACCATCAGCGGGGTCGACGAGCTGCGGTCGAACTCGAGCGAAGGCTTCAGCCAGGTGCTCGTGCAGTTCGTGCTCGAGAAGAACGTCGACGTCGCGGCGCAAGAGGTGCAGCAGAAGGTGAACACGGTGCTCGCCGAGCTGCCGAAGGGCATCGACCCGCCGGTGGTCATGAAGTTCGACCCCGACTCGGTGCCGATTCTGTTCATCGCGCTGAACGGCAAAGACAAAGACGTGCGCGAGATCACCGACCTCGCCGACCGCGTGGTGCGGCGGCGGCTCGAGAGCATCGGCGGCGTCGGCCAGGTCGTGCTGATCGGCGGCCGCAAGCGCCAGATCGACGTGCAGGTCGACCCCGTGAAGCTGAAGGCGCTCGGCATCTCGCCGGTCGAGGTCGCCGGTGCCATCAGCGCGCAGAACATGACGCTGCCGGGTGGCCGCGTCGACACGAGCCGCGACTTTCTCACGGTGAAGGTGAACGGCCGGGTCGAGTCGGTCGACGAGCTGAGGGGCATCATCGTGCGCGAGCAGGCCGGCCGCGCGGTGCGCCTCGACGAGCTCGCCGAGGTTCGCGACACGGTGGCCGACGTCGAGACGAGCGCCCAGTGGAATGGGGCTCCGACGGTGCTGCTCGCGCTGCGCAAGCAGTCGGGCACGAACACGGTCGCCGTCGTCGATGCGGTGCGCGAGCGCATCACCGAGCTGCAGAAAGAGCTGCCGCCGGGCTACTCGCTCGACGTGCAGCGCGACGGCTCGCAGGTCGTTCGCACGGGCACGAAGGCCGTCGTCGAGCACCTCATCATCGGCGCGCTGCTCGCGGCCCTCATCGTGCTCGTGTTCCTCGGCAACGTGCGGTCGACGGTCATCGCGGCCGTCGCGATTCCGACCTCCATCATCGGCACGTTCGCGCTGATGAAGTTCCAGGGCTACACACTGAACAGCATCACGCTGCTCGCGCTGGCGCTCGCCGTCGGCATCGTCATCGACGACGCCATCGTCGTGCTCGAGATCATCTTCAAGCACGTCGAAGAGAAGGGCGTCGACCCCCAGACCGCAGCCATCGAAGGCACGAAAGAGATCGGCACGGCCGTGCTCGCGACGACGCTTTCGCTCATCGCGGTGTTCTTGCCCATCGCGTTCGTCGCCGGCATCCCCGGCCGGTTTCTCGCGAGCTTCGGCATCACGATGTCGTTCGCGATCGCGGTGTCGCTGTTCGTGTCGTTCACCCTCACCCCGATGCTCGCGTCGAAGTGGCTCAAGCAGAAGGCGAAGGGCGACCACTCGAAGTCGTTGCTCGAG
>JAEUJP010000876.1 GCA_016793725.1 Myxococcaceae bacterium | reverse complement strand
CGACGGGGGCGGCGACCGGCGGCGGCTTCAGCGCGTAGAGGTACATCGCGAGCGCCCAGGCGAGCGCTCGCGGCGGGCGAACGCGCTCGTGGTTCGAGTGCAAGAGCTGCGTCTCTTGCCGAATCGCCAGCGCCGTCGGGCTCACGTGGCGAATGGTGCCGGCCTGGGTGAGCTCGGTCTGGTCTTTGAGGCCCCACAGGTCGGGAATGGCGACGGGGTCTTCGTCGAGGTCTTCGGTGACGTCGGCGCGGCCGGGGCCCCAGTAGCGCATGCGGCGCACGAGATCGGGGTCGACCGGCGCGCCGGTGTCGTCGTGGTACGCGAGGCGCAGCCTGCCGTAGTCGAACTGGCGGCGGGCGAAGCCGGCGACGGTGACGCCGTCGATGACCTCGCTGTGGCACAGCGCGCAGGTGATGCCGACGCGCTGGCGCCCGTCGACGTCGACGAAGGCGGTGAGGCCGGGCCAGCTGCCCTCGGCGTCGCGCTGCAGGCCCGAGGCGGCGGCGAGCGCCTCGTGGGTCAGCGCGTACTCAGCGAGCGGCTCTGAGCGGAGCGGGTAGTCGAAGAAGACGCGGCGGCCGAGGGCGACCCAGGCGGCGTCGTCTTGCGGGAGCTTGCCGTCCCAGAACGGCGTCTTCGGCACGGGCTCGCCGCGGCCAACGCGGGCGGTGCCGGGGTTCCACTCGGGCAGGGCATCCCACCCGCCGCGCTCGAGCGCGTAGGCGCCGAGGCGTTGCTGCGAGTACGTGTTCTTGGGGTTCGCCAGCGACGCTTCGAGCACCTGCCGGCGAAAAGCGCGATCGTTCAGGTAGCGATCGCGCTCGGTGACTTCTCTTCGACAGGCGGCGCTGCCAACGACGAGCAGCGCCAGGCTGAAACGAAGAATCAGGTCGCGACCTCGGGCTCGAAGTAGGCGTCGGGGCCGCTCAGCGTACGACGCTGGCCGTCGACCTCCACCACGACCTGGGTCTTGAACGGCTTCGAGGGGGCCCACAGGCCCGCAGCGCCGCTGCGCTTCGGAGCGGTGAGCGTGTACTTCGCCTTCAGGTTCGTGAGCGAAGGCACGTTCTCGTCCCACGCGAGGTAGCTCGAGCCGTCCCACTTCGTCGGGGCCGAGGGCTTGAGCGTGTCGACGAGCGCGTGGGTGTCGGCGTCGAAGAGGTACACCTCGATGACCGTGAACTTCGCCGTCGTGTGCTGCTGCGAGACGATGTCGAGCTGAACGCTCGAGGCGCGGCAGATGCCGCAGTTCGCCGCCGCGCAGTCGGCGAAGCGGGCCCCGTCGCTCTCGTTCTGCGGCGGCGTGAGCGCGCTGCTGCCACAGTCGTCTCCGAGCGTGATGGCCGAGACCGCGACGTCGACCTGCTGGGGCACGCCGCACGGCAGGTCGATGGCACCGCAGGCGGCAGAGAGAAGCAGGACGGGGACGAGTCGTTTCGTCATCATGCCGGGGCCCTTCGCAAGCGGTGGACCATGAGCCAACCCTGCGAACTGTCTCGCGCATCGGGGCCAAGAACCTCAGGTTTCTGTGGGCGCCGCGGGGGAAAATCAGTGCTGCCAGGGCGCGAACGAGATGCCGAGAATGACCCCCTCGGCGGTGAGGAGCCGGCAGACCGTCTGGCCCCACGGCTCGGTGCGCGTGGCGTGAATGAGCTCGTGGCCCTTGGCGCGCAGCTCCTGTTCGGCGTCGGTGACGGCGGCCGGGCTCTTCACCTCGAGCTCGAGCGTGAGCTGGGGCACGCGGCGATCTTTCGGCCACTCGGCGGTGCCGAAGCAGGCCTGCGCGGCCTGCGAGAGCGGCCAGACGCCGAAGTGTCTGCTGCCGGGAATCGTGTCGCTGAAGACGTACTCGTCTTCGGGGCTCGGCGGCTTCAGGTCGAGGCCGATGACCTTCGTGAGCAGGTCGCGCGTCTTGCGCCCGTCGGTGGTGATGAGGGCCATGCCAGAGATGTGGACGATTTCCATGACTCGATTGTAGGTGTGTCGCCCAGGCCATGACGGGAAAGAACGAGCTCGCGACGAACCGCCTCGGCACGGTCGAAGGCGTGGCCCGGGCGGGCCAGTCGCGCGGCACGGGCGCGCAGATCTCGCTGGTCGTGTTTCACGGCGAGGCGTCGAGGGTGGTGCGGCTCACCGAGGGCCGCGCGGTCGTGCTGGGTCGCGACCCGACGGCCGAGATCTCGATCGCCGACGACAGCATCTCACGCAGGCACGCGAGCTTCACCGCCGAGGCGGGCTCGGTCACGGTCGCCGACCTGGGCTCGACGAACGGCACGAAGCTGAACGGCGCTCCGGTCGAGAAGGCGGTGATGAGCCCGGGCGACGAGGTGACGCTGGGCTCGGTGACGGTGTCGCTCCACGTGCTGGTGCCGGTGGCGGCGGCCGCGCACGGCGTCGCGACGCACGACCAGTTTCTGGCGTCGCTCGACGACGAGGTCGAGCGCGCGCGCACGTTCGGGCGTGGGTTCGCGGTGATGATGTTGCGCTGGGCGGGGCCGCTGAAGCCCCTGCAAGAGCGGCTGCGCTCGGTCGACCGGCTGGCGCTGTACGCCGACGGCATCTTCGAGGTGCTGCTGCCCGAGGCGTCGAAAGAAGACGCGTCGCGGTTCCTGGTGGCGTCGAAGGGGCTGGCCGGCGTGGCGGTGTACCCGACCGACGGCCGCTCGGCCGAGGCGCTGCTCGAGGCGGCGCGCGACGCGATGCACGGCGACGTGCCGAAGCCGCAGGCGACGGCGCTGGTGTCGGCAAGCCCGGCGATGCAGGCGGTGTTCACGACGGTCGAGCGCATCGCGAGCTCGATGATCCCCGTGCTGATTCGCGGCGAGACGGGCGTCGGCAAAGAGGTGCTGGCCCGCGCGATTCACGAGAAGAGCCCGCGCGCGCGCCAGCGGCTGGTGTCGATCAACTGTGGCGCGATCGCTCCGACGCTGGTCGAGAGCGTGCTGTTCGGGCACGAGCGGGGCGCGTTCACCGGCGCCGTGGCGTCGACGCGCGGCGTGTTCGAAGAGGGCGACGGCAGCACGGTGCTGCTCGACGAGGTGGGCGAGCTCTCGGCGACGGCGCAGGCGGCGCTGTTGCGGGTGCTCGAGACGAAAGAGATTCGGCGCGTCGGTGGCGCGAAAGACCTCACGGTCGACGTGCGCGTGATCGCGGCGACGCACCGCGACCTCGAGGCGATGGTGAAGGCCGGCACGTTTCGCGAAGACCTGCTGTACCGGCTGAACGCGATGACGCTCGAGCTGCCGCCGCTGCGCGAGCGGCCCGAAGAGGTGGGGCCGCTGGCCGAGCGGTTCGTGGCGCAGGCGAACGCGGCGAACGGGCGCGCGGTGAAGGGGCTCGACGCGGCGGCGATGAGGCTGCTGCTCAGCTATGCGTGGCCGGGCAACATTCGTGAGCTGAAGAACGCGATCGAGCACGCGGTGGTGGTGGCGGCGGGCTCGGTGGTGCAGCCGGGCGATCTGCCGCGCCGGGTGCGCGAGGCGCCGGGCGAGGTGGCCCTGCCGGCGGCTTCGAAGGCGCCTGATGCGGCGCCGGCCGACTTGAAAGAAGGGGTGCAGCGCTACGAGCGGCAGGCGGTGCTCGAAGCGCTGCGCGCCGCCAACGGCAACCGTGCCGAGGCGGCGCGCAGGCTCTCGATTCCCGTGCGAACGCTCTCGCACAAGCTGAAGCAGCTGGGCATCAAGAAGCTGGGCTTCGGGCCCGACGATCAGTGAAAGACGATGCTGGCGACGATCATCCACGCGCCGACGCCGACACCGGCGAGGCCGAGGCGGCCCTGGTGCGGGGCGATCTTCGCGAGCGTCTGATCGAGCTTCGCCTGCGCCTGCGGCTGCTTGATGAACGTCTTCAGCACGCCGATGCCGAGAATGAGGCCGAGCGAAGCGAGCAGCACCGAGTCGGCCAGCCAGGTCGCCCAGTAGATGGGCCACTCGGTGAGCCACCCGATGTTCAGCACCGCAGAGATGATGCCCCACACCCCCCACAGCGCCGACACGGCGCCCATCCACCCCTGGTAGGGGGCGAGCTTGCCCAACATCTCTTTGGCGTCGGGGCGACGCGCCAGAACGAGGCTCGGAACCGCCAAAATGCCCAGTACTGCCAGCCAGATACCGTTGACCATGATTTCTCCGTTATGAGTGGGAACCGCCGCGCCCCCTTGAGCACCCGACATGCCAGTGCCCGCCCTCCAGAGCCGTCGCACGTTTGAGCGCGTGGGGCCCCTCATGCGGGTGGCGATCATTGCCGGCTCGGCAAGGTCTTGCCGATGAACGACACGCTGCCGTCGGGAGGGCGAGAAGGGCGCCTGGTCGGCAAGTTTCGCCTCGAGCGCAAGCTCGGCAGCGGCGCGATGGGCGAGGTGTTTCTCGGCGTGCACGTGGTGCTCGGCAACTTCGTGGCGGTGAAGGTGCTGAACGCGACGACGCGGGGCGACCCGGGCGCGGTGGCGCGGTTCGCGAACGAGGCGCGCGCGGTGGCGGCGATCGGCCACGAGAACATCGCGGGCATCATCGATCACGACGAGCTGCCCGACGGCACGCCGTGCATCGTGATGGAGTACGTCGAGGGCGCGACGCTGCGCGACCTGCTGTTCGACGGCGGGCCGCTCGCGCTGAAGACGGCGGCGCAGCTGATGATCGACGTGCTCGCGGCGGTCGGCGCGGCGCACGCGAAGGGTGTGGTGCACCGCGACCTCAAGCCCGAGAACGTGCGGGTGACGCCGGGCGGGCGGGCGAAGGTGCTCGACTTCGGCGTGGCGAAGCTGCTGCAGAGCCCCGACCCGAAGCTGTCGACCGACGGCGCGCTGATCGGCACGCCGCACTACATGGCGCCCGAGCAGGTGAACGCCGAAGCGATCGACGGCCGCACCGACCTCTACGCGACGGGCGTGATGCTGTTCGAGTGCGTGACGGGGCAGCGGCCGTTCGAGGCGCCGACGCTCGTGGCGCTGCTGCAGAAGCAGCTCCAGGCGGCGCCGCCGTGGCCGTCGAAGCTGCGGCCCGGTCTGCCGTCGTCGCTCGAGCAGGTCATCTTGAAGGCGCTCGAAAAAGAGCCGGGGCGCCGGTATCAGTCGGCGGGCGAGATGGCCGAGGCGCTGCGGGCGCTCTTGCCCGAGCTCGAGGGGGCGGTGGCGCCGGCGCCGGCGGTGGCGCCTCCCGGGGCGCTGTACACGCCGACGCGAAAGGAGCAGGGCGCGGTGGCGACGCCGGCGCTGGCGGCGCCCGAGCCGTCGCCGGCGCCTCGGCGTTCACGGCTGCCATGGGTGGCGCTGTTGCTCGCAGTGGTGACGTTCGGCGTGACGATCGCCGCGTTGATGACGTGGAAGCCGGCGGGAGATGGGCCGCTGGTGATCGAGGCGCCGCCCGAGAAGCCGAAGCCTGCGCCCGAGGTGCCGCTGCCTCCCGAGCCGGTGGCGCCGTCGCCGCCGGTCGCTGAGCCGCCGCAGCCGCCGGTTCAGCAGGTCGCCAAGAACAACAAGCCGAAGCCGGTGCCTCGTGCGCCCGAGCCGGTGAAGCCCGTCGAGCCCGAGCCGCGCAAGCCGCAGAACGGCGTGACGATGATCGAGACGGGCCGAGATCGAAAGAC
>JAEUJP010000868.1 GCA_016793725.1 Myxococcaceae bacterium | reverse complement strand
TCCCTCCGGCGAACCCGTCGCGCATGGCGAACCTGAAGTTCTTTCTCGAGAACGACGCGCCCGCCGCGCGCCGCTTTCACGCCGACCTGCCCGCGCTCGCGGCGGCGAAAGACCGCCTCGTCGTCGCCGCGGGCACGAGCTCGAAGGGGCTGTGGATTCGGGGGTGCGCGCAGGCGCTCGCCGACGCGCTCGAGCTGCCGCTCGCCGAGACTCCGGGGGGTCACGCCGGCTACGTCGCGCACCCGCGCGGGTTCGCGGCGCGGCTGCGTCAGCTGCTCACGCCTTGACGTCTGGCGGCAGCGAAAACTTGAGCATCGCGATCGCCAGAAACACCTCGCGCAGCAGCATGATCAGCGCCGCCATGAACGCCGTCACCGCGAGCACGAACAGCACCGCCACCGTCGTCGCCAGGTTGACACCGAACAGGTACGCGATGAACGCGGTGCCGATGAGGGTGCACACCAGCAGCGCCGCCACCACGCCCGACGTCATCGCGTACATGACGAGCTTCGCGCGGCGTATCAGCTGGTTCAGCTCGAGCAGCTTCGGCGGCCGGTGCTCGGGCAGCGAGCTCGCCAGGTCGGCTTCGAGCGTGCGCGCCCGATCGATCACCCGCCCCAGCCGCGTCGACAGCACCGCCAGGGTCGCCCCGATGGCCGTGAGCAGAAACACGGGCGCGACCGAGAGCTGAATCGTATGGGTGATGTCTTGGAGCGTACCCGGGGCCATTGCGTGCCTCGGCTTCTGCCATACTCTGTGACTCTCTGATGTCGGAACCTGCGCCCTACTGGCAACTGCTCTCGGTGCTGTTCAGCAGCTTCCCGCTGACGAGCGATCTCGCGATGACGCTCTACGAAGCGGCGTTCGATCTGCACACGAACGACAAGACCAGCACCAGGGTCGCGGGCGACGTGCTGTCGGGCACCGTGCGCAACCTGAAGAAGCACGCGCTGCTCGGCACCATCGGCGGCCCGACCTTCGAGGCCGAGGTCGAGACCGATCGCGGCAAGGGCACGGTTCGCTTTCTGCTCACCCGCGAGGGGCTGAAGTCACGCGGGCACGTGCCGAAACACCTGCGAAACTAGAAGCCCCACTGGGTCTTCGCTCAGCTGCTGAGCCACTCGACCTTGAAGTCGTAGTCGGGGTCGGGCGGCGCGGGCGGCGGGTGCAGCCCGGCGGGCACGTTCTTCAGGTTGATGCGCACGCGGTACCACGCGGTCGCGCGGCCCCGGTTCGTGTCGACGATGACGTCTTCGGGGGCGAGCTTCGCGGCGACGTCGGGGTGTCGCGCCTTCCACCGCTCGAGGCCGGCGAGCGCGTCGGGCTTCAGCTTCGCCTGCGCGATCGTGATGACCGGCATCGCGGCCTTCGCGGCCTCCGGCAGCGCCTTCTGGCGGTCGGCGAGCGCGAGCAGCGCGTCGAGCGAGCACGGGGCGGCGTCGATGGCCTCGTGGGCGTCGCCGTCTCGCTGGAAGATGGCGGGCACGGTGCGCAGGGTGAAGTCGCGCGGGTCGCACGACAAGAACGACCCCCACGAGAGCGGCATCGAGACGCGCGCGTCGGGCGTGGCGCGCACCGAATACGCGCTGCACGTGGTGCGGTCGCGCGCGTTCTGGTTGTAGTCGATGAAGACGCCGCGGCGCTGTTCCTTCGCCCACTCGGCGGTGGCGAGGCCCGGTGCGCGCAGCGCCACCTCGCGGGCGAAGGCTCGAGCGGCGCGGCGCACCTGGTCGAAGGGCCACTTCGGCTCGATGCGCACCCAGATGTGTGCGCCGCGCGAGCCGCTCGTCTTCGGCCAGCCTGTGAGCCCGAGCTCGCCGAGCACGTCGCGCGCGATGCGGGCGACCTCGAGAATCTGCGGCCACACGATGCCGGGCACGGGGTCGAGATCGATGCGCAGCTCGTCGGGCCGATCGAGATCGTCGCGCCGCACCGCATGCGGGTGGAGCTCGATGCACCCGAGGTTCACGACCCACGCGAGCGCCGCCTCGTTGTCGGCGACGACCTCGTGTGCGACGCCACCCGACGGGTACACGAAGGTGGCGGTCTCGATGAACGGCGGCACCTTCTCGGGCGCGCGCTTCTGGAAGAACGGCTCAGCGGCCGCGCCGTTCACGTAGCGCTTCAACACCATCGGCCGGCGAGCGACGCCGCGCAGCGCTCCCGGCGCGACCGAGAGGTAGTACCGCACGAGCTCGAGCTTCGTGACGTTGGCCTCGGTGAAGTACAGCTTTGCGGGGTTCGAGATCTTCACCTCGTGGCCGCCGAGGGCGAGCGTCTCGTGCTCCGTCTTCGCCATGGCGGCACACCTAACCACGAGACTAGGCTCGAGCGCGCGTGGGTGAGCCCGAGCACAAGGTGCAGCGCAGGCACAAGCGCGTCGCGGCCCGGGAGGTGACCGCCGTGGTCGAGCTCGACGGCCAGGTGACCCCGTTCACCGTCGTCAACCTGTCGATCGGCGGCGCGCTGGTGACGGGCACCCGCAGCATGCCGAAGGGCGAGTCGCACGACTTCGAGCTGAAGCTGAAGGGCACGAAGGCGGTGACGGTGCGCGGCCAGGTCGTGAACCTGCGCGACCAGGGCATGGGCATCGCTTTCGAGTCGCTCGACTCGAGCCACCTCGGCGCGATGGAGAAGCTCATCGCCGCCGTCGAGGCGCAGGCGTCGCAGCCCCCTCCGCTGCCGCCGAGGTCGAAGGGCGGCGACGACCTCCCCCCCGCGGCGCCCCGGGCCGAAGACGGCATCTTCGACACGCACGACCCGCGGCCTCCACGGGGTGGCGCGCCCGACGAGCGCGAAGAATACCTGCGCGCGCTGGTGAAGAACCGCGACGAGGCGCTGCGGCGCGGGCGGGTCGCGCTGGCGGCGCTGACGGTCGAGGCCGACGGCCTGCGCAGCGCGGCGGGGCGGCTCAAGGCGAGGCTCGACACGGCGAACAGCCAGCAGGCGCTGACCGAGGTCGCGCTGCAGGCGGCGCGCAACGAGCTCGAGGCGGCGCGCGACGCACAGCGGGCCGAGCGCGAGACCGCGAACGAGCAGCTCGAGCTCGAGCAGCGCAGAACCCTCGAAGCGATCGGCACGGTGTCGGCGATCGAGGCGAAGCTGCGCCGCCACGAGATGGAATCGAAGCGCATGCTCGAAGAGGCCGAGGCCGCGCGCAGAGAGGCGGCCTCGAACGCCGCCGACGTCGCGTCGCTGCGCCGCGCCCGCGAAGAGCTGCTGCAGGCGAACCGCAAGGCGATGGAGGCCCAGGCCCAGCTGAAGCGCGAGCGCGACGCGAAGGTGCTCGCCGACAAGACGCATGCCGAGACGGCGGCGCGCGCGCAGGCGCTCGAGGCCGAGGTGTCGAAGCTGAAGGCGAAGCTGATCGCGGCCGAGAACGCGCTCGAGCGGGCGGCGGCGCGCAAGGCGCCGGCGGCGGGGCAGCAGCAGCAGCGCGGCAGCCCGGCGAAGTGAGGTAGACCATCGCCGCGTGAAGGCCCTGAAGCTCGTCATCGGTCTGTGCGTCGCGGCGGCGGCGGTGACGGCGCTCGTGGTTCTGCCGGTGCGCGAGTGGCTGTTGCAGCTCGTCACGTGGATGCGCGCGGCCGGCGCGGCGGGCATCGCGGGCTACGCAGCGGTGTACCTCGTGTTCGCGGTGGTGATGCTGCCCGGCTCGATGCTCAGCGTCACTGCGGGCTTCGCGTTCGGGCCCATCTGGGGGCCGCTGATCGGCACGACGACGGCGACGTTCGCGGCCATCGTGCCGTTCACGCTCGGGCGGTTCGTCGCGCGCGAGTGGGTGATGAGGCGCGCGTCGCAGTACCCGAAGCTCGAGGCCATCGACGCGGCCACCTACGAACAGGGGTTCAAGGTGGTGTTCCTGCTCCGCATGTCGCTGGCTCCGTACAACGTGCTCAACTACGCGCTGGGGCTCACGAAGGTGCGGCTCGGTCACTTCGTGGTGGCGTCGTGGCTCGGGCTTCTGCCGGCCGTCTCGGTGCTCGCGTACGTCGGCTCGCTCATCACCGACGCCGCGCAGCTGGGCACGGCGGTGAGCGGCGCGTCGGGCGGTGTGCGCGTTCTCTATTACGTCGGCTTCGCGACGACGGTCGGCGGCGTGGTGCTGCTCACGCGTATGGCGCGGCGGGCGCTGCGCGAGGTGCTGCGCACGTCACGCGAGGGGCACGACACGCGTGGCGCGACGGGCGACGCAGTGCAGGGCTGATCTCGGCCTGGTGAGCACACCTACACGGTGACGACGAGCTTGCCGCGCACGTGACCGCGCTCGAAGCGCGCGAGGGCGTCGGGCAGGCGCTCGAACGGGTAGAGCTCTTCGATGGCCGAGCGCACCCTGCCGCTCTCGAGCAGGGCGCGCAGCGCGACCAGATCTTCAGGCACCGACTTCGCGGTCACCATGCGCACGTCGTTGCGGAAGATCGAGCCGAACATCACCCCGAAGATCGAGCCGAGCGGGCCGAGCAGGCCGCCGCGGTCGACGGCTCCGGCCGCGACGTACTGGCCGCCGGGCTTCAGCACGCGACGGCACGCTCGCAGCGGCCGAGACGCAGAGACGTCGAAGAAGAGGTCGTAGCGCGGCCCGCCGGCGAGCACGTCTTCGCGCGTGTAGTCGACGACGTGATCTGCACCGAGCGCCCTCGCCTGTTCGAGGTTCTGCGAGCTGCACACGGCCGTCACCTCGGCGCCCAGCGCCTTCGCGATCTGCACCGCGTACGTGCCCACGCCTCCCGACGCGCCGTTCACCAGCACGTGCTGACCGGGCTTCACGCGCCCGTCGTCGCGCAGGCCCTGCAGCGCGGTGAGGCCCGCAAGCGGCGCGGCGGCCGCCTCTTCGAACGTCACGTTCGCGGGCTTCGTGACGAGCAGCGCCTCGGGCACGCGGGCGTACTCGGCATAGGCGCGGTCGAGCTCCTTGCCGAAGTCGTCGGGCGCGGTGCCGAAGACGGCGTCGCCGACGCGCAGGGTCTTCACGTTCGGGCCGACCACGACCACCTCGCCCGCGAGGTCGAGCCCGAGCCGCGACGTGCGCGGGCGGAGCAGCCCCATCGCGAAGCGAATGATGACCGGGCGCCCCTGCAGCGTGTACTTGTCGGCGGCGTTCACCGACGTCGCGCGCACGCGCACCAGCACCTGCCCTTCGCCCGGCAGGCCGCGGGGCACGTCGGCGAGCCGCACGACGTCGGCACGGCCATAGCTGTCTCGTACGAAGGCACGCATCGTCAGGGGGGTCATGCCAGAGCCTGACGATCGGCGAACGGCTCGATTGCCTACCGAGCCATCACCGGCGTGAGCCGCGTCACGTTCGTGCCGTCGCCGAGCTGGCCGTAGTCGTTCTGACCCCAGCAGCGCGTGCCCGAGCGGGTGCGCGCGCAGGTGTGCAGGGCCCCGGCAGACACCGAGGTGCCGTCGCTGATGCCCGTCACCGGCATGGGGCCGGGCCGACCGTCGGTGGTGCCGTCGCCGAGCTGGCCCGACGCGTTCGCGCCCCAGCACGAGATCTGCCCGGTGCCGAGCAGCGCGCAGGTGTGTGCACCGCCTGCCGAGATCGTCGAGGCCAACGCGACGCCGTCGACCTTCACCGGCGCGCTGCGAAACGTGTCGCTCGACGGCAGCCCGAGCTGCGCGCTCGCGTTGTCGCCCCAGCACAGCACCTCGCCGTTCTTTCGCACCGCACACGTGTGCCGCTCGCCGGCGCTCACGCGCACCGCGTCGAACAGGCCCATCACCAGCACGGGGCGAAGGCGCCCGGTCTGGGTGGCGTCGCCGAGCTGGCCGCGGGCGTTGTCGCCCCAGCAGCGCACGGTGCCGCCGCGCATCAGGGCGCAGGCGTGCGAGCCGCCGAACGTCACGTCGGTCGCGCTCGTGCCGAGGTCGGGCACCCCCACCGGCGTGCTGCGCGGCATCGTCGTGCCGTCGCCGACCTCGCCGTGCGTGTTGTCGCCCCAGCAGCGCACCTGGCCGCCGCGCGTGAGCGCACACGCGCCGCTGCCGCCCGCGCTGAACGCGACGGCGACGCCCTGGCCGAGCCCCATCGCGGCCGCGGGGTTCAGCTTGTCTGACGTGGTGCCGTCGCCGAGGCGGCCGAGCCCGGCGTGGCCCCAGCACTGAACGGTGCCGAACTGATCCATCGCGCAGGTGTGAAAGTCGCCCGGCTGCACCGCGACCATGCCCGCCGTCAGCCCGGTCACCTGCTGCGCCGTCGAGCGGTCGAGCAGCGAGCCGTCGCCGACCGCTCCGCCGAAGCCGCCGTCGAGGCGGTTGCGACCCCAGCACTGCACCGCGCCCGTCGGCGTCACCGTGCAGCTGTGAAACGCGCCCACCTCGACGAAGTCAGACGCACAGCACCCCTCGGCGCAGAGGCGATTGCCCGGCCGGCACAGGTGCTCACACCCACCGTTCAGGCACACCTGAAAGCCGTTCGCGGGCGGCTCGGGGCAGCGCAGGCAGGTCTCGCCGCAGCTGCCGCCGTTCTCGTCGACACACTCGCCGTTGCAGAGGTGCTGGCCGGCGGGGCACGAGCTCGCGACACACCTGTTGCCCTCACACGTGAGGCCGCCGCTGGTCGTCGGGCAGCTCGCGCACTCGCCGCCGCAGGGCCGCAGCGTCGGCGGGCAGATGAGGCCGCACGCGACGCCGTTGCAGGTGGCGATGCCGCCGTCGGGCTCGGGGCACGGCTCGCAGCGCGTGCCACACGTCGCGGTCGAGAGGCTCGAGACGCAGACGCCGTTGCAGACGTGCTCGTTCGCGCCGCAGATCGGCTGGCACGCGCCGGCGACACACTCGAAGCTCGCGGCGCACGCGTTGGCGCATGCGCCGCAGTTCTTCTCGTCGGTCTGCAGATCGACACAGGTGCCGTTGCAGTCGGTCTCGCGCGGCGGGCACTCGACCTGGCGGGTGCCGTTGCCCCTGCAAGAGGCGGTGAGCAGCAGCAGAACGGCGACGGTGGCGGCGCGCGCGAGCACGGCGCCACCGTATACGACCGAAAGACTAGAACGCGACGTGCACGTGACGGCCGTGGCCGCCGATGGCTCCGATGTTGCGGCCGTGCTTCATGCCACCCATCGGGTCGTGGAACAGCTCGGTGGGGCGCAGCTGCGACATCTCGCGGTAGAACTGGCGCATCACCGAGGGCGAGCCCGCGACGTCGACGGCGCGCCCGCGGTAGTGGTACGAGTTCGGCGCGTGGCGGCCACCGGTCGTCGACGTGATGGTGAGGCCGAGCTCGCGGGCGCGGCGCATCGCGTACTGCAGCTTCTGCGCGTTGGTGCCGTTGCGCACGGCCTCGGGCGCCGTCGCGGGCCCGGCTTCGAACGAGTCGGTGTTGAGCTTGAGCGAGCCCTGCGTGCGGCGGCCGGCGACGCCATCGACCTCGAGGCCGCGCTGCTGCTGCAGGTTGCGAACGGCAGTCGCGGTGCGGCGGCCGTAGATGCCGTCGGTGGTGCCGGGGTCTTGGCCGGCCGCGCGCAGCGCGTCTTGCAGCGCGCGCACGTCGTTGCCGCGCGAGCCAACGGTCATCACGCGGTTCATGCGGCGGGGGTTCGAGTCGGTCGAAAACGAGGTCACGGAGGGCTCCGAGGCTGAGGGGTTTCGCGGGCGGCTCCTGTGCAGCGCGCCTGCCAACGCGTTTTCGTCGTGACGGCGCACACTTGCGTTCGCGCCAACGCGAGGCTGCGCACGGCGCGCAACGCTCGATGCGCAGAGGCGCTGCGCAAGCAACGTGGGCGCTTCGAGGCGTGTCATCATGGCACCGCATGCCACCGCCGAGAGTGCAGTCGAACCCGAGACCGATTGCCGTACCCGGCCCGCGAGATCTGCCCGACCGGGCGCCGTCGCCGTCACCCGGTCTGGCCGAGGGGGTCGCGCCGGCTCGCGATGGCTTCGACGTGTCGAGGGCGACGAAGCTCGAGCTCACGAAAGACCGGCAGTTCTCACCGCAGGACATCGCGGCCATCAAGCGGCGCGACCCGGCGCTGGGCCAGGCGATCGAAAACGCACAGAAGAGCTTCAAGTCGCTGCTCGACAAGGGCGCCAAGATCTCGGTGACGGCCAGCGCGGGCAACGGCGGCAAGCCGGTGCTGACGTTCGTGCCTCCGGCTCTCGTGAACAACCCGGGCCTGCCGCACGACCTGCAGGTGCACTACCACGGCATGCACGGGCTCGCGTCGGCGCCCAACGGTGAGAGCCCGCTCCGAGAGCGCATCGCCGATTCGTTCAACCAGACGCCGCCGACGGTCTTCGTGCTGCCCGAGTGGAACGGCACGAACGACTGGTCGAACGTGAAGAACACGGGCACGACGGCCGACGACGCGGTGAAGGGCCTCGGGCTCACCGGCAAGCGCGGGCAGCTGACGGTCTCGGCGCACTCGCTCGGCCGCAACGCCGTGTTCAGCGCGATCAAGAACGGGGGCCTGAAGGCCGACCGCCTCGACATGCAGGACGCGTTCTACAAAGGCCAGAGCGACGGCCCGAGAACGGTCGCGCAGTGGCTGAAAGATCGCGCCGGCGACACGCCGCCTCCGCAGCTGCGCATTCTGGTGACGACGAACGGGCGCATGAGCGACAAGAAGTCGATTCAAGACGAGGCGCGCCAACACGGGCTCACCCTGCCCGACGCGGTGTTCGTCGATCAGTCGGGGCAGCGGTTCTCACGCGACGCGCACTGGGAGGCCGACCTGAAGCGCTGGTAACGACTACACCTTTGGGGGTTGGTCGATCTTCCGCAGGCCCGGTCGACGTCGAGGTAGAGCCAATTTCGGCTCCCACTTCGACCGGAGAACTCGAATGAAGATGGTGACGATGCACAAGGTGGACGCCGAGATGGATCTGCGCCCGCTCGGAGCATGAGCCAAAGCTACTGCCCTCTCGGGCTCAGCACGTACGGCACGTTGATCGACACGTCTTCGTTCAGCCCGGCGAAGTCGAGGTGCTGCATCGCCTGCGTCACACACTGCGTGAACGCCGGCCGCTCGAGATCGTCGCTCACCTTCACCGCCTCGACGGTGTGCGGCGGAGCGAGGTCGAGCTGCACCATCACCCTGCCCTCGAGCTTCGGGTTCGACTTGAGCTCGTGCTCGAAGCACTGCTGCACCGCGGCCCGCTTCGCGTTCGCGATCGCCCGCGCGATGACCTCACCGTTGCCCGAGCCGAAGACGAGCGCTTCGGGCTCGGTGGCCACGAGCGGCGGCGGAGGCAGCGGCGCCTCGACGGGCTCGACGGGCTCGACCACCTCGGCCGGGGCAGCCTCGGGTGCGGGCGGCGACTCGGGCACCAGCGCCGGCGCGGGCTGCGGAGCGACCGTCTTTCGCGCGACCGGGCGCTTCGGCTTGCCGTGCGCGAGGGGCACCGCGATCGGTCGGCGCCACACCGGGCGACGCTCGTGACGGCCGGCGTCGGCGTGCAGGGCTTCGGCGGGTGGTGAAGGCTCGTGCATGACACCCCACACCACCGCCGCTGCCACCGCCACCGCCGCCACGACTGCCAGACGTCTCTTCTGCACGGCTCAACGGTTGCCCGAGGGCCGCAAAATGATCACCGACGCCCGCGCGGGCGGCCGCTG
>JAEUJP010000644.1 GCA_016793725.1 Myxococcaceae bacterium | reverse complement strand
CCTCTCGAGCGCGCGCGGTGGCCTCGGCGTGGCGGCCGACCGCGGCGAGGGCTCGAGCCGTGAGGCTCAGGGGCGTCGAGGCTCCCGGCGCGAGGGCCTGGTAGGCCCGAGCAGCTTCCAGCGCCGCGGTGGGTCGCCCCTGCGCCTCGAGCAGCTCGGCGCGCAGCGCGGCGAAGAGCAGCTGCTCGGGGTGCTGCTTCACCGCCGCGTCGAGCACGGCGAGCCCGTCGTCACCAGCCCCGTAGCGAGCCGAGAGCCAGAACCGCGCGAGCCACCAGAGCGGGAGCGCCTCACCCTCTTGGCGGAGCTGCTCGACGAGGCGTGCGGCCCCGACGTCGTCGCCTGCCGTGGCGAGGGCGAGCGCCAGGGCCGAGGCCGTCGCAGGGTGTGCCGGGTTGCGCTGCGCCGCGAGCCGACACGAGGCCACGAGGTCATCGAGCGTGCCCGCCGAGACGACGCCGGGGTGGTCGAGGCTCGTCGGCAGGGCGTTGAGCCGCTCGAGGCACCTCGCCCAGCCTTTCGGGTCGACGAGGTTCGACCGGTAGACCGCGGGAACCGCCGGGGGCGGCAAGTGCTGCTGCCACAGCGCGTCGACGGCGGCGGCCAGCTCTTCCGCGCCGCGCTCGATCGACGCGGCAGACCCGTCAGGCAGCATTACTGAAAAAGGTCTGGCACCGCCTGCCGCTCCGTAGACGGCGCCGCTCAGGCGATAGCCCGCCCCGGCGTGGGTCAGCCTCGCCCACACGCCCCGCTCGACGCCGAGCCCGTCGACGAGGCGCTGCGCCTCGCTCGCGGTCAGAGCGGCCTTCGGGTCGAGGCCCTCACCGACCATGAGCTCGCGCACCTGCTTCGGGTGGTAGACGGCGTATCGGCCGCTCGCGGCGAGCGCGGCCGAGGCCTCCCACTCGACGAGGGTGTCGACGTGGGTCTCGGCGCCCTCGGCGACGATCGGCAGCACCGCGAGCGTGGCGCGACGCGGCTCGGCAGACGCGGCCGTCGCGAGCGTCGCGGCCAGCATGAAGAGAGGTCGTGTCATGTGACCTCCATTTGCACGCGGGCGGCGAGCGTCCAGAACGTTCAGTGCGAGACCTGAAGGGTGCGCAGCACGTTCTGCAGCCAGAAGAGCTCGCGCGTGTCCCACACGGGGCAGCCCGACACCGCCGCCACGGCCTCGGCCCACTCGACGGCTCGAGTGAGCATGCCCAGGCCCTCTGACGTCTTGCCCGCGCGCGCCTTCAGCGCGACGAGCGCAGCCTGACGCTCGTGAGGCAACAGCCTGCGCTGAAGCAGCCGGTCGAGCACCCCGCGCGCGCGTCGACCCGAGAACACGGGCGCCCCCGCGAGCCCGTTGAGGTGAGCGACGAGCTGGTCGCAGTACGCTTCGAGCAGGGCGCGCTCGTCGGGGTGCACCGTGCCGTCTGCCCACGCCATCTCGATCGCCGGAATCAGCTCGGCGAGGTAGATGTCGGGGCCCGCGAAGCCCAGCCGGGTGAGGGTGCGCCGCGCCATCGCCACGTCGTCCATGACGGTCTCGTTCATGTCGGCATGATGACGCCGGCGTGAGCGCCGAACCTTCTCGAAGTTTCGGGCCCCAGATTTCGACCGGCCGAGACGCTCACGTTTCGCCTCGCCGAAAACCGCGCCCGCCGGCTTCGTGAAGGTCGCCGAACCGGCGCAACCACACGACAGCGGCATGAACCTCGACCCCCGACGCACGACGCTCGTTTCCACCCTGCTGCTCACCTTCTTCACCTCGACCGGCTGCGCCGTGATTCAGCAAGGCACTGTCGGCGTGAAAAAAACCTGGGGCCGGCTCGACCCCGCGCCGCTCGAGCCGGGCCTCGTGCTCTACGAAGCGATCTCGACCGAGGTGCTGACGGTGCCGATACGCACGACCACCGTCACGGTGAACTTCACGCTGCCCTCGAAAGAGGGGCTGAACGTCGACGCCCAGATGAGCATTCTGTACCGCATCGAGCCCGAGCGTGCGCCCGACATCATCGCGACGATCGGGCCGAACTACGAAGACGACCTGGTGGTCGCCGTCTTTCGCTCGGCCGCCGCTGACGTGTCGGCACGCTTCTACGCGCGAGACATGTACTCGGCCGAGCGCGCGCACATCGAACGCGAGATTCGCGCGCAGATGGCCACCGTGCTCGCGAGCCGCGGGTTCGTCGTCGAGTCGGTGCTGATGAAGAGCATCGCGCTGCCGCAGGGCCTCGCCAAGGCGATCGAGACCAAGCTCCAGTCGGAGCAGGAAGCCGAGCGCATGCAGTTTCTGATCGCCCGCGAGAAGCTCGAGGCCGACCGCAAGCGCATCGAGGCCGAGGGGTACCGCGACGCACAGAAGGTCGTCGCTGACGGCCTCACCGAGAGCGTGCTCCGGCTGCGCGCGATCGAGGCGTTCAGGGCGCTCTCGACCTCGCCGAACACGAAGGTCATCGTGACCGACGGCAAGGCGCCGCTGCAGGTGCCCGTCGATGCGCGGCCGTGAGGCCTCGTGCACACGCAGCGCCGACGGTGCCCGCCATGCCTCGCGAACTGTCGACCCAGGGCCCCAGGCTCGAGTGGCTCAACTACCACCACCTGCTCTGCTTCTGGCTGGTCGCGCGCCGGGGCGGGCTGGCGGCAGCCGGTCGAGAGCTCTACGTCTCACCGTCGACGGTGTGGTCGCAGCTGAAGGCGGTCGAAGAGCGGCTCGGTGTGCGCCTGCTGGTGAAGCGGGGTCGCCGGCTGACCCTCACCGAGGCTGGCGAGCGGGTGGCGCAGCTGGCGGACGAGATCTTCACCCTCGGCCAGCAGGTCTTCACCGTCGCCAGAGACCACGCCGCCGAGGCGCCGCGGCCGCTGCGCGTCGGGGTCAGCTCAGCGGTGCCACGGCTCGTGGCGAGCAGATTTCTGGCGCCCGTGCTCGGCCGCCACCGGCTCGTCGTCACCCACGGGTGCAGCGCCTGGCTCACGGGCGAGCTGCGAGGCCACGCGCTCGACGTCGTGCTGACCCACGAAGCGCCGCCGGCCGACGGGCTGGGCAAGCTCTACGCGCACCCCTTCGGGGTCAGCCGGCTCGCGCTCTATGCGAGCGCACAGCTCAAAGAGCGTCTATTGCCCGAGTACCCCGCGTCGCTCGACGGCGCGCCGCTGCTCGTGCTGAACGAGGGGTACCCCCAGCAGCAGGCGCTGACGGCGTTCTTCTCGAGGCTGAAGGTCGCCCCGATGGTGGTCGCCGAGACCGACGACGGGCCCCTGCTCAAGGCGCTGGCAGCTGCAGGTCACGGCGTGGTCGCGGCGCCCGCGCTGGTCCGCGACGAGCTCGCCCGCATCTACGCGCTCGACGTGCTCGCGCACACCGACGTGCCCGAGACCTACTTCGCGCTCACCCATCAAGACCGCCCCGAGCTGCGCGCCGTCGACGCGATGCTCGATCAGCCGGCGATCTGGAAGAGGCCGTGAAGGCCTATCAGGCCGCGCGAGGGTTGCAGGTCGACGGCAGGGTCGGCCAGCAGACGTGGGGCGCGTTCGCGGGCGAGCACTACCCCCCGGCACGAACCTGCTCCGTGCGCCGCAGGGGGTGCCCCGAGTTTCCGGCGCCGACACGTTCGAGGCCGCACAGGGCGGCGGGGTGACGGTGGCGAGCCGCGTCGACAGCAACCACCCCTGGCTGAGGGCGCTGGGCTCGTCGCCGCTCTCGAGCGG
>JAEUJP010000814.1 GCA_016793725.1 Myxococcaceae bacterium | reverse complement strand
CTGCGCTCGGGCGCTCGGCCCGGTGACCTCGTCTACGTCGCCGGCGTGCTCGGTGAGGCCGTGAAGCTCGACTCGCTCGCGCAGCGCCGGCCGACTCCGCTGGTCGACGAGGGCCTCGTCGCAGCGCGCTACGCCAGCGCCGGCATGGACGTGTCGGACGGGATTCTGCTCGACCTCGGCCGCATGCTCGCCGCTTCGAAGGTCGGCGCCGAGATTTCCGACGTGCCTTCAGAGACCGGTGAGGACTACGCGCTGCTGCTCGCGGTGCCTGTGAAGAAGGCCGCCGCCCTCGAGCGCGCGTGGAAGAGTCGCGCGCCCCTGCGGCGTGTGGGTCGATTTACGAAGTCGCGCGGGCTCAAGCTCGACGGTCGGCCCGTCTCGCCCCGCGGGTGGGACCCGTTTCGCTGAGGGCGACCGACTCGGCTTGACTGCTCTGAACAGCTGGCGCCGTCTGCGCCTATCGGCGCGTCTTCCGACGACGCTGGGCGAGCTTCTTCGCGCGCACGCCGGCGTGCTTGCGGCTCGCGAGCGCTTCGCCTGCCGGTTGGCGCGCGGCAGCGCGGTCGGCGTCGTCGGTCGCGGTGCGGCGCGGGCTGTCGATGCTGCCTCCGGTGACGCCCGCCATCGTGATGCGTGGTCTGGCCATTGGGTTTCCTCCTGCTCATGACCCTAACGGCCCGCTCACGCGTTCGCTGGCGGGGTCGAGGTCCTGGGCGATGACAGCTGTCTCCTTGACGAGAACGGTTTCCGGGCCTCAAGTACGACCTTGTCCGTGCGACAGCTGCGCAAAGAACCGCTCGAGCGGGTGGTGCGAGCGGTCGACGAGAGCCGCGCCCAGGTCTCGCTGCACCTGAAGATTTTGACCGGGTACGTCGTGCTCGGCGCGTCGCTGATCGCCTTCTTCTTCGCCACCGACGGGTGGGACTGGGTGTTCAAGGCCACCGCCGCCGGCGCCCTCACCCTGCTGCTCGCCATCGCGCTGCCGTTCTTTCTGCTCCGCGTCTCGCGCGTGAAGCGGCTGTCGTCGAGCGCCCTCGAAATTTCACGCGGTGACCTGTCGAGCCGCGTTCAGGCAGAGAACGGCTCGCTGCGCGACGACATCGACGAGCTGTCGGTCGCCATCAGCAACATGCAAGAGAACCTGCGCGAGCTGGTGAGCCACATTCAGAACACCGCGCAGCTGGTCGCCGACAGCGCGAACGAGCTCGAGCACAGCGCCGAGGGCGTCTCGATTCAGGCCGGTGAGGCCACCAACAGCATGAAGCGCATCGCGCGCGGCGCCGAGAGCCAGAGCCAGCTCGTGAGCCAGGCGTCGAAGGCCGTCGGTGAGATGGCGACCGCGCTCACGCGCACGACCGCGTCGGCCGAAGAGTCGACGAAGGCGGCGACCGCGACGAGCGCCGCGGCCGAGCAGGGCTCGCGCGCTGCCGTGCTGGCGGGTGAGAAGGTGAAGAAGGTGTTCTCTCGCATCGAGACGGCCTCGCAAGAGGTGTTCGCGTTCGGCGAGAAGACCCAAGAGATTTCCAAAATCGTCGACGCCATCACGCACGTCGCGCAGCAGACGAACCTGCTCGCGCTGAACGCCACCATCGAAGCGGCGCGCGCCGGTGAGTATGGGCGCGGGTTCGCGGTGGTCGCCGACGAGGTGCGCAAGCTCGCCGAGAGCGCGGGCAAGAGCGCCGAGCAGATCTCGAAGCTGGCGCGCGACATCTCGAGTCAGTCGAACGGCGTCGTCAGCGCGATGAAAGAGGGCATCGAAGAGCTCGCCGAAGGTCGCGAAGAGCTCTCGAACATCGTGCGCAACATGACGAGCATCACCGACACCGCGCGCGCGGGTGCAGAGAAGGTCGTGCTGATCAGCGAGTCGGCCCGCGAGCAGCAGCACGGCTCTGAGCTGATGGTGAAGGCGATCGGCGAAATTTCACGGCTCGCCGGTGAGAACGCCCGGTCGACCGAGCAGGTGCAGAAGGCGATGGAAGACCAGACCCGCGCCGTGACGCAGATGACCCGCGCCGCGCAAGACTTGACGAACCTGTCGGTCGAGCTGCAGAACGTCGTGCGCCGGTTCCGCCTCGGCGCCTAGTACGACGACCTCGAAATCCATGCCGATCACGCTGAGCGAAGCCCAAAGGGCGCAGTCGAAGCGGGCTGGTGGACATCCATTCGGGCCCCCTTCGACTCCGGCCCGCTTCGCGGGCCTCCGCTCTGGGTGAGCGAGGCGGCACGAACTTCAGTCGTTCTGGTTCTGAAACAGCTTCGCCTCGGTGCCCAGCCACAGCGCATCGCGGTCGACGAACCACTTCGCCACGCTGCCCGCCGGCCCGTACAAGAGCCCGTGCACGTCGTCGTTCGCCGCCCTCATCGCGCTCGCCGCGTCCTGCTCCTTCACCCACCTGGGCAAGAACCACACGTAGAACGCCGGCGCGATGTTCCCGCCCGGGTGCCCGATGAACGTTCGCACGCCGAGCTGCATCCACTCGTGGCCCTGCCGCGCGCTGCTGCCACCCGTGTCGTAGACCAGCCGAATGCGCCGCCGCTGCTCGGGCGACAGCCGCCGCACCTCGTCGATGTAGTGGTTGCCGTGCGCGAGCAGGTACACGTCGACGTGCGTGAACAGCGTCGTCGCCTCTTCGAGCGCCGCCCGCAGCTCGGCGTGCTTCGTCACCGTCTTCGTCTCGGTGAAGTACCAGTACCGCTCGTAGCCCGCCTCGAGCCGCGGCACCGTGTACCGCTCGGTCAGCACCTGCTGGTACAGCGGCACCGCGTCGCGAATCGCGATCGCCGCCTCGCCCGCCCGGTGTGGCCCCTTCAGCGGCATCGCCACGACCGCGCCGCAGGTCGCGATGAGCAGCAGTACGGCGACCAGGGCGAGTCTTCGGGGGCGCAAAATGAACGGCAGTCTACCTGGGGGTCACGCGACCGGCCTCTGGCCGGCCTGCTACTTCTGCCGCAGCGGAGACACCGTCGGCACCGGCTCAGGTTCCGCGTCGGGCGGGTTGCTCGCGTCGATGTCGTACGCCACCTCTTGCGACGCCTTCGTCGGTCTCTTGTTTCGTTGGGTCGCCATGCTCATAGGCAACGGGGTGTGGGCGGCCCAGGGGGTGTTACCGCTTCGAAACTCCGAGCAACCTCGCTTGACGAAGTGCTCCGATCAGAACCATGTCATAGGCCGTGAAATCGATTCTGGTGGTGGAAGACGACCGGGCCATTCGTGAGACCGTGGTCGACCTCCTCAAAGACGAGGGCTTCTCGAACGTGACCGCGGTTCGTCATGGCAGAGAGGCGCTCAACTTTCTCGAGGCCACCGCCACGCTGCCGTCGCTCATCTTGCTCGACCTGATGATGCCGGTGATGGACGGTGAGTCGTTCTTGCGCGCGATGCAGGCGCACCCGAGCGTCGAGCTGCGCGCCGTGCCCGTCATCGTGCTCACCGCCTCGCGCCGGCGCACGCAGCTGCCGGGCTGTGTGACCTGGCTCGACAAGCCCATCGACATCGAGCGGCTGTTGCAGCTGTGCACCAAATACGTGGGCCCGGTCGAGCGAGCGGCTCCGTTGGGCTCAGAACCGGCGACGTCGACGACGGCGGGGTAGGCTCTGGGGCGCTTTGCGCCACGTCGTCTTCCGCCTCGACAAAGACCGCTACGCGCTGCCGCTCGCGGCGATTCGTGAGGTCGTCGTCACGCCCGAGAAGTTCTCGCGCGTGCCTCGCTCGGCTCCGTCGGTGCGCGGCATCATGAACCTGCGCGGGCGCGTGGTGACGGTGGTCGAGCTCGCGACGCTCTTGCGGCCAGATCAACCCGAAAAGAAGCACGAGGGCCCTCCGCGCAAAATCGTGCTGCTCGACCGCGGCCGGCGCGAGCTCGGCCTGCTCGTCACCGAGGTCGACGGCATCGAGGCGATCGAAAAGGTGGGTCCCGCTCCACCCAAGGCGCCTGCCACCGTGAAGGGCCTCGCCCGCCTCGGCGCGCTCGCTGTCACCGTCTTGGAACCCGAAGCGCTCGACGCTGCCGTCGCCGCGAGCTTCTCGAAAATCTCGCGAAGCTGAGCGCAGTGGGTGCTAGTGTCCGCACGCCATGGCCAAGCGCGTTCTGGTGGTCGACGACGCCATCTTCATGCGTGACATCATCAAAGACATCTTCGCCTCGGGCGGTTTCGAGGTCGTGGGTGAGGCCAGCAATGGCGTCGAGGCGGTCGAGCGCTTCAAGGAGCTCAAGCCCGACCTCACCACGATGGACCTCGTCATGCCCTTCAAGAACGGCATCGAGGCCACGCGCGAAATTCTGCGCGTCGACCCGAAGGCGGTCGTCGTGATGTGCAGCGCGCTCGGGCAAGAGGCGCTCGTGATGGAGGCCATCGAAGCCGGCGCGATGGACTTCATCGTCAAGCCGCCGCGCGCCGAAGACGTGCTCGCAGTCGTAAAGAAGGTCCTCGGCGAGGCCTGAGCTACGCTCCGTGAGGCGTGCCCTCCGGAGTCGACACCAGCCGTTACCTGGGCCTCTACGTCTCCGAGGCCCAGGAGCACCTCGAGCAGCTCAGCCAGAACCTGGTGAAGCTCGAGCAGGCCGGCTCGACCGGCCCGGTCATCGACGAGGCGTTTCGTCACGCGCACTCGGTGAAGGGCATGGCCGCGTCGATGGGCTTCGAGGCGACCGCGCGCCTCGCCCACCGCATGGAGGACATTCTCGACGCCTACCGCTCGCTCAAAGAGAGGGTCGACCGCGCCACCGGCGACCTGTTGCTGTCGGCGACCGACGCGCTGCTCGGCCACGTGCGCGCGACCGCCGACGCGAAGGTGCTGCCCGACACGTCGGCGCTGATGGGCGCGCTCGAGCGAAAGCTGTGGGTGCTCAAGCCCGACACGACGCCGCGTCCGTCGTCTCCTCCTCCGCCTCCGGCGCTGGCGCGCAGCCTGGGGTTGCCGCCCCGCTTCGCCTTGCGGCTCAAGGTGGCGGCGGGCTCGGCGACGCCGGGCGTGCGGGCGTTTCTCGCGCACAAGCGGCTCTCGGGGCTCGGCAACGTGTTCGACCTGCGGCCGGGGCTCGATGACCTCAAGGCCGGGCGCTTGAACGACGGCTCGTTTTCGCTCGAGCTCGAGACGGCGCTGCACGAGACCGAGGTGCGCGCGGCGCTGAACACCATCGCCGACGTCGAGCTGGCGTCGCTGAGGCTCATCGAGCCCGACGCGCCGAGCGTGCCGAAGACGAACGAGCCCGAGGGGCCGCGCGCGGTCGGCACCGAGCCGGCGCGCACCGTGCGCGTGCGCACCGAGCTGCTCGACCAGCTGCTCGACGGGGCGGGTGAGCTGTTGCTCGCGACGGCCCGCGTGCGCGAGGTGGCGAAGTCGGCGCCGGCGGCGTCGCGCGGCGCGATGGAGGGTGAGGTCGACCGGTTGAACGCGCTGGTGAAAGACCTGCACGCGAAGGTGATGAAGGCGCGCATGACGCCCATCTCGGTCATGACCGACCGGCTGCCCCGCGCCGCCCGCGACATCGCGCGCCGCCGAGACCGCGACGTCGAGCTCACCATCACCGGCGCCGAGGTCGAGCTCGACCGCGCCATCGTCGACGAGCTGAACGACCCGCTGCTGCACCTGCTTCGCAACGCCATCGACCACGGCATCGAGCCGCCGGTCGAGCGCGAGAAGACGGGCAAGCCCCCGCGCGGGCGGGTGCAGGTGAACGTGCGGCGCGACCGCGACCGCGTGGTGCTCGAGGTCGAAGACGACGGCAAGGGTATGGACGACGCGAAGCTCCGCGCGGCGGCGGTGTCGCGCGGGCTGATGACGCCCGAGGCGGCGGCGGCGCTGCCGATGCGCGAGGCGCTGATGTTGTGCTGCCTGCCGGGCGTGTCGACCGCGACCGACGTCACCGACATCTCGGGCCGCGGAGTGGGGATGGACGCGGTGAAGCGCGCCATCGAGTCGGTGGGCGGCACGCTCGAAATCGAGTCGCAGAAGGGCAAGGGCACCCGCTTTCGGCTGCTGCTGCCGCTGACGGTGGCGGTGGTGCAGCTGTTGCTCGTCGATGTCGGCGACGAGACGTTCGGGGTGCCGGTCGCGAAGGTGAACGGCGTGGTCGAGTTTCCCGAAGAGCAGCTGGCGCGGAGCCAGGCGTCGCCGCTGCTCCCGTTCGGAAACACGCTGTTGCCGGTGTACTCCCTCGCCGAGGTGCTGGCGGTGCCGAACGGGCACGTGCACGCCGGGGCGCGGCCGTTCGTGGTGGTCGAGGCGGAAAGCGGGAAAGTCGCGCTGGGAGTAGATAGGCTTCGGGGTCAGGAGGAAGTGGTGCTGAAAGCCCTCACCCGACCGTTGGACCTCGTGGCCGGCCTCGCCGGCGTGACGATTCTCGGCAACGGGCAGCCCATCTTCATTCTCGACGTGCCGAGGTTGTTGACGTGAACCCGGTGGTCGCCACGACGCTCACGCAGCAAGACGCGCTGCGCGAGGTCGCCAACATCGGCGGAGGCCACGCCGCCTCGATGCTCGCGCGCCTGGTCGGCGGTCTCGGCGTGATGACCGAGGTGCCGCACGTGACGCACGTCGAGGCGGGGCAGCTGCCGCTGCTCATCGGCGGCGTCGGCATGCGCGCGGTGACGATTGGGTTCACGTTCGACGGCAACCTCGCGGGGCACCTGTGGTGGGTGCTGCCGGCCGAAGACGCGCGGCGGCTCGGCGGGCGGCTGCTCGCGCGGCCGACGGCGAACGGGCGGCTCTCGACGGAAGAGCGCGGCGCGCTGGCCGAGGCGGCGAACATCGTGGCGTCGGCGTGCTGCACGGCCATCGGGCAGCTCTTGCGCGCGCGCGTGGTGCCGTCGACGCCGCACCTGCAAGAGGGCGACGTGGGCATGGTGCTGGGCGCGTACCCGGCGACGGCGCAGGCGCTCGTGCTCGACGCGCGCTTTCATTCGAATGATGCGCCGACGTTCGGCGGGCACCTGCTGCTCATGCTCGATGTCGAGAACGTGAAGGCCCTGTTGGCGCAGTTGCGCATCGGCTAGAACGCCGGGCGCTATGCGCTCCCTCTACGTGTCGGTCGTGTCGTTGGTGCTGGTGGTTGCCTGCAGCGGCAACCCTGACCCGAACAAGTGCGCTGGGGTTCAGTGCGTGACGGGTAATACGTGTGACCCGGCCGACGGCATCTGCAAGCCGGGTGGCGCGGGCGGCGGCAGCGGCACGGCGGGCGGCGGTCGCGCGGGTGGCAGCGGCACCGCAGGTGGTGGTCGCGCGGGTGGCGCGGCGACTGCGGGTGGCGCGGCGACTGCGGGTGGCGCGGCGACTGCGGGTGGCGCGGCGACTGCGGGT
>JAEUJP010000806.1 GCA_016793725.1 Myxococcaceae bacterium | reverse complement strand
GCCCTGGCCCTACTACGGCATTCACTTCATGAACGTGAACGTGGCGCAGAGCCGCGCGACCGAGGGCCTCGCCGGGGCAGTGAACCGCGGCAACTGGCTGCCGGCGCTCTCGAATGGCTCGCAGCTCGGCCCGCGCCCGGCGAGCCTCATCGATCGCCACAAGCAGGTCTACGAGCTGCTCGGCAACTCGTGGCGCGTGACGGCCGCGACGTCGCTGTTCGACTACGACCCGGGCACCTCGACCGCGTCGTACACGCTGGCGTCGTGGCCGGTGAGGGGCGCAGCGTCGTGTGTGGTGGCGGGGGCGCCTCCGCAGATTCCCGTGCGGCCCGCGCTCGCCCCGATTCCCGCGGGCACCGCGCAGCAGATGTGCGGTGCCATCGTCGACCCGGCACGCCGCGGCCGCTGCGCGATCGACGTCGCCGCCCTCGGCGACGCGGCCCTGGTCAACGGCTACAAGGCCGTCGAGGTCAACACGTCGAACCGCAAGCCGAACCCCTCGACGCTGCTCGAGCCCGCGAACCGCACCGTCTCGACCAGCACGGTCGTGACGTTCAAGTGGAAGGCGGCGTCTGACCCCGACGGCCACCCCGTCTCGTACCGGCACTGCCTCTGGCCATCTGACGAAGGGTTCACGGTCAACGCGTGCGAGGCGCCGACCCCGTACCTCTCGCGCACCGTCACGCTGCCGAAGGGCAAGCAGTACGAGTGGAAGGTGCTCACCGAGGACGGGCGGGGCGCCAGCACCGACAGCGCCACCCGGTTCGTGAAGGTGAAGTAGCCCTGGCGGCTCAGCCCTTGGCCCAGGCGTCGAGCTGCGCGGCCTGGCCGAACGTCTCGACGTAGCGGCGGGTGAACTCGCCCTTGGTGAAGCGGTGTTCCTGGCAGCCCTTCAGCTCGAGGCAGTAGGTGGCGGTGAGCGCGGCGACGCGGCCGCAGAGCTCGAGGGGGAAGCCGCGTGAGAGGGCGAACGCGAAGCCCGAGATGTAGGCGTCACCGCAGCCGGTCGGGTCGACGATCGCCTTCGGCTTCGCGATCGGCACTTCGATCTTCTTCTTGTTCGCGTTGTCGTAGATCCACGAGCCTTCTTCGCCGCGGGTGACGACGGTGGTGGGGGCCGCGGCGATGAGCTTCTCTTCGGACCAGTCGATGGCCTTCGCCATCATGCCGAACTCGTAGTCGTTGCCGACGAGCAGCGAGCAGCCGTCGAGCCCCGCGAGGATCTGCGACTTGTCGAGGCGCGGCGTCTGCTTGCCCGGGTCGAAGATGTACTTCACGCCGAGGCGCTTGCACTCTTGCGTGTGGCGCGCCATCGACACGGGGTCGGTCGGCGAGATGATGGCCCAGTCTTCTTTGCCGAGCTTCAGCGCGTCGAGCGAGAGCTCGCGCGAGTGGTTCGCGGCGCCCGGGTAGAACGCGACGATCTGGTTGTTCGACTGGTCGGTGTTGATGAAGCACGACGCAGTGAACTCGTCGTTCACGATCTTGATCGCTTTCGTGTCGACGCCGAGCGGCTCGACGGCGCGCTTGTACTCGTCGAAGTCTTGACCCGCGCTGGCGACCAGCACCGGGTTGCCGCCGAGCAGCGCGAGGTTGAACGCGATGTTGCCGGCGGTACCGCCGCGCAGGCGCTTCATGCTGTCGACGAGGAAGCTGACCGTCAGCATGTGAACCTTGTCGGGCAGGATGTGGTCCTTGAAGTGCCCGGGAAAGTTCATGATGTAGTCGTAAGCGAGTGAGCCGGTGACGACGATGCGCATAGGCCGGCGTCCATACCTCAAGTGGCCGCCAGCCGCCCAGCGCCGTATCAGTGCCGCTTCAGCGCCGACGTCAGCAGCTTCAGCGCCTTCGCCTGATCGCCGGTTCGAACGCAGCGCTCGATGAGCGCGAGGTCGAGGTCGGGCAACACGCCGCTCGTGCGCCGCTCGGCCCAGCGCGAGCCGTCGTCGCAGTGCACGGTGAGGGCGTCGTCTTCCCAGAACCAGACCTCGCGCACGCCGAGCCGCCGGTAGATCTCGAGCTTGTCGATGGTTCCGTGCGAGAGCATGACCTCGATGACGAGATCGGGCGGCTGATGTCGGGTGCCGACGGTGTACGACTCGTCGGCTTCAGCTGCGGCGCGCTTGCGCTTGTTCTTGAGCGTGTAAGAGCCGGCGCGGTGCACGACGACGCCGGTGAGCATGGCCCAGGTCTCGACGCAGCGGGCGAGGGTCGCCTTGAGGTACTCGTGCTCCTCGGAGGTCGCCATCAGCTCGAGCGCCCCGTCGAGGAAGTGCATGCGCGGGCGCGGCGTGCTGCCGCGCTTGTTCGCGAGCGCTTCGTATTGCTCCCACGAGATGTCGCGGAAACCGACTTGTTGCTCCATGGCTGGCACGGTACCAAAGCTCCCTCGATGCGAGAAAGTTCGCGGGAGGTCGTGCAGACAGGGCGCCGCCCGAAGCGCTGAACGCTGCTGAACGAGCGCCGGCGCAGAGTCTCACGGGGCGGACGTGGCCGAGACGCTCCACTTCTCGGCAGTCGAGAGCCTCAGGGGCCCAGCGCGTCTTGAATCGCCGCGGCGAGCTCGACGTACGTCGGGTTCAACAGACACGCGCTCTGAAAACCGTGCGAGATGCCGGCGTCGGCGCACGAGAGCCCGACCCAGGTCTGCGCGCGAATCGCGCCCGCGTCGGCGATGAGCAGCCGCACCTGCGCACCCGCATCGGCGAGCGCGGCGGCGAGCGACACCGACTGCGACGCGGGGATCAGGGCGTCGAACGGGTCGGGCGCCTGCACCAGCATCACCTTCGCGGGCGACGTGCAGGCGTGCGCGAGCGGCGACGCGTCGATGCAGCGGTCGCAGCTCGCGCCGCACGTCGTGACGGGCGTGGTGCACGGCCCTTCGGTGTACGCGAGCGCGGCGCCGCGGGCGACGACGAGCGCGGGCAGGTTCGTCGGCGGTGAGTACGCGAACGCGGCCTTCACGCGCGGCGGCTGCGCCGAGCAGCCCGGGTCGAGGTCGGCGCGGTCTTGCGTCATCGCCGTCATCAGCGCGAGGTGGGCGCCCGCCGACTCGCCGATGATGAGCACGCGCGTCGGGTCGAGGCCGTACGTCGCCGCCTGCGCGGTGATGAACTGCACCGCACACTTCACGTCGCCGAGGTTGGCCGGGTAGACGCCGCCTTCTTGCGCGAGGCGGTACTCGATGTTGAAGACGGCCACGTCTTGCGTCGCCATGAAGAAGCCGGCGAATGGCGAGACGACGTCGCGGCGCTGGTTGCAGTCGCCCCAGCCTCCGCCGTGCACCATCACGAGAATGCCCTTCGGTGTGGCGCCCGGTGCGGGCAGCCAGAGGTCGCCCTGCAGCACGCGGCCTCCGCGCACACCGTACGTGACGTTCGCGTGCACCACGGCGCCGGCGTCGAGGGGAAGCGTGGTGGGCGGGCCGCCCGTCGGGCCGGGGCTGCCCGCGGGGCACCCGCCGCTCGAAGGGCCGCTGTCGAGGGGCCAGCCGCAGCCATTGCCGGCGTCGCGAGGGCCGGCGTCGGGCAGACCCGAGTCGGTCGCGCCCGCATCGCGGCCGGCATCGACCGCGCCGGCATCGACCGCGCCGGCATCGGGCCCGACGCCGGCATCACCACCCGGCATCGGGGTGCAGGCGGCGAACAGAACGCACAGGGCAGCGCTCGAGCGGTTCATCGCCTGAGCATCGCCCGGGCTTCAGCCCGGGACCAGCTCGAGGCTCTCGAAGGCGTGGCGAAACTCGAGCACCGACCTCTCGAACGCGCGCACCTCGCACGAGAACGTCACGCAGACGGTGGTCTTCGCGCCGTCGCTGACGACGAGGTACACCTGCCGGGTCACCTGCCCGGGCGCGACGGCGTGCGAGCAGTCGAGCGCCGGGGCGTCGCCGTAGCGCGGGTGCTGCCACAGGAGCTGGCCGTGAATCACGAGGTCGGGCAGCTGCACCTTGAGCCCCTCGAGCTGCTTCGCCATGACGTCGCTCGGCGGGGGGGCGTTGCGCAGGCGCACGATCGTCATGACGCTGCGTGAGCGCGAGGCGGCGACGTCGCCGACCACCTCGCTGCGCGGAGGCGAAGCGAACTGCACGATCGATTCGTCGACCCAGCCGTCGGGCAGGGTGAGCACGGCGTGAGGGGTCGAGACCTTCACGCGCGCTGCTCGGGCCAGCCGAACTTGTCGAAGGCGAAGAAGCTGCCGGCCATGATCGAGTAGCCCGCGACGAGGGGCAGGGCGACGCCTCCGGTCGCGATGGTGGCGGCGATGGTGACGAGCGGGCCCGTGACGAGGCCGACGCCGGTGGCGACCGAGAAGCGTTTGTCGGCGCGGGCGACGGCGGCGTAGAGCTCCTGCTCGGCGGGGGTGAGCGCCTTCACCTGCGCTTCGGTCGCGAACGCGTCGCCGGGCTCTTTCGTCTGCTCGAGCTTCTTGGCCAGCTCGGGTGCGCGGTGCGCGAGCTGGGCGAGGGCGAGCGGTCGAAACGGCGGCGGCGCGGTGACGTTGGGCATGACACGAACGGTAGACGAAAGACCCACGTGCGCTCAGTGACCGCGCACGCCGTTCACGATGACCGCCCGCGCCAGCAGGCCGGGCTACTTGCCGGTGAAGACCTTGAGCAGCTTCTTGAGCGGGTCGTAGTGCTCGTCGACCACGCGCTCTTTGAGGGGGATGATCGCGTTGTCGGTGATGGTGATGTGCTCGGGGCACACCTTGGTGCAGCACTTGGTGATGTTGCAGTACCCGATGCCGTGCTTGGCCTTGAGATCGTCGACGCGGTTCTCGTCGTCGATGGGGTTCATCTCGAGGGCAGCGGTGTAGACGAAGAAGCGCGGGCCGATGAACTCCTCGTGCTTCGCGTGATCTCTCAGCACGTGACAGACGTTCTGGCAGAGAAAGCACTCGATGCACTTGCGCATCTCTTGTGGGCGCTCGATGTCGTCGTTGTGAACGCGCCAGGTGCCGTCGGCGGCGTCGGGCTTGCGCGGCTTGAACTTCTTGATCGTCTTCTTGACCCTGAAGTTCCACGACACGTCGGTGACGAGATCGCGAACGAGGGGGAAGGCCTTCATCGGCTCGATGGTGACGGGCTTCGACAGGTCGAGCGTGTTGAGGCGCGTCATGCACATCAGCTTCGGCATGCCGTTGATCTCGGCCGAGCACGAGCCACACTTGCCGGCCTTGCAGTTCCACCGGCAGGCGAGGTCGGGGGCGGCCTCGGCCTGAATCTGGTGCACGGCGTCGAGCACGACCATGCCTTCGCTGACTTCGGTCGAGTAGTCCTTGAACGCGCCGGCGCTCTTGTCGCCACGCCAGACGCTGAAGGTCGCCTTCGCCATTACTTCTTCTCCTGTTCGATTGCGTCTTTGAGGTGCTGGGGCATCGGGGTGAGGGGCACGCGCTCGAGCTGCATCTTGCCGTCGGGGCCCTTGCGAATGACGGTGTTGAACGTGCCGAAGACCTTCTCGTCTTTGGTCGGGTAGTCGTCGCGGAAGTGGCCGCCGCGCGACTCTTTGCGCTCGATGGCGGCGCGGGTGACGGCCTCGGCGCAGGTGAGCAGGTTGCCCAAGTCGAACGCCGTGTGCCAGCCGGGGTTGTACTCGCGGGTGCCGGCGATGCCGACCACTTCAGCGCGCTTCTTCAGGCCCTCGATGACGTCGAGCGCCTTCAGCATCTCGTCTTCTTTGCGCACGATGCCGACGAGCGCCTGCATGTTGTCTTGCAGATCGTACTGCACCTTGTACGGGCTCTCGGCCGAAGCGCCGCGCTCGAACGGAGCGAGCAGCGCCTTCGCCGCGGCGTCGACCTGATCCTGGTGCACCTGGCCGACGCCGTTCTCTTTTGCGTACTTCGCGGCGTGCTCGCCGGCGAGCTTGCCGAAGACGATGAGGTCAGAGAGCGAGTTGCCGCCGAGGCGGTTGGCGCCGTGCAGACCGCCGGCGACCTCACCGGCGGCGAAGAGGCCGGGCACGGTCGACATCTGGGTGTCGCCGTTCACCTTCACACCGCCCATGATGTAGTGGGTGGTGGGGCCGACCTCCATCGGGGTGGTGGTGATGTCGAGGTCGGCGAGCTGCTTGAACTGGTGGTACATCGACGGCAGCTTCTTGCGAATGTGCTCGGGCGCGTTGGGGATCTTCTCTTTGATCCACGCGATGTCGAGGAAGACGCCGCCGTGCGGTGAGCCGCGGCCGGCCTTCACCTCGCGGTTGATGCAGCGGGCGACGTGGTCGCGCGTGAGCAGCTCGGGCGGGCGGCGGGCGTTCTTGTCGCCGGTGACGTAGCGCCAGCCCTCTTCTTCTTTGTCTGCCGTCTGCGGTTTGTAGTTGTCGGGGATGTCGTCGAACATGAAGCGCTTGCCGTCTTTGTTGCGCAAGACGCCGCCTTCGCCGCGCACGCCCTCGGTGACGAGAATGCCGCGCACCGACGGAGGCCAAACCATGCCGGTCGGGTGAAACTGCACGAACTCCATGTCGACCAGGTCGGCGCCCGCCTGGTACGCGAGCGCGTGACCGTCGCCCGTGTATTCCCAGCTGTTCGAGGTGATCTTGTACGCGCGGCCGATGCCGCCGGTCGCGAGCACGACGGCCTTGGCGCGGAAGACGCGGAGCTGCCCCTTCTCGCGGTCGTAGCCGACGGCGCCGGCGATCTTGTTACCGTCTTTCAAGAGCGCGGCGACGGTGTGCTCCATGTAGACGGTCATGCCGGTGTGAATGCCGTGATCCTGCAGGGTGCGGATCATCTCGAGGCCGGTGCGATCACCGACGTGCGCGAGGCGCGGGTAGCGGTGGCCGCCGAAGTTGCGCTGCAGAATTCGGCCGTCTTTGGTGCGGTCGAAGACGGCGCCCCAGGCCTCGAGCTCTCTGACGCGATCGGGGGCCTGCTGCGCGTGCAGCTCGGCCATGCGCCAGTTGTTGAGGTACTGGCCGCCGCGCATGGTGTCGGCGAAGTGCACCTTCCAGCTGTCGCGGTCGTCGACGTTGGCCATCGCCGCGGCCATGCCGCCTTCGGCCATGACCGTGTGGGCCTTGCCGAGCAGCGACTTGGTCAGCAGGCCGACCGAAACGCCGGCCGATGAAGCTTCGATGGCGGCGCGAAGGCCGGCTCCGCCGGCGCCGATGACGAGGACGTCGTGTTCGTGGGTCTGAAACTCGGCCATTAGAAGATCCTCAAGTCGGTGATGACGCCGCGCGAGAGCAGGTTGACGTAGATGTCACAGCCCGCGACGCCGAAGAGACTGCACCACGCCCAGCGCATGTGGTGCTTGTTGCACCAGCTGACGCACTCGTACGCCTTCTTTCGCACCGGGCGCGTCGAAAAGACGTCGAACAGGCCGGCGGTCAGGTGACGCAGCGAGTGGCAGCCGAAGGTGTAGCCCGCGAGCATGAAGACGTTCGCGGTGAGCAGAATGCTGCCGACGCCGATGCCGAAGTGCTCGACGCCGTCGGCCCCGGCGAACCACATCGACTTCCACGCGTCGTGCGCGAGGAAGATCAAGAACACGAGCGCCGCGTACAGGAAGTAGCGGTGAATGTTCATGATGATGAGCGGCAGCGCGTTTTCGCCGCGGTACTCGTGGCGGGGCTCGCCGACGGCGCAGCTCGGCGGGTCGGCCCAGTGCGATTTGTAGTAGGCGCCGCGGTAGTAATAGCAGGTGAGCCGGAACCCGCCGGGGAAGGGCAGAATCAATATCGCCGGCGTGTACGGCAGCCAGGCGGGCAGCCACGACGGGGGCGGGCCGAAGAACGCGTGCTTCGAGGTGCCCCACAGCTCAGGCGAGAAGAACGGCGAGAGGTAGTTGCCGACCGCGTAGTGACCGCCGACGAACGCGCGGTACGTGGCGTAGACGATGAACGCGGTGAAGACGACGAAGGGTATCGCGGGCTCGACCCACCAGGCGTCTTGGCGGCGGGTCTGACCCCAGCCGGCGGGCTTGAGGGAAGCTGCTTTGAGTACGTCGGCGCGCGTTGCTCCTGCTGACATTTGCGGCGCGCACCATACACGCAAGCTCCCGATCGCCAACGGCAGAGTTCAGGGCCCGAATTCAGCGGCGCTACTGCGCGCAATTGAAACTGCTGCGTCAGCGCGGCGGCGCGAAGTCGATGAGCGACAGCTCTTTCGGCCAGCGGAACACGCCCTGGTCGGCGATGAGCGTGCCGTACACCCAGTAGAAGCGGTCGACACCGCAGCCGCCCGTCTGGGGGAGTGACGGCGGGCCGAAGCCGGCGACGACGACCGCCTCACCGGTGGGCGTCTGCCAGAACGACGGTTGCGGCGCGTCGGTGGCGAGCGTCGGCGCCGGCGCGGGGGTGTCGGGCACGACCGCCGTCGCCCCCGTCACCTTGCGCGCGACGCCAGTCGTGCCGCTCACCGCGAAGACGCCCGTGTCGAGCTGCACGTAGATCTCGTCTCGTTCGGCGCGCAGGTTGATGGCCGCGCCCGTGGTGCCGAGCTGCCGGGCCGGGCCCGAAGGGAGCGGCCACGTGTACACCTCGAGGCTCGTGCCCTCGGAGTCGAGCCGCTTCGCGAAGACGATGACGCGCTAGGCTCCGGCGGTGCGAGGCGAGCGTGAGACCCACGGCAGCGGCACCTGAGAGCGCGCG
>JAEUJP010000637.1 GCA_016793725.1 Myxococcaceae bacterium | reverse complement strand
TCTCGTTGTTGCACAGGCCGCCCGCACACTGCGCGTTGGCCGTGCAGGCCGCGCCGTCGGGGAGATTCACGCACGCGCTGGTGCCCGCGCAGCTCGTGTCGACGCAGTCGACCGCGCGGTCGCCGTCGTTGTCGACGCCGTCAGCGCAGTTCTCGGGCCCCGTCATCATGCCTCCGCCGGCCGTGCCGCCCGTGCCGCCCCCCGCGGTGCCGCTCGAGCCACCTGCCGTGCCGCTCGACCCGCCGCCGACGCCACCGCTGCCGGCGGTTCCGCTCCCCGCGGTCCCGCTTCCGGCGGTTCCGCTCCCCGCGGTTCCGCTGCCCGCGGTTCCGCTGCCCGCGGTTCCGCTGCCGCCGGCGGTGCCACCACACGGAGGTGTCATGCGGCAGTCGAAGTCGCCGCAGTCGGTGAGGTTGTCGGCGTCGTTGTCTTGGCCGTCGCCGCAGCTCGACTCGCTGCGCGACTGGTTTCGGCACACGCAGCCCGCCCCGCAGTCGAAGCCTTCGCAGGCGGCGTCGAGACAGTCGGTGTTGCCGTTGTTGTCGTCGTCGACGCCGTTGTCGCAGCGCTCGACGGCGATCTTGCACTTCGCAGACGAGAAGCACTTCGGGTCGGCGCAGTCGACCTTCTTGTCGCCGTTGTCGTCTTTGCCGTTGTCGCAGGTCTCGGGGCCGAGCTCGACGGGCACGACCGGGGGCGCGCCGCTGCACGAAAGCCCGAGCGCGCCCAGCAGTGCCACAAAAGCGAACCCCGGCTTCATGTAGGAGATTATCGCCCGAAACGGCCCCTACGTTACGTCACTCGTCGGAAGACTCGGCCGGCGCGCCGCCCATCTTGGCCAGGTCTTCTTTTTTCACGGAGCCGGGGTCGATCTTCCTGGTGGAAGCCCGCAGCTTCTCGATGGTTTCTTCGAAGTCGAGGTCGCTCGTGTCTTTCTTGAACCGTAAGAAATTGACCCGGGCGACCACATAATTTTTCAGGTACGGCGAGTCGAAGCCCTTGGCCTTGAGGGCGGCGACGACGGCGGCGACCTCGTCGTCCCACTGAAGGAGCTGATCGGCGCGCTTCTCGCGCTCGGCGAGGCCCTTTTCCATCGTGAGGTCGAGGAAGTTGTCGAGGCGGCGAACGACCGAGCCGTAGGCGCCGGCTGAAAACCGAGGGCGCTTCTCGTACGCGGCGCCGAACGTCGCGAAGTAGGGCTCTTCGAAGATGCTGGCGTGGTCGCTCTCTTTGCCGGCCTTGGCGCCGACGAGGCCGCGGTACATACGAATGACCTCGAGCGAGCGCTCCTTCACGTTGTGCGCCTTCTCGGTGTTGAGCGCGAGAATCTGGAACGCGACGTTCTCTTCGGGCAGCACGAGCGCGATGATCGTCTTGCGGCCGAGCAGGTTCATGGCGCCGAGGCGGTGGTTGCCGTTCGGGGTCCAGTACTTCTCGTCGCGGCGCACGGCGATGAGCGGGTCGAGGTAGCGGTCGACGCGCTCCATCGCAGCGGTGAGCTTCTTCACGTGTGTGTCGCTGCGATCGCGCTGGTACGGCGTCGGCTCGACCTTGTCGATGGGCAGCGCCGCGAGCACGACGCTGTGGCCACCGAGCGGGTCTTTGTAGACGGCGAGCGGCTCACCGCCGTCTTTTTTGATCAGCTCGGCGAGCTCTCGACCCTCTGCCGCGCCCTCGGCGACCTCGGCCGGCGACAGGCCCTTCGACGCCTTCTCGACCTTCTTGCGCGGCGCCTTGCGTGGCTTCTTCGGTGCACCCATGCGTCACTCTCCGCTGACTGTGAGCTCGGCGAAACGAATCGTCGGAGCTCCGGTTGAACCACGGAACGTCAAGTCGCTGCCGATGCCGTCGATGCTCTTCAGCATGCCGAGCAGCGAGCCCGCGACCGTCACCTCTTGCACCGGGCGCGTGAGCTCGCCGTTCTCGATCCACAGACCGTTCGCTCCGCGGCTGTACTCGCCGGTCACGAGGTTCAGGCCGTGGCCCAACATCTTCGTCACGTAGAACCCGTTCTTCACCTCGCGCACGAGCTCCTTAGGGTCTCTCGTGCCCGCCTCGAGGTACAGGTTGTTCGAGCCGATCGACGGCAGGCTTCGATAGCCGCGCGCCGCGTTGCCGGTCGTCTCGGCCTTCGCCTTGCGCGCGGTGAACGTGTCGTACAGAAACGCCTTCAAGACGCCGCGCTCGACGATGCCGGTCTTGCGCGTCGGCACCCCTTCACCGTCGAATGGCGACGTGCCGAGGCCGCGCGCGAGCAGGCCGTCGTCGACGATGGTGAAGCCATCGGGGGCGATCGACTCGTTCAGCTTCGACGCGAGAAACGACGACTTCTTGTAGACGGCGTCGCCGTTGGCTGCCGCGCCGATGCTGCCGACGAACGAGGCCGCCATCATCGGGTCGAACACCACCGGTACGGCCTGCGTCTTCACCTTCGACGCGCCGAGCATGCGCACCGCGCGCTGCGCCGCCTCCTGCGCCACGAGCTCGGGCGCCTTCAGCTCGTTCAAGAAGCGCTTGTAGTCGAACCAGTCACCCACCTGGAGCTGGTCGCCTTGCGACGCCACCGCGCTCGCCGAGAGGTAGACGTAGGTGCCGCGGTAGGTGCCGAGCGCGCCCTCGCTCGACGCGAGGTGCACCTCGGTCACGTAATCGCCGGCGCCGACGCTCTCGAACGTCTTGATGCGCGGGTCGAAGGCCTTGCCCGCCTTTTCCATCTCGAGGGCCGACTTGATCTTCCACTCGGGGTCGAGGCTCGCGACCGCCTCGTCGAACAGCTCGCCGACGTCGGCCGGCTTGCCGAGCTGCTTCTTGCCGGGCAGCCCGTTGAGCGGGTTCGGGGCAGAGGCCGCAGCGAGCTCGACCGCGCGATCGACCGTCGCGTTCAGCGCGTCGGGTGTGAAGTCGCTCGTCCACGCGAAGCCGAGCCGGTTCTTCACGAAGACGCGCACGCCGGCGCCCTTGCTGGTCGCCTGGGTGAGGTCTTCGATCTGCCCGTCGCGCACGCGCACCGACGACTCGCGGCCGATCTCCATGTAGACCTCGGCCTGCTGCGCGCCCTTCTTCTTCGCGCGCGCGACGAGCTGCTTCGCCAGCCCCTGATAGTCGGTGCTCATGGGCCGCGCACCTTGCCAGAAGCATCGCGCCTCTGGCGCGAAAACGGGAGCGAAGCGACCAGGGGCATCGCGCCTCTGGCGCGAAAACGGGAGCGAAGCGACCAGAAGCATCGCGCCTCTGGCGCGAAAACGGGAGCGAAGCGACCAGGGGATTCAGGGCCCCTGGTACAGGAAGTTGATGACCGGCGTGCTACCGGGCGGTGACACGTACACGAGCCTCAGCTGCCCGTTCGCGCCCGCGTACGCGTGCGGCCGCTCACCGGGCACCGCGGCGCCGCTGCAGAGCGTGAGCGGCGACGACGTGTAGGTCGCGGCCGGGCCCTCGACGCCGAGCAGCAGCTGGCCCCCGTCGGGCGTGCTGGTCACGAAGAACGTGCCGCCGTCGGCGAAGTTGCCGCCCGTGACGTGGCCACTGCTCAGCAGGTTGGTCGACGCCCAGTTGCCGAACGTCGTGCATGGCCGCTGCGCGCAGCGGTAGACGAAGAGCCGATCGGTGGTGGCGTTGCGCGCGAAGATGCGCGGCAGGCCCTGCGCGTCGAAGACGAGCGAGGGGTCTCTCGCGTCGCCGGCCAGCGAGATGAAGCTCCAGCCGTCGGCCTGCAGGCACCCCGCCTCACACTCGCCGTACCGAATGACGTTCGAGTCGTCGGCGAAGATCGCGGCGACGCGGCGGGTACCCCCGTCGGCGAGCGGCGTGAGGCGAACGTCGGCCCCGCTCGGGTTGATGGGCAGGTAGAGCAGAAGCCGCCACAGCGCGCTCGAGGCCGAGCAGTTGCCGGTGCACTCGGCGTAGGCGAACCCGCCGCCGTCGGCGGCCGCCACCGCGCCGTCTTCGAACGCGGCCGCGCGCAGGCCCGCTACGACGTCGTACCCGAGCGTGCGGCCGCTGCTCATCGCCGGAGCGATGTTCAGCGGGGTGGACCAAGAGGCCGGAGCCGTGCAGTTGGCAGCGCACTCGGCGTACTGAACCTGGCTCCCCGTGCGCCACATCGCGCTCGAGACGCCGCCCAGCTCGCGCAGCAGCGGTCGCGTGTCGCGACCGACGACACCGCCGCCGATCGTCGCCGGGCTCGACCAGGTCGGCGTCGCACTCGAGCAGCCGGCCGTACACTCGCTGTAGAGCGCGGCCGCCGTCGTCACCCAGAGCGCACGGGGCCGCCCCGCGGCTTCGAGCACCGTGGCCCGAACCTGCGTCTGCGCGGGGCCCACCGTGCTCACGAACGTCGCGCACGCGCCGCCCGCGGTGGGAGCGCCGCCGCCCGCAGTGGGAGCGCCGCCGCCCGCGGTGGGAGCGCCGCCGCCCGCGGTGGGAGCGCCGCCGCCTGCGGTGGGAGCGCCGCCGCCCGCAGTGGGAGCGCCGCCGCCCGCAGTGGGAGCGCCGCCGCCCGCAGTGGGAGCGCCGCCGCCCGCGGTGGGAGCGCCGCCGCCTGCGGTGGCGCCCTCGGCGACGCACGTCGCGCCGGCGCCGCACCGAAACCCCTCGGCGCAGTCGTCGTCGGCTTCGCAGGCGTAGGTGAGCTCACCCGCGCGCGTGCCACACTGGCACGCGGCGGCGAGGGCACAGACCGTCAAGAGCCACCGGCGCACGCCGGCACTCTACCTGTCTACTCGTTCATCAGGCCGCGAAGCTTCGCGAGCTGGTCGTTGTCGAGCGCGTCGACGAGCCCGTCGTCGTCGGTCAGCACGCCGTTCTTGAAGTCGCCGCCCCACGCGTGGCCTTCGAGCTGACGGTAGAGCTCTTTGCGCTGCTCGGGCGTGGCGTTCTCGAAGATGCGCAAGACCTGGTTGCCTTCGTCTTCGCCGGTGTAGCCGCTGATGAGCGTCTTGACGGCGTTGTAGCGGCTCTGCTGCGGCATGCCCTGGAGGCCCTTGTCGTCGACCTTGCCGAGCGCCTCCATCCACTTGTCGTCGTCATCGAAGCCCGGGTTCAGCCGCCAGAACTCGTTCCAGTCGCTCTCGTCGGTGCTGATGGTCGAGCCGCCCTTGCCGTCGGGCGTCGCCGTCACCTCGGAGCCCTCGATGCCGGGGGTCAGCCGCTGATAGCCCGTGCCCGCCTTCACCTTGACGCCCAGCAGCTCGCTCATCTCTTTCAGCAGCGCTTCGCCGTCGTTGCCGGCGCCGACCTGGCAGCCGTCGAGCACGACCACCGCGTCTTTCGTGAGGTGCGGCTTCAGCCGCAGCAGCTCGGCCTTCTGATCGTCAGTGAGCGGGTGCTCGAGCTTCACGCCCTTCGCGATCACCTGCGAGCCCGGGCTGCCGTGGCCTTCGATCTCGAGGTGGTCGATGGGGTGCCCGTCGGCGTCGGCGATGATGCCGTCGACCATGCCCTTCACCGAGTCGGCCTGCACCTCGCCGATGGTGGTGGCCTCCATCAGCCACGCCACCGCACCTTCGTCGGGCGCGATGTAGTGCACGCTGACCGGGTCGCCCGACACGGTGGGCGCGTCGACCTTCGAGGCCTTCGCGGCGGGCGCCGTGCTCGCGCCGGGCGGAGGCGGCGGCGGCGGGCTCACCCCGGCAGCCGGAGCAGGCGTCGGAGCGCCGCCGTACCGCAGCGCCTGTGCCACGCTGAACGTGGGGCCCGCTGAGGCCGTCACCGGCGTCGTCGCGCCGCCCGACAGCTCGGGCCCCTTCTTCGCCGCACCACCCGTGAACGTGCTCTCGAGCGAGGTGTCGAGCAGCTTCTCGACCTCGGCCTTCGCGGTCTCGACGAGGCTGCCGAGGGCCTGGGTGATTGAAGAAGCAGAGGGCTTGTTGATGGGGGCGATCGACATGAGCGGGACTCCGACGTGTGAGAGAGGGTGAGACGAAAAACCTGCCCCATTCTCGGAAGTCGAGAGACCGCGCCCTGTGTGACGGCTTCGGCTCGGCCCGATGACCGACGGCCTGTGTCTTCGGGAGACACAGGGGGCGCCAACCGCGCCGAACTTCAGCCGACCCGGGTGCCGCCGACCGTCATGTTGTCGATGCGGAGCGTGGGGAGCCCGACGCCGACGGGCACGCTCTGACCGTCTTTGCCACAGGTGCCGAGGCCGGGGTCGGGCATGGGGTCATTGCCGACCTGGCTCACGTTCTTGAGCGCCTCGGGGCCGACGCCGATCAGCGTCACGCCCTTCAGCGGCCGGCCGAGCTTGCCCTTCTCGATCTCGTACGCCTCGTTCACCTCGAACACGAAGTTGCCGTTCGTGATGTCGACCTGGCCGCCGCCGAAGTGCGCGCAGTAGATGCCGCGATCGACGCCGCGCAGAATTTCGTCGGGCGTCGAGTCGCCCGGCGCCAGGTACGTGTTCGTCATGCGGGGCATCGGCATGTGCTTGAAGCTCTCGCGCCGCCCGCTGCCCGTCGATCGGTGGCCCATCAGCTTCGCGTTCAGGGCGTCGTACATGTAGCCCTTCAGCACGCCGCGCTCGATCAGCACCTTGAACTCGGGCGGAGCGCCCTCGTCGTCGACGTTGAGCGTGCCGCGCGAGCTCGCCATCGTGCCGTCGTCGATCACCGTCACCAGGTTCGACGCCACCTGTTGCCCGATCTTGTTCGCGAACAGCGACGTGCCCTTGCGAATGAAGTCGGCCTCGAGCCCGTGGCCGACGGCCTCGTGCAAGAGAATGCCGCTCCAACCCGGGGCCAGCACGACCGTCTGCGCGCCGGCCTTGGCGTCGACGGCGCCGAGCGTCGCGATCGCCTGCCGCGCCGCCTCGCGCGCCACGTGCTCGGGCGTGAACGTGTCGAAGTGCGAGAACGCCACGCGCCCGCCGCCCCCGAAGAAGCCGGTGCGGCGCTCGCCCTTCTTGCCCTCGGCGACGACGTGCACCGAGAGACGGCAGAGATCTTGGGTGTCGAGCGCGAGGTGACCGTTCGTGTTCGCGATCAGCACGCGCTTCGTCGAGTCGGCGTACGTCGCCATCACCTGCTTCACGCGCTTGTCGTAGGCGTTCGCCGCCTTGTTCGCGCGCACCACGAGCTCGGCCTTCTTCGCGACCTCGACGTCGGCCAGGTGCTGGTCGACGCGGTAGAACGTCGGCAGCGGCGCCCGCGCGACGTTGTAGCTCTTCTCGCTGCCCTGACCCTGCGCGATGAGCGCGGCAGTTCGGGCGGCGCGCAAGAGCGCCTCGTCGTCGAGGTCGTCGGAGTATGCGTAGCCGACCTTCGCGCCCGACACGACGCGAACCCCGACGCCCTGCTGGGTGCCCGCCTGGGCGCTCTTGATCTTGTTCTCTTCGAGCTGCACGGCGGTGGTGACGGTGCGCTCGACGTAGACCTCGGCGAAGTCGGCCCCGCGCTCCATCGCCGCGCTGAGCAGCCGCTCGACCTGGGGAACAGCGAGGAGGGGCGGTGGTGTCAACGGTGCGATCTTCTTCGCTGCAGGGCGTGCCATAGGATGTGCGCAGAGTAACAACGAACGGGCTACACTTCCGCAAGGCTTCTTCCCCATGTCTCAAGACTCTCCTCGCAGCCGAAAGGGGCCTCCGGTTTCGCGCGGCGGCGAACAGCCGCTCGGCGAAGACGAAGAGGTCAACCAGGGCACCATGCGCCGCTCGAGCGCGGGCGTGTCGCGCGGCACGGGTGAAGTCGAGAACGACCCCGAGCGCGCCATCGGCACGAACGCGCGGCCCGCGCTCGAGGGGCAGCCGCGGCGCCGGCGCAAGCCGTCGATCGTCGAGCGCGGCGGGCGAAGCGTCGCGAACGACCCCGAGCGAAACCACAAGACGAGCACGAAGGTGCCGCTGCCCGGCCAGTCGCGCGAGGTCTCGAAGGCGCAGCCGCCCGAGTCGAGCGAGGCCGAGTGGGAGGCCCCGCCCGGGAAGATGTCGCGCGAAATGCGGCCCGACCGCGGCGACGAGGGCCCGTACCCGTCAGACGACGAAGAGGTGTCGGACTACAAGACCGGCAACGACTACGAGCAGATGGGCGGCGACGCCGACGACGAGGTGTCGATCGAGGGCCGCAGCCTCGAGGGTGACGGGCTCGACGCGCTCGACCCCGAGCTCGACGAGGTCGCCCACTCGAAGACGCGCAACCTGCCGGCGAACTACGACGGGTCAGACGACGAGAGCGGTGACGAGAGCGCCGACGACGGCAACCAGACGCACGCCGGCCCGCCGCTGAAGCTCGAGATCGTGGGCGGGCCCGACTCGGGCAAGAAGAAGAAGTTCCGCGGCGTGCGCATGGTGATCGGCCGCACGCCGGGCGTCGACCTGCAGCTGACCGACCAGTCGGTGTCGCGGCGGCACGTCGAGCTGATCGCGGGCGACGGCGGCGTGATGCTGCGCGACCTGGGCTCGGGCAACGGCTCGAAGGTCAACGGCGAGAAGGTGACCGAGAAGGTCCTCGTACACGGCGACGAGATTCACATCGGCAAGACGAAGATTCGCTTCGTCGACGAAGTGGGCGCGTTCAAGAAGGCCCGCGACGAGGCCGAAAAGAAAGAGACCGAGGCGAAGCCTGCAGAGGGCGCCGAGGCGGCCGCGGCCGAGGGTGAGAAGCCGGCCGAAGAGGGCGCCGAAGCGAAGGTCGAGGGTGAAGGCGCGGCCGAAGAGGGTGGCGAGCCCAAGCCCGAGGGTGAAGGCGAGGCGGGTGCCGAGCCAAAAGAGGGTGAGGCGGCCGAGGGCGCCGAGGGTGACAGGCCGAAGCGCTCGCGGGTGATGACGGCGCGCAACAAAGACGAGGCGCCGGGGCTGCTGAAAGACCCGAAGAAGCGGCTGTTCGTCATCGGCGGCGTGGTGGTGCTGCTGCTCATCGTGATCGTGATCGCGGCGACGCGGCCGAAGCCGCCGCCTCCGCCCGACCCGAACAAGACGATCGCCGCCGAAAAGATGCAGCTCGCGCGCGATGCGGTGCGCAGCGAGAAGTACGAAGAGGCCATCAAGCTGATCGAAGAGGCCGAGAAGCTCGTGCCCGGCATCGATCAGACGCGGCTCGCGACGCAGGCCCGCAGCGAGCTCGGGGTGGTGTCGGCGCTCGACGAGGTGCGGCGGCTCATCGAGGCGAAGAAGTTCGAAGACGCGAAGGCGGCGCTGGCGAAGGCGCCGCAGGGCTCGGTGAAGACCGAAGAGGCGAAGAAGAAGCTGTCTGACGAGCTGGTCGAGGCCGAGGCGGCGTACCGCAAAGAGCGCTTTCAGAACCTGCTGGCCGAGGGCGACCTGGTGGCGGCCGAGCAGGCGCTGCGCGAGCTGACGCCGACCGACCAGCAAGAGATGTCGCCGGTGCTCGACGAGGCGAAGGCGGCGAAGGTCGAGCTCGACAAGCAGCAGCAGCGCAACGCGGCCGAGGGCAGCCGGCGGCAGGGTGAGCGGCTGAAGCAGCAGAAGGCCGAGCAGATGGCGCTCGCGTTCGCGGTGGTGGCGCGCAAGTTCACGGGGCAAGAATGGACACGCGCGGCCGCCGAGTGCGACCGCGTCGTCGACCAGAACCCGGGCGACGACGAGGTTCGGCGCAAGGCGAAGCAGCTGCAGCAGCTGATCCCCACGTTCGGGCGCAACTTCGAAGACGGCATGAAGAAGTACCGCGCGAACCAGCTCGTGGCCGCCGCGAAGCCGCTCAAGAAGGCGTACGACCTCTACCAGCAGATCGGCTTTCAGACGTCGCTGGGTGAAGAGCTGAAAGAGGTGCTCGCGAAGGCGGCGCTGTTCTCGGGCAAAGAGGCGCTGTTGCGCGAAGACCTGGCGACGGCGGCGATCTACTTCAAAGACGCGGCCCGCCTCGACCCCGACGAGCCGAAGGCGCGCGAGCTGTTGCAAGAGGTGATCAGCCGCGCCGACGAGCTGTACCAGAGCGCCTACATGGTTCGTGACCGCGACCCGGTCGAGGCGCTGCGAAAGTTCAAGACGGTGGTCGAGATCACGCCGCCGGGCTCGACGACGCACGAGAAAGCCAAGAACCAGATCGCGGCGATGCAACCTTGACGTAGGCTCGCTGCCCGTCATGAGTGGATCGTCACTGCGCGAGCTGGGTATGGATCTCGCCGCCGAGAACCAGTGGGAAAAAGCGCTCGGGGTGTTCGCCGAGGCCGTGCGCCGCCAGCCCGCCGACCACCGCTCGCGCATGCTCGCCGCCCGCGCCTTCGAGAAGCTCTCTGAGCCCGAGCGCGCCGTCACCACCCTGCACGCCTGCGCCGAGGGCCTCTTGCGCCGCGACTACCTGCTGTCGGCGATCGCCGCCTGCAAGCAGGCGCTGACGCTCTCGCCGAACGAGAAGCGCCTCAAAGAGACGCTGCACCGCATTCACGCGCGCGCCGCGAAGACGGTCGCCGGCAAGGCCTCGGTGCCGCCGCCGCTGCCGCCTCAAGAGCTGTTCGACGGCAAGGTGCAGGAAGATCTGATGAGCCTGCAGGGCGCCGCGCTGTCTGACGCGGCGATCAACGTGCTGGCGGCGCCCGACACGGGGGGCACGGCAGACTCCGAGGCGCGGCCGCCGCTGCCGCTGTTCGCCGACCTCGAGCGCGACGCGTTCGTCGAGCTGGTGTCGTGCATGGCGTACCGCGAGGTGCCGCCGGGCGAGGTCATCAGCGGTGAAGGGCAGGGCGGCGACACCATCTTCGTCATCGTGGCGGGCAAGAGCGAGGTGACCCGGCAGATCGACGGGCAGCCGAAGACCCTCGCGTTTCTGGGGGGCGGCAGCATCTTCGGCGAGCTCGCGATGTTGACGGGGGCGCCGCTGACGGCGACGGTGACGACGGTCTCAGAGACCGACCTGTTCGAGATTCGGCGGCTCGATCTCAACCAGATCGCGCGCAGCCACCCGTCGGTGCCGCAGACGCTGACGGCGTTCGCGCAGAACCGCATGGCGAAGAACCTGATGGCGACGTCGCCGCTGTTTCAGCAGGTGCCCGAGGCCGATCGCGCCCGGGTGCTGACGCGGTTCTTGTTCAAGGCGGTGCAGGCGAACGAGAAGGCGCTCACCGAAGGTGAGCACCCGTCGGGGCTGTTTCTGGTGCTGGCGGGCGAGCTGGTGGTGCAGAAAGAAGACCCCGCCGGCGGCATGGTGTCGCTGGGCATTCTGCGCGAGGGCGACATCGCGGGTGAGATCTCGCTGCTCACCGGCCTGCGCGCGACGGCGACGGTGCTGGCGACGCGCAAGACGGCGGCGGCGTTTCTCGAGCGCAACGCGTTTCACGAGCTGGTGAAAGAGTTTCCCCAGGTGAAGACGTACCTCGAGGGTCTGTCTGAGCGGCGGCTCAAGATGATCGGCGAGGCGCTGCGGCCGGCCGAAATTCTCGACGCCGACGAGCTCGTGGTCGAAGGCCAGGGTTGAGCCGGCGCGCGTTGGGCCTCTTGCTGGGCGGGGTCGCCGGGGCGCTCGTGCTCTGGCTGTGGCCGAAGAAGCCGAAAGACCCCGAGGCCGAGGTGCGGGCGCTGGTCGCGCGCATCGTGGCCGGCGCCGAGGCGAGAGACCTGGGGCCCCTCTCAGACGCGATGAGCGAGAAGTTCAGGGGGCCGGGCGGCACCTCGAAGCAGGAGGTGAAGCAGATCGTGGCCTGGCAGGTCTTGCGCAACCAAGAGACGGTGGCGGTCTTCAACCCGTCGCTCACCGTGACGGTGAGGGGCCAAGAAGACGCCGAGCTCGAGGGCGTGTTTCTGTTCGCGCGCACGAAGGTGAAGCGCGTCGACGAGCTTCAGCCCGAGATGGTCGGCTCGGCGTACACGATCAAGGCGACGCTCGATAAGTACGACGGCGAGTGGAAGTTCACGAGCGCGACGTACGAGCGCACCAGCTGGCCGTAGCTGCGCAAAAAAGGGGACAGGCTACTTTTCTGCGCAACCTCGTGTGTCTGTAGAGAGCCCGTGCGCCGGCGCGCCCAAACGAGCGCGTTGCGCAAAAAAGTAGCCTGTCCCCTTTATTGCGCAGCTACTGAATCAGCGGCTTGGCCTCGTCGACCCAGAGCTTCGCGACCGGGCGCTGGCCCGCGGCGATCAGCTTCTTCTCGACGTCGGTGAGCAGCGTGTTCAGCTGCTCGCGCGGCACGCCCGAGGCCTTCAGCTTCGAGAGCGCGAACGCGTAGCTCTGCGCGCCGGCCGGCCAATCTTTGGCAGCGAACTGAATTTCGCCCATCGCGACGTACGCCTCGGCGAGCGCGCCCGTGCCGTCTGGCGGCGTGATGTCGACGAGCTGCTCCTTCGCCTTGTCGTATTCTTTTTTGGCCAGGTAGACCGAGGCCTTCGCGTAGGTCGCCTTCACGAGGTTGACGTTCTTCGCCGCGATCGCCTTGTCGTACGCGACCATCGCCTCGTCGAGCTTGTTCGAGTCGCGCAGCACGTCGCCGCGGGTCAGCCAGTAGCGGTCGTCGCGCTCGAGGTAGGTCTGGGTCTTGCCGTCGGCCGTCGGGTTCACGATGGGCCTCATCGTGTTCTCGTACTTGTCGAGCAGGG
>JAEUJP010000740.1 GCA_016793725.1 Myxococcaceae bacterium | reverse complement strand
GCATCGCCACACGCACTGACACCCCCGGCGGCGAAATCGGTTCACGTGAAGTTCTTGCGCGCGCTCGAGACCGCCGAGCGCCGAAGCGACGCAAAGGGCGCGTTGCGCAGCCTCGAAGCGCTCGTGCTCGAGGAGCCGACTTTCACCCCGCGCGCGCGTGTGCGTGCACCTCATTCTGCTGCACGGCTCATTCGAGGGCGCGTGGAGACACTTTCAGGCCCTGAGTCAGGCGCAGCCCGAGCACGACCTGGTACGGCTCGACGGCACCGCTCTTCGAGCCGTGCACGGCGAGCGCGTGCGGCGCTCGAGCGCTTCCAATCTCAGGGAGCTGCTGGTCCGACCCAGAAGCTGACGGCGCGAAATCGACCGTCTCAGCCCTGAGGCACCGGCAGCTCGCGAATTTCCTGCTCGTCGAACGGGTTCCACTTCGGCAGCCGGAACGTGAGCGCCGCGACCAGGTTGTGGCTGAGCGCCAATGAAGCGGTGATCTGAAGCATGTAGCCGAGCTCCGCCGTCAGCCATTCGACCGGGCGCCACTGCACCGAGACCTGCGTACGCGTCTGGTCAAAGCCGTTGCTGACGATTCCCGGAGCTCCCAGGACGTGAACGAACAGCTCACTCTGGGCCAGCAGTCGGAACGTCTCGACCGGTAGCGGCACGGAGCCACGAACGAGCACCCGCAAGCGAACCGCGGGCGAAGACAGCGTCACGAAGAAGCGCTCTTCGAAACGTACCCGCATGACGAAGCGCAAGAGGTCGGTATCCCGGTCGAAGAGCACTTGCTGCCACAGCCTGTTCTCGCTGGGCCGCGACCGGTCGACCTGCTCGAACCGCGAGTAGGCCGCCCAGACTGACACGTCGCCGCCGAGGTTGACGCCCAGCGCGGGCGAGATCTGTACCGCGGCGAGCGCGAGCGGCTGTGGAAGCAGGCGCGCACGCAGGTGCACCTCGAAGTTGTACCGGACCCGCGAGAGCTGCCCCTGCGCGGTGACGAACGTCCACTGCTGGGCTCCCTGCACTTGCGAAAGCGACGTAGAGGCAACGAACACCGCGACGACGAGACCTGTCACCTGGCTCGATATACCTCTTCGGGAGGCGCGAGCACTCGCTCGATTCGGGCACCAGAGAGGGTGCTTCGAACAGTGCCTTCGTGCCCTCAGCCAGTGCGCCGGGGAGCGAACCCGGCAGCTCCTTCGCGAGAGTCGCGTGCCGGTCACCCGCAATGATGAAGCCTTTCAACGACCAGCCACTTGCGGTTCATTCGAGTCGGCCTGCGACCCCGCGCTCGGCGCCGAGAAGGTTCAGAACTGCGTGCGCCACCGCGGGCTCCGCCTGGTCCGCGATGGCAGGTGCTTCGATCACGAACGCGTCGTACCGCCCACGTCAACGGCGCATCTATTTCGTCTTCTCGCATCGTGCGGGCGGGATGTTTCGACGTGACGAACTGACGCACCCGCGCCTTTCCGAATGCCGAACATCGCGTCCGGCCAAACCTCGACGACATGTACCGAACACTGGGCTTGCTGGCGTTGTGTGGCTGCGCGACGACGTCGAACCTCGAGAACCACTGGTTCGACCCCATGGCGCCGAATCGATACGAAGACTTCGAGCGGGTCTTTCTCATCGTCTTCGTCGATGGTGAGCCGCGTCGTCGAAACGCCGAGCTCGCCCTTGCTGCAGCGCTCGGCCGACCCAAGACGGTGCCCGCACACGCGTACGCACCGAGCGCAGGCTTGACCGCCAACGGCGAGCTCGTACGCGAACAGCTGCTGGCAGCCGGCTTCGACGCCGCCGTCGTGGTGCGCTTCGTCGAGCGGGTTCGCGACCAGCGCTGGGTGCCGGGCGGGCCGGTGATGGCGCGGCCGATGCTCGGCCCGGTAGGCATGGGTATCAACCCGTGGGGCATGAACGGGTTCGCGCCCGTCTGGGGCTGGGGCTACAACATGTGGCACGACCCCGGCTACATGAGGGTCGACGAGACGTACTTCTACGAGACCGACGTCTACGATCTGAAGCGCGACACGCTGCTGTGGAGCGGCCTGACGTCGACCCTCAACCCGGCGAACTTCAGCGACAAGGTCGACTCGATCGCTCAGACCGTCATCGGCCAGATGCGGCGCGACGGCGTCTACGCCCGCGCCGCGGCGGCGGGTGCACCGTGAGCGCGCTGCGCCGCCGTTTCGAAAACCTGAAACCTCGCGATGCGAAGTTCCAGAAGGTCGGGCCGGCCCAGGGTCGAGATGATGAGCTCATGACCCCCTCACGTGAAGCTGCAGTGAACGAGCTCGTCGAGCTCGGCTTTGCCGGTGATGAGCTCGAGCTGGCCGAGCTGCTGTTGGTGTGCGAGATGGCCTGGGCAGACGGCGAGGTTCAGCCCGTCGAGCGGTACTTGCTCGAGCGCTACTGCGACGAGCTGGTCGAGCTGGTGAATGCGCGAGGGCCGGCGGTGCCGCTGACGCATGAGCAGGCCCGGCGCCAGCTCGATCGCCTTTTGAGGCGGCGGTTGTCGCCAGGCCAGCGCCGCCGGGCGCTCGACGCGCTGCGAACCCTGTGGAACACGGCGCCCCGCGGAGAGGTGACGCGCAACCGCACACTCGAGTGGGCCACCGCCGTCGCCGACTCCGAGGGCGAGCCCAGGTGGCACCCCGGCGAAGAGCACTGGCAGGCCCGGCTGCTGCTGGCGCTGCGCGACGGTTGAAGCGCGTGAAGAGCGCGCCCGCTAGAAGAAGACGCCGATCTCACCGACGACCGCCTCTTTCGCCTCGCGAAACTGGCGGCTCTTCGCGGTCGGGACCTTGTAGCCCACCACGAAGATGAGGTTGTGGTTCGGGTGAAAGGTCGCTCCCACGATGACGTTGGCGAGGTCGTGGTCGCCCGAGAACCACTCGGCGACCAGGTTGAGCTTGCCGCGGGTGAAGGGCACCGGCTGCTCGATCGAGCCGATGAAGCAGGCCGTGTCGCTGCGGGTGAGAAAGAGCTGCTTCGGCCCAGACGAGAAGCCCGCGGCGAGACGCGTTCGCAGCACCGGCAGGCGAACGCTGGCGAACGCGTAACCCCACGCGCCTACACCCTGGGTGGTGAGCGAGACCACCGCCATCAAGCCGGTCGTGAGCTTGCCCTCGATCGCCTCGAGCCCGGGCAGCGCGAGGTTGCCCTTGTAGCCCAGCGCCAGCGAGGCATCGGACGACGATGGCCAGCCCGCGTTGAAGAGCGTCGCGGCGAGCTCGACGTCGTCGGTCAGGCCGTACGTCAAGAAGTGCGTCGTGTTCCAGTAGGGCTTCGGCCCCCACGGTCGCGCCTGCGTCTCATGCATGAAGAACACTTCACCGCGTGGTGTCTGGTCGGCCGACGGGAGCGAGACGATCGCCTGCTGCGCCGCGCCCGCGGCTGGCAACAACGACATCACGGTGACCCAGAGCCACGTGAGGTTCGCCCGAGAACCGGTCACAGCGCTGCGCGGCCGAAACGCCCGAAATCTCACGGCGCGCACTTCGCTCGACACGCTCTCGCCGTCGTTGAGAAAATTGCTCAGGCTGGTTTCCGTCAGCCGAATTGTCGCAACGGTTTCAGATTTCGGTTCAACGAAAACACGGTGGTCGAGTTTCGTCATGGAAGACGGGCGCAGTTGCCTGCAAATTGTCA
>JAEUJP010000724.1 GCA_016793725.1 Myxococcaceae bacterium | reverse complement strand
CCCTCGGCGTAGAACGCGATCAGGCCGAGGCCGCCGAGCTCGGTGTTCGTCTGCAGCGACGCCGTGAGCGCGGGCAGAATGCGCTCGGGCGGCCCCGAGACGTCGGCGTTCGCGATCGTGCAGCGCACCTTCGCCTCGAAGCTGGGGAAGATGACGTGCTCGCCGGCGGTGAGCTTGCCGCCGTCGAAGCTCATGTGGGCCGGCCCGACCGACAGCTCCTTCATCGGCGAGAACGCGAACGAGCCCTTCACGTGTGAGGGGCCCTGGTAGTGGTACTCGCCGATCCACACTTCGGTCATGTCGCTCTCGACGTCGTCGAGCTCGATGCGGAACAGCTTGTCGATCTCTTCCTGCGTCTTCTTCGGCGGCCGCTCCTTCGGCTTGATGGGCGGGTACGCGTAGCCCGGCACGCGCGGAAACGCGTCGACCCGCGCGGGGAACTTCTTCAGCTCCTCCTCCGACACCTTGATGTTCATGCGGTACGACGCGCCCTTCGCGCGGCCCCGCGTCAATTTGAACGTGTTTCGCGAGAACGCCAGCAGCGACATGTTCACCGACGAGTCTTCGACGTTCAGATCCATCTGAACTTCGTTGTCGTCGTCGAACTGCATGCTGAAGTTCTTCACCCACGCCTGGCCCGGCCACAGGGTGATCGCCCGGTCCCACTCCACGTGCACCTGGTGGGTCGCCCCGTTCACCCAGCCGGGCACCACCCCGACGTTGAGCAGCACGTTCGCCGCGAGCAGGTACAGCCCCCACAGCGCCAAAAGCCCCACGGCCACCCTCCGCAGCCACCGTCTCATGGGAGCTTAGGTAGCGGCTGCACGCCTGTGTGGCATGAGCGCACCCGCGCGGTAACACGCGACAGCGGTGTAGGCGCCCGGCGCACCTCACAACGCGGGTAGACTTCTCAGCCCCTCTTGGCTCAGCGTCACACGCTCCTCGTCGTCGACGACGAACAGAACGTTCTCGATGTGCTCACGCGCATGTTCGATCGCACGTGTGACGTCGTCACCGCCGGCAACGGCACCGAAGCGCTGCAGGTGCTTCGCACGCGCCGCGTCGATCTGCTGATCACCGATCAGCGCATGCCCGAGATGACCGGCACGCAGCTCATCGCGCAGGCGCGCACCGAGGGCATCGACGTCACCGCCATTCTGCTGACCGCGTACTCGAGCCCGCAAGATCTGATCGCCGCCATCAACCAGGGCCACGTCTACCGCTTCGTCAGCAAGCCGTGGGACATCAACGACCTCAGCCTCACCGTGAAGAACGCGCTCGAGGTCGTCAGCCTGCGCAAAGAAAAAGAGCGCCTGCTCGTCACCCTGCGCAAGCGGCTCGAGGCGCTCTCGGTGCTCTACGAGTTCAGCCGCGGCGGCGAAAAAGACGTCAACAGCACCGAGGGCATCGTCGACCGCCTGCTCGCCGTCGTCGGCCGCGTGCTGCCCCACGACGTCAGCGCCGTGCTCGTGCAGTCGCACGAGGGCAGCACCGCGAGCCTGCGCATTCGTTGCCACGGCACCGTCAGCGAAAAGGCGCTGCTCAACGTCAAAGAGTCGCTGCTCGCCGCGTACCGCAAGACCGCGGGCGTCGTGCTGCCCGAAGACAAGGTGCTCGCGCGCGTCACCGGCGACACCACCGCCGAGGCCTCGGCGCCGTCTCACTTTCCCGGGTCGGTGGTGGTGCCGCTCGTCGCCGGCCAGCAGGTGGTCGGCACGCTCGGCATCTTCTCTTCCGACGCCGAGGCCTACTCGACCGAAGACGGCGAGCTGCTCGACCTGCTCATCAACCAGACGACCGACGCCATCTCACACCTGCGCGCCGCCGAGACCGACTCGCGGCGCCGCATCGAGCAGATGGTCGAGGCGATGTCAGACGGCGTCGTGCTCACCGACGAGAAGAACGAGGTCGTCGTCATCAACCCCGCCGCGAAGAAGCTGCTCGACCTCGCCGACGGGCCCGGCCACGTCACGATGCGCGGCCTCGAAGACAAGCTCGGCTTCGCCCCGTTCGAGATGGTGCGCGGGTGGGAATACAGCGGCCAGAAGATCTACCGAGAAGAGCTGAAGATCGGCGACCGCCACCTGCACCTCACCGTCAGCCCCGTCGTCGAAGCGGCAGGCGCCCTGCGCGGCGTGCTCATCGCGCTGCGCGACGTCAGCGAGCAGCGCCGGCTCGAAGAGCGCAAAGACGAGTTCGTCTCGATGGTCAGCCACGAGCTGCGCACGCCGCTGACCAGCGTCACCGGCGCGCTCGACCTGGTGCTGAACCACATCACGGGCGACATCAACGATCGCCAGCGCCGCTACCTCGAGATGGCGCGCGACTCGACCGACCGCCTGAACGCGATGGTCGACGATCTGCTCGACCTGTCGAAGTTCGCCAAGGGCCGCATGCGCATGAGCTTCGAGATCACACATCTCGACGAGCTCGCGAAGGCGTGTGTCGAGAAGTACGGCGCCGCGTTCGCCGAGAAGCGTCTGACCGTCTCGCTCGGCACGCGCGGCGACGGCCTCAAGGTGCTCGTCGACCCGAATCGGCTCATGCAGGTGTTCAACAACCTGCTCACGAACGCGGTGAAGTTCACCCCCGCCGGTGGCCAGGTGACGGTCGACCTCAAGGCCGCCGAAGGGCTGCCGGGCTTCGTCGCGATCTCGGTGTGGAACAGCGGCGAGCCCATCGCCGAAGCCGACCTCGAGCGCATCTTCGACCGCTTCGAGCAGGCCCGAAGCCCGCGCACGAAGAACGTCGCCGGCACCGGGCTCGGGCTCTCGATCTGCCGCTCGATCGTCGAGGGCCACGGCGGCCGAGTGTGGGCCGAGCCGTGCACCGACGGTGCGCGCTTCGTCGTCGTGCTGCCGGTTCAGCCGACACCCGAGGCGCTCGCGCCACAAGAGCGCGAGCAAGACCCGGCGGCGGCGCAGCGCCCCTCGCGCGGCACGGTGCTGGTCGTCGAAGACCAGGTCGAGCTCGCGTGGGTGATGAAGGCCACGCTGCTCCAGCGCGGCTACCAGGTGGTGCTCGCGGCGAGCGGTGAAGAGGCGCTGGCGCTGGCGCGCAGGGTGCGGCCCGAGATCATCACGCTCGACATCGAGCTGCCCGACATGAACGGGCTCGAGCTGTCTGAGATCTTCCGCCACGACCCCGACACCCGCAACGCGCGCGTGCTCGTCATCAGCGGCCACGACGAGCGCGAGAAGGCGCTGCGCGCCGGCGCGAGCGGGTACCTGAAGAAGCCGATCGAGGGCCAGAAGCTGATCGCGGCGGTCGAGGGCTTCGCCTCGGCTCCGGCGCTCAGGGGGCGGGTGCTCGTCGTCGACGACGACCCCCAGATCTGCGCCATCTGCGTCGAGGTGCTCGGCAACCTGGGCTTCGATGCGGTCTCGGCGAAAGACGTGGCGACGGCGCGCCGCTCGGTCGCCGACGTGCGGCCCGACCTGCTCCTGCTCGACGTGATGTTGCCCGACGGCGACGGCTTCTCGTTCTTCGAAGAGCTGAAGGCCGAGCGCGCCAGCTCGCCGCTGCCGGTCGTGTTCGTCTCGGCGCGCAGCGAGACGTCGGCGAAGGTTCGCGCGCTCAAGCTGGGCGGCGACGACTACCTGACCAAGCCGTTCGACGCCCTCGAGCTCGGGGCCCGCGTCGAGTCGGTGCTGCGGCGCCGGCAGGCCGAGGCGAGCGCGTCGCCGACCACGCGGCTGCCGGGCCCGTCGTCGATCGAGCGCGAGGTGCAGCGCCGGCTCTCGCTCAAGGCGCCGTTCGCGTTCGCGTACCTCGACCTCGACAACCTGAAGGCCTACAACGACTACTACGGGTTCGCGAAGGCCGACGGCGTGGTGCGTCAGACCGGCGACCTCTTGCGCGAGATCTTCGCGAGAGACGGCCAGCCCGGCGACTTTCTCGGTCACGTCGCGGGCGACGACTTCGTCTTCATCACCGCACCGCAGACCGTCGACGTCATCTGCCGCAAGGTGATCGAGGCCTTCGACCGCATCATTCCCCTCTATTACGACAAGGCCGATCGCGAGCGCGGCTACATCGAGGCCGAAGATCGCTTCGGCGAAAGACGAAAGTTCCCCATCATGAGCGTCTCGGTCGTCGCCGTGCTCGCCGACGGCAGGAGCGCCGATCACGCCGAGCTCGCCCGCCTCGCCGCCGACATGAAGAAGCGCGCCAAGGCCGTCACCGGCAGCGTCTACCTGCGCAGCGACCGCCCCGGCCCCGTGAAGGCCGAAAGCGCCTGATAGCTGCCGGCTTTCAAACTAATAACCATCTTGTTTTATGCGCTATCGCCGCGATCGGTTATGCGGTGTGGCATGACCAACCCGTCTCGTCTGCTTCTTCTGGGTTGCCTTGCGGCGCCGGCCCTCGCGGCCGCCGAGGGCACTCCCGTACCCAACCAGTTCTGGTGGCCTCAAGCGCTCGACCTGTCGGTGCTGCGTGCGCACTCGCCGGCCTCGAACCCCTACGGCGCCGACTTCGACTACGCGAAGGAGTTCGCGAGCCTCGACCTGGCCGCGGTGAAGGCGGACCTGAAGAAGGTGCTGACCACGTCGCAAGAGTGGTGGCCCGCCGACTACGGCAACTACGGCCCGTTCTTCATTCGTATGGCGTGGCACAGCGCGGGCACGTACCGCATGGGCGACGGCCGCGGCGGTGTGAGCGGCGGTCAGCTGCGCTTCGAGCCGCTGAACAGCTGGCCCGACAACGTGAACCTCGACAAGGCGCGCCGGCTGATCTGGCCGGTGAAGCAGAAGTACGGCCGCAAGATCTCGTGGGGCGACCTGATGGTGCTCACGGGCAACGTGGCGCTCGAGGGCATGGGCTTTCAGACGTTCGGCTTCGCCGGCGGCCGCGCCGACGAGTGGGAGCCCGACCTCGTGTACTGGGGCCCCGAGAAGAAGATGCTCGCCGACGAGCGCTACACGGGCGACCGCAAGCTGCAGAAGCCGCTCGCCGCCGTGCAGATGGGCCTCATCTACGTGAACCCCGAAGGCCCGAACGGCAAGCCCGACCCGCTGGCCGCCGCGAAAGACATTCGTGAGGCGTTCGGCCGTATGGCGATGAACGACGAAGAGACGGTCGCGCTGATCGCGGGCGGGCACTCGTTCGGCAAGGCGCACGGCGCTGCTGACCCGGCGAAGTGTGTCGATAAAGACCCTGCGTCGGCCGAGGTCGATCAGCAGGGCTTCGGGTGGAAGAACAAGTGTGGCACGGGCAAGGGCGGCGACGCGGTGACGAGCGGCCTCGAAGGCGCGTGGACGGTGAACCCCATCGCGTTCAGCACGAACTACCTCGACAACCTGATGGCGTTCGAGTGGGTGCAGACGAAGAGCCCGGCCGGCGCGACGCAGTGGGTGCCGGCGAACGACGGCGGCGTGGGCCTGGTGCCCGACGCGCACGACCCGAAGAAGCGCCACCAGCCGATCATGTTCACGACCGACCTCGCGCTGAAGATGGACCCTGAGTACAAGAAGGTCGTCGTTCGCTTCCGCGAGAAGCCCGAAGACTTCAAGCTTGCGTTCGCGAAGGCGTGGTTCAAGCTGACCCACCGCGACATGGGCCCCAGGTCGCGCTACCTCGGCGCCGAGGTGCCGAAAGAGGCGCTCATCTGGCAAGACGCGGTGCCGGCGGCCGACGCGGCGCTCATCGACGACAAAGACGTCGCGGCGCTGAAGACGAAAATTCTCGGAGCAGGCCTGACTGGCCCCGAGCTGGTGCGCGTGGCGTGGGCGTCGATGTCGACCTTCCGCGGCACCGACAAGCGCGGCGGGGCGAAC
>JAEUJP010000558.1 GCA_016793725.1 Myxococcaceae bacterium | reverse complement strand
GCCGGGCGTGCTCGCCGACGAGCTGTGGGCGACCGTCGGCTCGGCGCGGTTGCACGAGCAGCGCGGGTTCGTGCAGGGCTTCAAGTCTGACCGCGTGGCCGACGACCTCGCGGTGGGGGCCGTGATTCTGGGCGCCGCGCTGCTGCTGGCGTTCGCGGCGCTGTGCGCGTTCTTGGTGCGGCAAGACTGGTTCGCGCGCAGCGCGGCCGAGGCCGAGGCAGCGCGCCAGCAGCGCCGGTACACGAGCCTGGTCGACGCGACGTGCGACGTGGTGTGGCACACGCGGCCCGACGGCGGCATGAGCGGGCCGCAGCCCGGCTGGTCGCGCTTCACGGGGCAGAGCGAAGAAGCGCTGCAGGCCGAGGGCTGGCTCGCGGCGGTGCACGCCGACGACCGCGAGGCGACGTGGCGGGCGTTCGAGCACGCGCGGCGCGAGGGGCGAGGGCTGTCGCTCGAGCACCGGGTGCGGCGCCACGACGGCGAGTACCGGCACTTCAAGGTGCGGGCGCTGCCGGTGGTGGAGCACGACGGCGTGATTCGCGAGTGGGTGGGGGTGCACACCGACGTGACGGAGCAGCGGCTGAACGAGAGCGAGCGCGAGCGGCTGATTGCGCGGCTGGGGCGAATCAACGCCGAGCTCGACCAGTTCGCGTACGTGGCGAGCCACGACCTGAAGGCGCCGCTGCGCGGCATCTCGAGCCTGTCGCAGTGGCTCGAGGAGGACCTGGGGCCGAAGCTGACGGGGCAAGACAAGGAGCACCTGCGGCTCTTGAGAGACCGGGCGAACCGGCTCGAGGCGCTGATCAACGGCATCTTGCAGTACAGCCGAGCTGGCCGGCAGGTGCAGCGGGTCGAGCAGGTCGACGCAGAGCGGCTGGTGGGCGAGACGGTGGAGCTCTTGGCGCCAGAGAAGACGGTGCGGGTCGAGAAGAAGGGGCCGCTGCCGGTGCTGCGCACCGAGCGGGTGCCGCTGCAGCAGGTGTTGATGAACCTGGTGGCGAACGCGCTGCAGTACACGCGGCGCGCGGACCCGGTGGTCGAGCTGGAGGCGCGCGACGCGGGGCGGTTCTGGGAGTTTCTGGTGAAGGACAACGGGCCGGGGATACCGGCGGAGCACCAGCAGCGCATCTGGGGCATCTTCCAGACGCTCGAGCCGAAGGGTGGCGGGGCGGGCACCGGCATCGGGCTGTCGGTGGTGAAGAAGATTGTCGAGGCGAAGGGCGGGCGCGCGTGGGTCGAGTCGGTGCTCGGCGAGGGCTCGTGCTTTCACTTCACCTGGCCGAAACAGGAGGCGTGAGCGACCGCGAATGTGGATTTGCGCGGGCTGTATCGCCCAAATCCTGATGAGCAGCTCACGCCGACCCGCAACAGGAGGCGTGAGCGACCGCGAATGTGGATTTGCGCGGCCTCACTGAAACTCGAGGCACCAGCCGGCGTTGAGCGAGACATAGCTGACGAACGCACCCGAGACGGCCGGGTCGATGAGCCCGGCGAGGCCGAAGCGGGCGAACGGGCCCATGCGGCCGAACGGCACGTTGACGAGCATCAGCTCGCCCTGCGCGAACACGAGCGTGCCGAAGCCGCCGACACCGTACGCCGGCGGCCCGGTGCCCGCGGTGAAGTTGCCGCCGACGAGAATGCCGGCGGTCAGCACGAACGTGTCGATGAAGAAGCTCGCCGAGGGCCCGCCCCACAGGCCCGGCGCGAACAGCGCGAAGAAGGGGCGGTTGCTCGCCGACGACGACGCGCCCATCACGGCGTAGAGCGGGTCGACCCAGACGACGCCGGCCACCGCGAACTTCTCGGTGATGCGGTAGCCGATGCGCGCGTGAAAGCCGAACGCGAGGCCGGTGCCGTGGCGGCCGTTCGAGTATTGCGTGTGGCCGAAGCCGGTGCCGACGCCGACGGTCAGGTAGAACTTCTTGAACGTCTCGCTCGCGCCGAGCGTGACCGGCAGCGGCGAGAGCTCGACGCGAGAGAGCGCGAACGACGGTTCAGGAGGCGCGCTGAGCGCGCCGCCGCTCAGCAGCAGCGCAGCGCAGGCGAGAAGAGAACCCATGCGCGGCAATGTTCCACATGCGCGCCGCGTTCGACATGGTCATTCGTGTCGCGCGGCCGTCGGTCAGCATCGCAGCGTGACGTACGTTTCCGGCCACGGGGGCGGCCGCCTGAAACTAGCGTTCGAGCACGACGTGCACACGAAAGCGCCCGCTCGCCATCAGCGGCACCAGGGTGAGGCTGTGGTCGGCGCCGAGCCAGTTCTCGCAGCTGTTGCCGCACGCGCCACCGCAGAGCACGGTCTCGACCTGAACGTTGTTCGAGCGCACCGAACGCACCCTGAACGGGCTCGGCGAGCGCAGCGTGAGGCTGGTGCGCGCGCCGGCCATCGACTCGACGTCGCCGGTGAGCTGCACGGCCCAGGTCTTCTCGCCGACGAGAATCGGCTCGGCGGGGCAGCTGCTCGAGAACAGCGCGCCGGCGCTCGGGAGCGTGCGGGCCGTGAGCTCGCCGCCCCACGCTCCGCCGAAGGCGCTGCCCTGCGGGTCGAGCATGGCGCCGAGCCGGTCGTCGCTGCGCGCGGGGGTCACCCGCAGGCGACCCTTCGCGCCGAGCCCGAAGCTGCGCAGCTCGAGGTCTTTGCCGACCGTCGAGGGCGGGCGGCCGACGAGCTCGGGCGGAGTCACCACGGGCTCGAAGCGCGACTGCGGCACGCACGCCTCGAGCACGGCGGTGATGGGCCGCTCGCTCGAGCTCAGCGCCGCGGCGACCGCCTCGCCGTCGGCGGCGGCGACGGTGATGACCTGCGGCACACAGCTCAAGCGGCGCGTGAGCGACGTCTTGCCTGCGGCGGCGTCGAGCATCGGCGGCGCGTCGCACGGGTCATTCGGCGACATGCAGAAGCTGCCCTCGGGCCCGGGGCCCGACGCCCTCCACGCGGCGACGGCGTCGGCGAACGTCAGCCCGTAGACCTTCTCGAAGGCGGCGTGCGCTTCGCCCCCGCCGGCACCGGGCGCGGTCGAGTAGAAGTCGACGAACGCGCGCGGGCCCGACCTTTCGATGAGCCAGCGCACGAACGAGCCCGCGATGGCGTAGTTCCACGCGCCGTTCGTCTTGAAGCTCGCGTTCCACACGTTGGTCGCCATCAGCGACTCGACGTCGAGGTCGAGCGGTATCGGGAGGCCCGCGTAGCCGGTCTCGCCGCAGCCGAGCACGACGGCGATGCCCTCGATGAACATCTGCGGCGGGTAGCCGAGCTGGTCCCACACCGCGTGAACGATTTCGTGGCTCTCGGCCCAGCCGACGCCGTACGAGACGGCGCCCACGGTGCACGCGACCGACCCGAAGCGCTGGCACGCCTTCGCGCTCTCGCCCATCTCGGTCTCGCGCCACTTGAAGTAGTCGACGGGCTTCACGTCGAGCCCGAACGTCTTCGTCATGAAGTCGATCTGCCCGTCGAGCTGCTCGAGCACCTCGGGGCACGGCACCTCGTCTTCCCAGTGGTGGTAGCGCACCCAGCGCGAGGTGGTGGTCTGGTCGGGCAGCGCGACGTTCGGCCCGCAGGCGGCCAGCAGCGTGACGATGGCGAGCGCCCGAGACACGCGGGCAGCCTACATCGGCAGCCGGGCGCTGAAGCAGGTGCCGTCTTCTTCGCTCGAGGTCACGGTGAGCACGCCGCCGTGGGCGCGAACGATTTCGCGGCTGATGTAGAGCCCGAGGCCCAGGCCCTCGCGCGTCGAGTGGTCGCCGTACTGCACGAACGGCTCGAAAATCTGCGCCTGCATCTCTTTGGGTATCGCCGTGCCGCGGTTCTTCACCTCGAGCAGGGCGCTGCTGCCAGAGCTCGTGAGACGCACGACGACGGCGGTGCCCTCGGCGCTGTGCTTGAGCGCGTTGCCGATGAGGTTCGACGCGACCTGCGCGATGCGGTCGGGGTCGACGGGCACGGTGAGCGCGTCGAGCTCGAGCTTCAGCTCGCGGTCGGGGTTCGCGAGCTTCAGCTCGTCACAAATCTGCTTCACGGTCTGGTCGAGCTCGGTGGGCTTCTTCTCGAGGGGCAGGCCGCCGCCCAGGCGTACGCGCGTCAGGTCGAGCAGCTGCACGATGAGGTGGGTCATGCGCTCGGCCGAGGTGCGAATGTGCTGCACGTAGCGCTTCTCGCGCGCCTCGAGCCGCGGGCTGTTCGCGAGCAGGGCCGACGCCTGCAGCACCGCAGAGAGCGGGTTCTTGAGGTCGTGTGAGGCGATGCCCATCAGCCGCTCGCGGAGCGCCGCCGAGCGGGCCTCTTCTTCTTTCACCTGGGTGAGGTCGATGGCGGTGCCGAAGATGCGGTGGGCGACGGCGTCGGGCTCTTGCCGGCCGCGCAGGTCGACCCAGACGGGGCGCTCGCCTTCGAGCTGCACCTGCACGGCGAAGCGCTTCGACTGCAGGGCTTCGTCGAGCTTCTGCGCGCTGTCCATCGTGAGGCGCTCGCGCACCTGGTCTGCGCTCCACGTCGGCTGCTCGGGCAGGCCCAGCAGCGTCTGAAAGGTGGTGTCACCGCGGAACTGGTTCCACGAGAGGTCGAGCTCCCAGGTGCCGGCGCCGGCGGCCTCGACGGCGAGGCCGAGTCGGGCCTGACTGCGCTCTGCTTCCGTTCGCAAGCGGTGGTTCTCCACGGCGGCCGTCACGGTTCGCCAGAGGCGGTCGCGCTCCTCGATGGCGGCCTTGCTGATGTAGTCGGCGGCCCCGGCCTTCATGGCGTCGACGACGACCTCTTCGCTGCCATGGCCAGAGAGAAAGATGACGGGCAGCGCAGGGAGCGCCTCGTGAATGCGCGCGAAGACCGAGAGGCCCGTGTCGCCCGGCAAGAAGTAGTCGAGCAGGGCGACGTCGTAGCGGTTGGCCTGCAGCAGCTTCAGCGCCGCAGGCCCGTCGTGGGCATCATCGGGCTCGGCGCGCCGACCCAGGGCGCGTCTGATCGCGAGGCGATCGACGGCGTCGTCTTCGACGACGAGCACTCTCAAGGGGCGTGACGGGCTCACCGCACGTCAATTAGCGGCCGACGCCTCGCCCTGCCCCGCCGAATCTGCACCGTTACCGTCTCGCGACGCGCCTTCGCGGCCGTTTGGCCCACCACTTGCGGCGGCCGAGCTCGAGAGGCCCCAGGCGTCGAGCTTGCGGTAGAGGGTGCGGCGGTCGATGCCGAGCAGCTCTGCCGCGCGGCTGCGATTGCCGGTCATGACGGTGAGCACGTGCTGCACGTAGCGCTTCTCGAGCTCTTCGAGGGTCACGATCTCTTCGGGCGCGTCGGCCGCGACGTGGAAGCGGCCGCGCTGGTGCAGGCGCACCTTGTCGGGCAGGTCGCCCACGCTCACCTCGCTGCTGCGGGCGAGGGCCGAGAGCCGCTCGACGCAGTTCTCGAGCTCGCGCACGTTGCCGGGCCACGGGTAGCTCAGGAGCTTCTGGGCGACCTCGGGCGAGAGCTTCAGCTGCGCGCGGTTGTCGCGCTTGCACACGCCGTCGAGGAAGCGGGCGGCGAGGTGCACGATGTCCATACCCCGCTCGCGCAGGGGCGGCAGGTCGATGCGAATGACGTTGAGGCGAAAGAACAAGTCTTGCCTGAAGCGGCCGGCCTCGGGCTCGGCCTCGAGGTCTTTGTGCGTGGCCGACAAGATGCGGGCGTCGAACGGAATTTCGGCGTTCGAGCCGAGCGGGCGCACGGTGCGCTCCTGCAGGGTGCGCAGGAGCTTCGCCTGGTTGTCGAGCGAGAGCTCGGCGACCTCGTCGAGAAAGAGGGTGCCTCCGTCGGCTTCGACGAAGAGGCCCTGGCGGGCGGCGCGGGCGTCGGTGAAGGCGCCCTTGGCGTAGCCGAAGAGCTCGCTCTCGACGAGCGAGGCGGGCAGCGCGGCGCAGTTGATGGCGACGAACGGGGCCTTGGCGCGCGGGCTGAGCATGTGAAGGGCCTTGGCGACGAGCTCTTTGCCGGAGCCGGTCTCGCCCTGAACGAGCACGCTGGCGCCAGAAGGGGCGACGCGGGCGACGAGGTCTCGCACCTGGCGCATGGGCTCGGAGTCGCCGAACAACATCGACTCGGAGGCGGGCTCGCGGCGGCGGAGCTCGTCGACGAGGCGGCGCTTCTCGAGGGCGCGCTTGACGCACGCCATGAGGAGCTCTCTGTCGATGGGCTTGGTGAGGAAGTCGTAGGCGCCGGCGCGCAGGGCGTTGATGGCGGTGCCGACGTTCGACTCGCCGGTGACGACGACGACGGGGAGCTCGGGGCGAGACTCTTTCAAGGCCTTGCAGAGCTGAATGCCGTCCATACCCGGCATGGCGACATCGGTGATGACGAGGTCGGCGGGGGCGGCGTCGCCTTCGAGGGCGGCGAGGGCGCGCGCTCCTTCCGAGAAGACTGCGACGTCGTAGCCGTGTTCCTTCAGCAGGTCTGCGAGCAGATCCGACTGAATCGGATCATCTTCGACGATGACAAGACGTTCACTCATGCACGGAGCTGTAAAAGCCGCCGTGCCTTCCTGCCACGGTAGGTGTGAGCGTTTCGGGAAGATACACGGCACCATTTCGTTGCATCCTCTTCGGTTGTGTTGCTGCGGTAACTGGCACCGTGTCGAAAAGCATCGGCGATGCCACGACAACGGAATGCGAGGTTGTGCGTGACGTGTGTGGCGTTACGGCGGGGTGCGGTCAGCCTCGCGTCGCCATCTCGTCGAGCGCGGCAGCCGACAAGAAGAGCCGCATCGGGCGGCCCGGCACTTCTCGAAAATCCCACCGCTCGTAGAAGCGCTTCGCGGCCTCGTCGACACAGTCGAGCACGACCGCGACGAACGGGAAGGCGCGACTCGCACGGTGACATTCGACGAGGGCGTGAGCGAGGAGCAGCTGACCGAGGCCGCGACCTTGAAATCGGCGATCGACTCCGAGCCACGCCAGCACGGCGACCGGAAGGGCACGACGCGGAAGCTTCTTCACGAGGTCATTCGGCAGCTCAGAGAGGTCTGCAGAGCCCATGGCCGTCGTGTAGTAGCCGGCCAGCGTGGCTCGTGAGTCGAGCAGTACCCGAGTCACCGAGAGGCGCTTCGATTGGTTCTGGAGTGCATTCCGACGGAGCCAGCCGTCGACTGCGGTCTGACCCGACTCGAACGACTCACGGCGATGGCCGCGCTCGAGCACCTCGACGCGGTAGCCATCGGGCAACTCGACCACTAACGGCCGCCACGCATCAAGCGTGAGAGCTGACGCTGCCGCGGGGTCAGCGACACCGGCTCGTTGAGGGCTGCCCAGAAGGCCCGCTGCTCTGCTGCTGAGAGCTTGAGCGAGTGCGCCTTCGACTCTTCGAGATCGCGCCGAGCATGCGCGACGACGACCGAGCGCACGTAGTCGCTCGCGCTGATGCCGCGAAGTCGGGCGGCGCGCGTGATGACGGTCTTGCTTGGGCGGTCGACGCGAATCATGAGGTTCTCGGACTTGCTCATGAACCGAGTGTATTGCGATGTGATAGACAGTGCCAATGTCGGGCGTAACCGTCGAACGCCGCACCGTCACGACGTTGGTGCGCAACGACGGCGCCGTCGTCGAGGTCTGGGGCGCGACCTGCATCGGCAAGCCGTCTGGGCCCGTCTGCATCGTGTACCGGAAAGGAAAGTGGTGGGCGGAACCCTCTTTCCACTGCCTGGCACGGGTCGATGGCGCCCCCTTGGCGGGCCGGTGGAGATCCGAGAGGGCAGCGTCATCGCGACGAGCAAGGCGGAGTGGAAGTTGGTCACGCAAACTCAAACGCTCAACCGCTGTGCGCCGCTCGAAGCCGCCATTCTCGAGTCGCCCGACGACGAAGGCGCGTGGCGCGTCTACTGCGACTGGCTGCTTGAGCACGCCGACCCGCTGATGATCGACGACAGAGAGCTCGTGGCACCCTGGCTCGAGGTGCTCGGCGAACGAGGTGGTTTCATCACGGCGGCGCGCGTGCGCGGCGGCTTCTGCGCGATGCCCGAGAGAATTGAAGAGGGGCTTCGTTGGCTCCAGCAACTGCCTCAGGCGCGCTTCCTCGATCGTCTCGAGCTGAACCCACTTTGGGTCGAGCCCGAGGCTCCGAGCGCGGCGCTCGAACAGGTCGTTCTCGCGTTCGAGAGGGTGAGCCTGTCGATTCGGCACCTGACGCTGGGCCCGTTCTGGCACGGCGCGTTGCCTGACTTCGCTCGTCTCGCGTCGGCAGGTGGCGGCTGCCCCGACTCGTGGCCAGACCAGGTGACTGCGTGAAGGTGCACGCACGAGCGCACATCGACCCGGCTACGCCGTTCGACGTGCTCAGCCTCGGCGACCAGCGAGCGACCTTCCACGGCGAATGAAGCGGCCCGTGGTAGCGTCACGCGCGCTCACGTGGCCACCGACAAACAACCCGAAGACGAGGACGCCTACAAGTTCTCGGTGAAGATGACGAGCGAGCCGATGATTCTCATCTCGGCCGCCTGCATCTTCTTGTTCGTGGTCGTCATCTTCGAGTGGGAAGCAGTGCTCGACCTGTTCGTCGGCGTCTTCGGCGGCAACTGAGCCGCCCGCCCACCGAATCAGATGTCGAGGTTGCTGACCGAGAGCGCGTTGGTCTCGATGAACTCGCGGCGCTTCTCGACGTCTTCGCCCATGAGCAGCGAGAAGGTCTCGTCGCTCTTCACGAGGTCGGTGATGGTGACCTGCAGCAGGGTGCGCTTCGCCGGGTCCATGGTGGTCTCCCACAGCTGCTCGGCGTTCATCTCGCCCAGACCTTTGTAGCGCTGAATCGAGAGGCCCTTCTGGGCATCGTCCATCGCGATCTTCAAGACCTGCTGGTAGTTCACGGCGGTGTGCTGGTCGTCGCCGACGGTGACGCGGTACGGCGGGGCGCCGAACGCCTTGAACGCGCTCTTGTCGGCGAGCAGGTCGGCGTACTCGGGGCTGTCGAGGAACTCTTTGTCGAGCTTCGTCTCGCGCTTGGCGCCGTTCACCTCTGAGAAGAAGGTGATCATGTTCGAGTTGTGCGCCGGGTCTTTGCCGAACTTCGCCTCGAGCTGGTCGAGCACCTCGGGGCGGTGCGCCTCGAGATAGTCCTGCACCTTGCCGTACTCTTCGTTCGCCTTCTCGAGGTCAGACATCATCTCGGAGTTGAAGTCGGCGCCCTGCACCAGCGCGTCGATGATGCGCGCGTCTTTGCGCCGCGCGAACTTGTCGAGCCGCTTCTCGTAGTGAATGACCTTCTCGAGCAGCACCTTCAGCTCGGCCCCGCTGATGGAGGGCGACTTCACGTCGGCCGCGCTCTGCACCTTGATGCGCTCGGCCGTCAGGTTCAGCAGGTACTCGTTACGCGCGTCATCATCTTTCAAATACACATCTTTCTTGTTGCGCGTGACTTTGTAGAGCGGCGGCTGCGCGATGTAGACGTAGCCCTTCTCGATCAGCTCGGGCATCTGCCGGAAGAAGAAGGTCAAGAGCAGCGTGCGAATGTGCGCGCCGTCGACGTCTGCGTCGGTCATCAGCACGATGCGGTGGTACCGCACGTCGTCGGGCTTGAACTCTTCTTTGCCGACGCCGGTGCCGAGCGCCGTGATGAGCGTCACGACCTCTTGCGACGTCAGCATCTTCTCGAAGCGCGCCTTCTCGACGTTCAGAATCTTGCCGCGCAGCGGCAGAATCGCCTGGTTCTTGCGGTCGCGGCCCTGCTTCGCCGACCCGCCTGCGGAGTCGCCCTCGACGATGTACAGCTCACACTCGCTCGGGTCGCGCGACTGGCAGTCGGCGAGCTTCCCGGGCAGCGACGCGCCGTCGAGAATGCCCTTGCGGCGCACGGTCTCGCGGGCCTTGCGGGCGGCGATGCGCGCGCGGGTGGCGTCGGCGATCTTACCGACGATTTTTTTCGCGTTGGCCGGGTTCTCTTCGAGCCAGGTGCTGAGCTGCTCGTTCACCATCTGCTCGACGAGGCCCTTCACCTCGCTGTTGCCGAGCTTCGTCTTCGTCTGACCTTCGAACTGCGGGTTCGGCAGCTTCACCGAGATGACCGCGGCGAGGCCCTCGCGGGCGTCTTCGCCGCCGGGGGTCTCTTTCAGGTCCTTCCACAGCTGGTTCTTCTCGGCGTAGCTGTTGATGGTGCGCGTCAGCGCGGCCTTGAAGCCCGAGAGGTGTGAGCCACCCTCGTGGGTGTTGATGTTGTTCGCGAACGTGTAGCAGCGCTCGTCGTACCCATCGTTCCACTGCATGGCGATCTCGAGCGTCACCCCATCTTTTTCGGTCTTGAAGAAGATGACCTTCTCGTTGAGCGGCTGCTTCGCCTTGTTGATGAACTCGATGAAGCTGACGATGCCGCCGTCGAACTTGAAGTCGTGGGCCTTGCCGCTGCGCTCGTCGGTGATGGTGATGTGCAGGCCGGCGTTCAAGAACGCGAGCTCGCGCAGGCGCTGCGACAACGTGTCGAAGTTGTACTCGGTGACCTCGAAGATGGTCGTGTCGGGCTTGAACGAGACCTTGGTGCCGCGCTTGTCGCTGACGCCGGTCTCGGCGACCTTCTGCTGGGGCACGCCGCGCGCGTACTTCTGCTCGTAGGCCTTGCCGCCGCGCTGAATGTCGAGGTGCAGCCACTCTGAGAGCGCGTTGACGCAGCTCACGCCGACGCCGTGCAGACCGCCCGACACTTTGTACGCGCTGTTCTCGAACTTGCCGCCGGCGTGCAGCTTCGTCATGACGACGTCGACGGTGTCCATACCCACCACCGTCGGGTGCGGCCCGACGGGTATGCCGCGGCCGTTGTCGGCGACGCTGATGCTGTTGTCGACGTGAATGACGACGTGAATGTCGGTGCAGACGCCCGCGAGCGCCTCGTCGACCGAGTTGTCGACGACCTCGTAGACGAGGTGATGCAGGCCGTAGACGTTCGTGTCGCCGATGTACATGCCGGGGCGCTTGCGAACGGCCTCGAGGCCTTCGAGAACGGTGATGGAAGCGGCTCCGTAGTCAGCGGGAGTCGTGCCTTTGGGGGTCGGGTTGAGCTCGTTTTCCATCGCGGGGGAAGCCGATCACTCCTATCAATTCGCGCCCCGTTTTGCTCCTGCTATTTCGGGGATTCGACGCCCCTAAGCGCTTGGAACCTCAGCCGAAAATGGTAGGTTGCGCGGCACCATGCCGACCGTGACGCGCGTTGCCAAGAAGCCTTCGTCGAACGCCTCGAAGAACGCCGAGAAGCGCGAGCGGCTGCCGCCGATTTCGGTGGGCACCGCGATGACGAAGAAGCTCGACAAGGCGATCGTGAACCCCGACCTCGAACAGAAGCAGCTCAAGTTCACGACGAAGCTGGGCTTCGTGAGCCCGAGCGGCAACCCGCTGCAGGTCGTCTACCTGACGCCGGCGGCGTCGAAGACGGGCCTCGACATCACCTACGTCGACGCGAAGGCGAAGCAGTTCTGGGCGCAGGCGCCGGGCATCAGCGGGCTGGCGCGCGGGCCGTACAAGCTGCCGGCGGGGGTCGACAAGGCGTTGGCCATCGTGACAACGCGCGAGCAGAAGGAAGCGGCGCGTGAAGAGAAGGTGAAGAAGAGCGGCGGCAGCGACTTCGTGTTTCACAACACCGGCAGCGAGAACGCGCAGCTTCGCAAGTCGCTGAACGACGCGCTGGGCGGCCGGTCGTACGGCTACGGCGGCGGCTCGGGTGGTGGCGGTGGCGGCGGCGGCTGGGGCAGCTGAAGCTTCTGGGCTCGAAGCGGCGCTGGGCGGTGGCGCGCTCGGTGGCGGCAGGGCTGATTCGCCACGGCTTCACGAGCGTGGCGGTGTCGGGCTCATTGGCGCGGGGCGACGACGGGCCGGGCAGCGACGTCGACCTGTGGGCGATCGGGCCGTGGTCGGGGCGAGACGAGCAGTTCGTGCGCGAGGTGCCGGTGACGGTGTTCAGGTCGAGGCCTGATCAACTGACGGACCTGGAGTGGATCAACCGGTGGGACGTCGAGCGGCTGGTCGTGCTGAGCGACCCCGAGCAGCACTTCGAGAGGCTGCGGCACCGCTACGCGAGGCACAAAGGCGCGCTGCGCAGGCGAACGCTGAGAGACGCCGAGCGCGAGAGCGAGCAGGCGAGCGCGCCGCGACGGGCGTGGCTGAAGTTCGCGGTGGCCGTGTTCGAGTCGACGGGCACGCGGGTGCCGAAGTGGAAGCACGCGGTGGCGCTCTTGTCACCGAAGCAGCTCGAGCAGCTGCGTCGCAAGCTGAGGCTGCCCACGAAGCTCGACCGCAGACGAACGCTGAAGCTCGTGCAGCGAGCGCCGGCAGAAGCAGAAGCGCTGCTGCAAGAACCGGTGCCGCGCTGGGCGGGAGCAGAACAGCACGTGCGGTACGGCAGCCTCGAAGAGGCGGTGCTGAAGCTGAGGGCAGACCTCGCGAGATGGGTGGGCGAAGAAGACGTCTCGAGCTACGCGGCGCTGAGCGCGCTGAAGGCGCTCGCCGAACCCGAGCCCGGCAAACGTCCCCGGCCCCGTCCCCGGCCCCGGAAGTAGAGTGCCCGGCACCCACGTGAACCGTCTCTTCTCTGCCTCGGTTCTGTTGAGCGCGTTTCTTCTCTTTCAGGTGCAGCCCATCGTGGGGCGCGCGCTGCTGCCTTGGTTCGGAGGCACGGCGGCGGTGTGGACGACGTGTCTCGTCTTCTTCCAGACGCTGCTGCTCGCGGGCTACGCGTACGCGCACCTCTTGATTCGGCGCGGCGTGCCGGCGCGGGTGCACGTCGCGCTGCTGGGGCTCGCGACGCTGGCGCTCGGCGTCACGACGCTGGTGTGGGGCACTCCGCTGCTGCCGGCGGCGTCGGCGCGGCTGAACGCAGACCCCATCGTCGAGGCTGGCTGGTTGATGGCGCTGAGCGTGGGGCTCCCCTACTTCGCGCTGTCGAGCACGGGGCCGCTGCTTCAGGCGTGGTTCGCGGCAGACCCGGCGAACGAGGGCAAGACGCCGTACCGGCTCTACTCGCTGTCGAACCTGGGCTCGCTGCTCGGGCTGCTCTTGTACCCGCTGGTGTTCGAGCCGCTGTTCGGGCTGCACACGCAGGGCTGGCTGTGGGCGGCCGGCTTCGCGGGCTTCGTGCTCGCGGTGGCGTCGGTCGCGCTCAAGCAGCGCCACGTGCCGAAGGCGGGCGAGACGGCTCCGGCACGGCCGGGGCAGCTGGTGTTCTGGTCGGCGCTGGCGGCGACGGCGTCGCTGATGTTGCTCGCGGCGACGCAGCACCTGGGTGAGGTCATCGCGGTGCTGCCGTTCTTGTGGGTGCTGCCGCTCGCGCTCTACCTCTTCACGTTCGTGCTCTGCTTCGAGTCTGACCGTTGGTACCGCCGCGGCGTGGTGATGCCGCTGCTCGGGCTGTCGCTGCTCGTGGGCAGCGCGCTGCTGTTTCGGGTGCACGCGACGCACCCGGTGGTGCTGGTGGTCGTGTACTGCGCGGTCGTCTTTCTCACGGCGCTCACGTGTCACGGCGAGCTGGCGAAGAGCCGCCCTCCGCCGGGGCAGCTGACGTCGTTCTACCTGGCGCTGTCGTTCGGCGGAGCGCTGGGCGGCGCGTTCGTGAGCCTGCTGGCGCCGCGGCTGTTCAAGACGAACGTCGAGATAGACCTCGCGCTCGCGGCGGCGTGGGTGGCGGCGCTCGCGGCGCTGCTGCGCGACCCGGCGGGGCAGCGGCGTGCGCGCGCGGCCATGGGGCTGACGCTGCTGCCGCTGGTGTACGTGCTGGCGCTCGACCTCGCCGACTTCTCGAAGCGGCACCCGAAAGAGAGCTCGCGCAGCTTCTTCGGTGTGGTGTCGGTGCGGCCGATGCCGAACGGCATCGACGGGCACTTCATCGAGCACGGCGGCATCATTCACGGCAACCAGCTGCACGACGAGGCGTCGCGGCGGGTGGCGACGGCGTACTACGGCCCGTCGAGCGGCGTGAACGTGGCGGTGTCGACGCACCCGCGCCGGCTGGCGGGCGAGCCGCTGCGCATCGGGGTGGTGGGGCTCGGCGTCGGCGTCATCGCGGCGTACGGGCGAGCAGGCGACGTCATTCGCTTCTACGAAATCAACCCCGACGTGCAGCGCTACGCGCAAGACACGCGCTACTTCACGTACCTGTCGGACTCGCCGGCGCGCATCGAGCACGTGCTGGGCGATGCGCGCCGCTCGATGGAAGACGAGCTCGCGGCGGGTCAGCCGGGCCAGCTCGACATTCTGGTGCTCGACGCGTTTTCGGGCCACGCGATGCCGACGCACCTGCTGACGAGCGAGGCGTTCGGGGTCTACGCGAAGATGTTGCGCGACGAGCGCTCGCTGATTGCGCTGCTCAGCCCGGCGCAGGCGACGGTCGAGACCGTGCTGCACCGCGTGGCGAACGAGACGGGCTTTTCGGTCGCGGGCATCGTGAACGCCGACGGCGTGAAGCTGCCCGAGTACCCCAGTGTGTGGATTCTGTTCTCTCGCACGCAAGAGACGTTCAAGCGGCCGGAGCTGCAGCGCGCGCAGGTGTTCGTCGACGACGGCCACCTGCCGAGGTTGTGGACGGACGACTACGTCAATCTGCTCGCGGTGTTGAAGTGGACCATCAAGTAGCGCGCGGCGAGGCGGCCCGCGGTGACGCGCCAGCGTCACAGCGTGCGTAAGACCTGGTAACTGGCCGCCCGCCGCGCCAGAAACTTGTAGGTGTGTCTGCGCCTCGGTTCGCTCGCTAGAATTGATTCGGCTTGCGCCTGCCCACGCACGCCGCGCTGCTCATGCTCACGAGCTGTCGTCTCGCGACCTTCGACGAGACCCTCACCTACCGCTGCGGCCCTGCCGGCGAGTGTGAAGCCGGCCTCGTCTGCCGCGACGGCTTCTGCGAGGTGCCCGGCATCGTCGAAGACGCCGGCTGCGTGCCGCACGGCTGCTTCCCCGACGACTGCTCGGCGCAGGTCGACGACGGCTGCGGCGGTGTCATCGACTGCGGCCCGTGCATGACAGGGCTCGTCTGCGGCGCGCTGCGCCCGAACAAGTGCGACTGCGTGAAGGCCGACGCGGGCGCTCAGGTGTGCCAACAGCCCGGCCCCGGTCAGCTGGGCTGCGGCACGAAGGCTCACGACAACTGCGGCACCGTCGAGACGTTCACGTGCGGCGGCGACTGCCCGGGCAACATGAGGTGCTTCGAGAACGTGTGCTGCCTGCCTCCGACCGAGGCCGAGCTGTGCACGTCGGCCCACTTCGGGTGCGGGCGCGGCGAGGTCATCGACCGGTGTGGCGTGCGGCGCGTGCTCGACTGCGGGCTGTGCGGCATGGGGCAGCGGTGCCACGCCGACGACGTGGGCTCACAGTGCGTGCCGTCGACGTCGATGTGTGAGGCCGAGAACGACCCCGAGCTGTGCGACGCGCGCGGCGCGAACTGCGGCACCGTCAGCACCGTCGACCGCTGTGGGGTGGCGCGCACCGTCTCGTGCGGCGGCGCGTGCGATGCGGGCGCGTGCACGAGCTCGCAGCCGAACCAGTGCGCGTGCCAGCCCCTGCGGGCGGGCTGCATGCTGGCGAGCCAGTGCTGCACGGGGCTCTTGTGCAGCGCGGCGGGGCTGTGCTGTGTCGGCGACGGGCAGGCGTGCGGCGACGACGCCGACTGCTGCGGCAGCGGCTCGTGCGAGCTGGGCATCTGCTGCGCGGGCTCGAGCTGTCACCGCAGTGATGGCGGCAGCACGTGGGACGGTGGCGAGCTATAGACGCTCGTCTTCATGGACCTCGACGCACGTTTCCAGGCCGCGGTGAACATCGCCGAAGAGGCCGCGACGCTCGCGCTGCAGTTCTTCGAGCGCCGCAGCGAGCTCACGGTCGAGCTGAAAGGGCTGCAAGACCACGTCACGAAGGCCGACCGCGAGGTCGAGGCGCTGATTCGCAAGCGGCTGCACGAGCGCTTCCCCGAAGACGCGCTGCTCGGTGAAGAGCAGGGCGGCGGCGGCTCGAACGACACGAAGGCGCTGTGGGTCATCGACCCCATCGACGGCACCACGAACTTCGTGCGCGGCCTGCCGCACTGGGGCGTGTGCATCGCGTTCTGCAAAGACGAAGAGCCCGAGCTGTCGGTCATCATCAACCCGGTGCTGCGCGAGAAGTACGTCGCGCGGCGCGCCCGCGGAGCGATGTGCAACGACCGCCCGCTCGCCGTCAGCAAGACGCCGAAGCTGAGCGAGGCGGTGCTCGGCATGGGCTCGAGCAAGAAGTCGCCGCACGAGCCGTACGTCGACGTGCTGGGCAAGCTGCTCGCCGAGGGCATCGAGTACCGGCGCATCGGCTGCGCGTCGATGAACCTGGCGGCGGTGGCGAGCGGCAAGCTCGACTCGTTCTTCGAGGCGAAGCTCTCACCGTGGGATGCGCTGCCCGGCATGCTGCTGGTGAAAGAGGCCGGCGGCCGCTGCAACGACTACCTCGAGGGCGACGGCCTCTTGAAAGGCAACTCGGTGCTGGCGACGAACGGCCCGCTCTACGACGTGCTCGCGGCCGCGTTCGGAGTGTGGACGGAGTACTGAAGTGCGCGTGACGGTGCTCGAGCTGCCCGCGCGGCCGGGCGCCGTCGAGGCGCAGCTGCGGCTGGTCGAGGAAGAGCTCTCGCGCTCGCCGCCCGGTGAGCTCGTGCTGCTGTCGGAGGCGATTCTCACGGGCTACCTGCCCGACCCGTCGCCGCTGGCCGAGCGGCGCGGCGGGCCGACGGAGCAGGCGCTGGCTTCGTTGTCTCAGCGCTTCCGCACGCACGTGGTCGGGCCGCTCATCGAGCGCGACGGTGCGCAGGTGTTCAACGCGGTGACGGCGCCGGGGCTCTTCCACTACCGCAAGCGGAACCCCTGGTACGTCGAGACGTGGGCCGCGCCCGGGCTCGAGCCTGCGCCGGTGGTGACGGTGGCGGGGCGGCGCGTGACGGTGTGCATCTGCTTCGACGTTCACTTTCTCGAGAACGTCGACGCTGACGTGCTGCTGTTTCCGAGCGCGTGGGTCGACGACGCGCCGGTCGACTCGCGCGGCGCGCTGCTGCCCGAGGTGGCACAGCGGTTCGGCGTGACGGTGGTGAACGCGAACTGGGGTGTGGGCGAGCCGCGCGTGCGCGGTCAGGGCGGGTCGCGGGTGGTGGCGGCGAGCGGTGAGGTGCTGGGGCAGATGGCGGCGGGCGCGCGGCGGCTCGACGTCGAGCTCTGAGCTGGCGCGAGCTCACGCGCCTCCAACAGAACCACGGATAACGGGGCTCGACGGCACCTCATTGTCTGTGATTCTGCTGGAGCGGGCCGCCGGTGAGCCGGCTCCAGACGCGCGGCAGGCCAAAATCCGGTGCCGCGACCACCACTGCACGGTGATGCCGACCTGGAGATGGACCGTTCGAAGTGAGAGCGCGCAAGCGCCGCAGGGCGCGGCACCGCTCACGATGGCCTTCATCGCGGCGTGCGTGGGCGCGTCACTGCTCGCGTGGCTGAGCCCGTTTCTCTACGTGCAACTGGTGTTCGACCCGCAGGCGTTCGCGGCCGGTGAAGTGTGGCGGCCGTGCACGGCGGCGTTCGTGCACGCGAGCCCGGCGCACCTGGTGCTGAACTGCGTGGCGGCGTGGACGTTGGGTCGCAAGCTCGAGCCGCTGCTCGGCTCGCGCCGGCTGCTGGGGTTGTCGCTCGCGGGGGTGCTCGCGTCGAGCGCGGCGGTCGCGTGGCTGTCGACGGGCGCGACGGGCTTCTCGGGTGTGCTGCTCGCGTGGGTCGGCGCGTGTGTGCCGTTCGGCCGGCAGCTCGGGCTCGACCTCGGCAAGACGCTGCTGCTGAACGTGGTGGTGAGCTTTCTGCCGGGCGTGAGCCTGGCGGCGCACCTCGGCGGCTTCCTCGCCGGCGTGCCGCTCGGCACCGCGCACCGCGAGTCGAAGTGGGCGCCGGTGATGGTCGTGATGGTGGGTGTGTCGGCGGTGGCGCTGGTGCTGCGCGTGCTGATCACCGGGTAGGCGGCGCTTCACCGCCCGCTTCGACCTGAAGCACGTGCGGGTGCGCGGCGACCGCCTGAAGCTGCGCCCACGTGAGCGACGCGCTCACGATGTTCACGAGCCAGAGCACGTCGGCGTCGGCGGTGGCTCCGGCGGCGGTGATGGCGTCGCGCACGCAGCGCTGGGCCTCGGCGTTCTCGTCACGCCACCGCGTGGTCAGCTGGTCTTTCGCCTCGCACACCGCCGGCGGCGGCGGGCACTGCGGCAGCCGGCAGATTTTCGCGCCGCCGCGCACCTGCAGCACGACGTCGTGTTTCGTGGTGGCATCGGCCTGCTCGAAGCGGCGGCGGTCGTCGGCCGAGAGCTTCGCGTCGATCGGCTCGGTGACCGCGGGGCAAGTCACGGTCGGAATCGGCTTCGTCAGGTCGGGCGGGCAGCCCGGCTGGTCTTCGTCGAACTCGAGGCCCTCGAACGTCCAGATGCGCTCGACGAGCGGGTGCTGCGCGAGGCGCTGCGCTTCTTCCCACGTGAGGCCGGCGCCGAACGTCTTCACTGCGCCGGCGCTCTGACCGAACGGCGGCAGCAGCACGCGCGGGTCGCCGGTGCTCGAGCCGTACGCGACGCCTGGGCTCGGCGCCTTCGCGACGAGGTCGACGGCGCGTCTCACGCACGTCAGGTTGCGTGTGCCCATCACCGTCTGCGCGACGAGCCCTTCGGGCAGCGCGTCGTGCTTCAGGTCGATGAGCACCGGTCGCCGCCCGCGGCCCTCGATGCTCTTCACGTCGGCGAGCTTGGCCTCGCCGCGCTCGGCGACCGACGGGCAGCCGAACGGAGGATACGGAGCCGTAACGCCGAGCCGCAGCGCCTCGCCGAACGCCGGCTCGACGCGCCACACGAACGGGTGCGCCGCGAGCTGCCGCGCCTGCGTCGCCGAGAGCGCGAGGGTGAAGCCGAGGCCGACGGGGGTCGGGTTGCCGTCGCTGGTGAAATACGGCTCCTCGTACCAGGTCGCGAAGAGCTCGATGCGCGACAGGCCCTGCAGCACGCAGGTCACGGCCTGGTCGTTCGCGAGGCCGCGCTGGTGCAGCGGCAGGTCTCGTGCGGTGCAGCGCGCGCCGCGGCTGTCGTCGCCGTCGCACGCGGGCACCTGGGGCAGGCTGTTCGCGCGCAGCATGACGTTCACGAGGTGCGTCTCACCCGGGTGCGCGTCGACGTAGGTCTGGTGCGCGAGCTTGCCTTCGATGGGCTCGCGCTCGGTGGGGCAGGCGCCGAGCTGCACCTTTGTCGCGGTGCCTTCTTCGCGCTGCGAGTCGATGGGGAAGTCGTCGGGCTCGAGGTCACCCGGCAGCGGCGTCGTCTTCGTGTTGCAGCCGAGCAGGACGACGAGAGCGACGACGAAGGGGTGCGCGCGCATGGGGTCGCGCGCGGGCTGCAAGGGGTGGACCTTCGCGAAGACCGCTCAGATTCACCGGTCTACGAAGGCCTCGCCGCGCTTTTTCGTCGGCTGCGGTGAATTTTTGCGATCACTTCGGCCACGCGAACTTCTGGGGGCAGAAGTTCTTGAACCGTGGGTCGGTCGTCGTGATGCCCAGGTTTTCCTTCGCGTAGCGGTCTTTCTCACTCAAGTCCGAGAGATGGACCCGGAGGCACGTGGAGGCTTCTTCGTAGCACTCCCAACGCCCGACCCGCCTCGTGCAGAAGGCCGTGCTGAGGTACTCGCAATCAACCGTGCATTCCTCGCCCGAAACGATGGGGGGCTTCGGCATGTACTGGCTCTGGTATGGGTCGATCTTGCGCCCGAATGGGAGCTTCGGCGCGCGCGCGCGCTTCTCGGCGGCGGTCAGCGGCGGCAGACAGTCGCCGTCTCTCTTCTCGTAGCCGGGGTCGCAGACCCAGTTGTTGCAGACCGGCTTCGACTTCGTGACTTCGGTCGACTGCGAGCACACGCCGTTCTGCACCTTGATGCAGACGGTCTCTCGCCACGTCGTGTCGCGCCACGATGTACACGTGCCGTGCAGCATGCAACCCGAGAGGCCCGAAGTCAGAACCGCGATGAGAAGGAAGCGCACCATCGTCGCGATGATGGTCGCAGCACCGCAGCATCGCCATGGTCACTTGTGCATCGCGCCTGTCACGGGCACGGCAGGGCGTAACGAATCAGATGATTCTGCCGGAAGCCGGCACGGAGACCTGATTGAACACCGCCGCGTTCTGCACCGCGACGACGACGAGAAGTACGAGCGCGCGACGCACGCAGACTTCTTACTCCAGAGTGGCGTGACACCCCGAACACGAGAACTCGGAACGGAACATGATGCGCTGTTCTTTCGGCTGCTGATCCATCGGCAGCCTGAACGCGGTCACGTTCTCATCGAGCTTCGCGAGCCGCGACTCGAGCACGTCGCGATACGGCCACTTCTCGTACGTGCGCGACAGCTTCGCGTTCTCGTACATGCGCCGCGCCGCCTTCACGTCGCCTGCCTTCGTCAGCATGTCGCCGAAGTTCAGCGCGAAGCCCTCGTGGTTGTGCGGCGCGATCCACCCGTTCCAACACACGCGCTTCTCGCCTTCGGTGGTCTCGTCTTTCATGTACGGCGTCAGGTCGGGGTTCGCCCGGTCAGCCGCCGCGCCGAAGCACGAGTCCCAGTTCTTCCACATCTCTTCGACCGCAATTTGAAACCGCTCGGAGTCGTGCGGGAACCCCGACTTCGTGTACCCGCTCGAGAACAGGTTGAACTGCGGGTACGCCGACACCGCGTCTTTCATGCGGAAGTAGCCCGTGCGCAAGAGCCGCTCGTCTTTGTGAATCGTGCCGTTCGACAGCTCGGTCGACGCGAGGAAGCCGAGGTAGCGCGGGTCGCCCGTCATCTCGACGGCCTCGGCGAAGTAGCGCTGCGACAGCAACATGTCGTCGGTGATGGAGGCGCGCGGAATCTCGAGCCGGTCGCGCTCGGAGACCGCCCAGATGTGGAGGAAGCCGAGGTGCGCCGTGGTCACCGCGTCGTTCGGGTCGGCGAGGTACGCGCGCTGCAGCTGCTCTTTCACTTCGCCGATGTCGGCGTAGGCGCCGGCGTGGAGCGCCTTCCAGAACGCTTCGTTCGCGGCCTTCGACTGCTCACTCTGCGTGGTGCTCGGCTGCTTCGGCTTCGCCGCGCTGATGGCGATGGAGGCACAGCCCGACAGCACCACGGCCGCGACGACGAGCTCACGCATGGGCCGCTCCATACCAGCGTTTTTGGGGTACACGGCCCCCATGCTGCTCACCGGTCACCGCGACGGCTTCGGCCCCGGCTTCACCGCCGTCACCACGCTCGACGACGAGAGCGGCATCGCGCTCGGCGTGCTGAAGCTGATGCCCGGCGAGTCGGTGCGCGAGAAGACCGAAAACGAGACGGCGTGGCTGTTGATCAGCGGCGAGCTCGAGCACGGCTCCGAGAAGCTCTCGCGCGGCGACCCGTTCGACGATGGGCCGGCTGCGGTGCACGTGTCGGCCGGCACCCAGATGGCGCTGACCGCGATCGGGCCGAGCGAGGTGCTCGTCATGCGCGTCGCGAACAAAACGCCGTTCGCGCAGCGCACGTACACGTCGGTGAAAGACGAGCACCGCGGCAAGGGGCTCGTGCACGACGCGTCGTACCGGTTCGTGCGCACGGTGTTCGACGGCAACAATGCGCCGCCCGAGTCGCAGCTGGTGCTCGGCGAGGTGGTGAACATGCCGGGGCGCTGGTCGAGCTACCCGCCGCATCACCACCCGCAGCCCGAGCTGTACCACTACCGGTTCGACAAGCCCGATGGGTATGGGCACGCCGAGCTCGGCGAGCAGGTGTTCAAGGTGAAGGGGTTCGACACGCTGCGCATTCTGAGCGGGGCCGACCACCCGCAGTGCGCGGCTCCGGGTTACGCCATGTGGTACGCGTGGGTGATTCGGCATCTGCCGGGCGCGCGGTACGACCGCCCCGAGTTCGACGCGAAGCACCGCTGGGTGCTCGCCGAGGGCGCGAAGGACTGGTGGCCGCGCGGCGTGAACGAGCCGTGAGGGCGCAGCGACCGCGAATGCGGCTGCCGAACGGCTGTATCGTTCGCCAGCCAGATGAGCAGCGAAGCCCGAACTGGGAAACCGTGAGGGCGCAGCGACCGCGAATGCGGCTGCCGAACGGCTGTATCGTTCGCCAGCCAGATGAGCAGCGAAGCCCGAACTGGGAAGCCCTGACGAAGTGAAGCACCTCGACCTCATCTGCCTCGGCCGCGCCGCGGTCGACCTCTACGGCGAGCAGCTCGGTTCACCGCTCGAGGACATGCAGACGTTCAAGAAGGCGCTCGGCGGCTGCGCGGCCAACATCGCGGTCGGCACGTCGCGGCTGGGCCTGAAGACCGCGATGCTCACGCGCGTCGGCGACGAGCACATGGGCCGCTTCGTGCGCGCGCAGCTGCAGGCCGAGGGCGTCGACGTCAGCCACGTGAAGACCGACTCGACGCGGCTCACGGCGCTGGTGCTGCTCGCCATCAAAGACCGCGAGACGTTTCCACTCATCTTCTACCGTGAGAACTGCGCCGACATGGCGGTGGCGCCGGGCGACTTCGACGAAGACTTCATCGCGGGCGCGAAGGCGCTGCTGATCACGGGCACCCACCTCTCGCGCGCCGACGTCGAGAAGACGACCCGCACCGCGGTCGAGTACGCGAAGAAGCACGGCACGAAGGTGGTGCTCGACCTCGACTACCGGCCGGTGCTGTGGGGGCTCACGGGCCACGGCCGCGGTGAAGACCGCTTCGTCGCGGCGACCACGGTGACGAAGACCCTGCAGTCGGTGCTCGCGCACTGCGACCTGGTGGTGGGCACGGAAGAAGAGATTCACATCGCGGGCGGCTCGTCGGTGACGGCCGAGGCGCTCAAGATTCTGCGCGGCGCGACGAAGGCGCCCATCGTGATGAAGCGCGGGCCGAAGGGCTGCACGATTCACGAGGCCGGGCGCGGGCCGCTCGACGTCGCCGGCTTCCCCATCGACGTGCTGAACGTGCTGGGCGCAGGCGACGCCTTCATGAGCGGCCTGCTCTGGGGGTGGATTCGGGGTGACGGTCTCGAGAAGGCCGCCCGCTTCGGCAACGCCGCCGGCGCGATGGTGGTGACGCGGCTGCTCTGCTCGCCCGAGATGCCGCGCGAGGCCGAGCTGCACGCGTTCATGGCCGCCTCGCCCCGCCGCGCCGACGACGACGCGCAGGTGAAGCGGCTGCACCGGCTGGCGAACCGGCTCGGTGAGTGGCCCGAGCTCTGCGTGCTGGCGTTCGACCACCGCTCGCAGCTGGAAGAGCTGTGCGCGAAGAGCGGCGCAGCCGTCGAGAAGCTGCCGCGGCTCAAGTCGCTGCTCGCGAGCGCGGCGCGCAAGGCGGGTGCGACGGGCGTGCTGGTCGACGACCGCTACGGCGCCGAGACGCTCGCGACGCTGACGGGCACGGGCCTGTGGGTGGCGCGGCCGGTCGAGAAGCCGAGGGTCGGGGCGACGGCTCCGCCGCTGGAGCTCGAGACGACGCCGCTCAAGCTGCGCACGTGGCCGCGGGAGCACGTGGTGAAGTGCCTCGCGTTTCCGGCGCCGGGCGAGCCGCTCGACGAGACGCTGGTGCAGCGGCTGCTCGAGGTGCAGACGGCGGCGCACGAGACCGGGCACGAGGTGCTGCTCGAGGTGATTCCGTCAGGCGGCAACGGGCCGATTCAGCACGGCGCGCTGCCGGAGCTGCTGAGCGCCCTCTACGCGCGCGGCATCGCGCCCGACTGGTGGAAGCTGCCGGCCCTGCCGCGTGCGCAGCTGTGGCGCGAGCTGGGCGACCTCGTGGCCGCGAACGACGACGCGTGCCGCGGCATCGTGGTGCTGGGGCTCGACGCGCCGGAAGAAGAGCTGGCGCGCAGCTTTCGGCTGACGGCGGGCGTCGATGTGGTGAAGGGCTTCGCGGTGGGGCGCACGCTGTGGTCGGGGCCGGCGGGCGAGTGGCTGTCGGGCGGGCTTCCAGACGACGCGCTCGTCGAGCGGGTGGCGGCGGCGTTCGGGCGGCTGAAAGAGGCGTGGCGCGCGCGCGGTCAGGGCTGACTGCTACCGCGGTAGCGGCCGAAGCGACTTCGGTCGCGCGCGCTGCCGAGCGAACCCACGGGAAACCCTGATTCACCTCGCGGCGCGGGCCTTGCTCACCCGCCGCGGAATGCGCCTCCTCTGCCTTGCTGCGCTCACCTCGTGCGCGCTCCTCACCGGCTGCGGCACCGTCTGCGACACCGCGATGCACGCCGAGCAGCGCGCGAACCAGAAGGGTCGCGACTGCAACGCCGGCAACATCACCGTGCACGACGCCAACACCAGCAACTCGGGCCTGTCGAAGTGCAGCCAAGACGACATGCGCGAGATTCAGCTCTACGCCGAGTGCCTCGATGCGCTGCCCGTCTGCACGTCGAGCAACTCGACGTCGTTCGCGTTTCAGCGGCTCGGCTGTGTCGCTCAGCCGATCGGGCGCATCTCGGCGTCGTGCGCCGCGGCCATCTTCTGAGTCGCGCCGGTCAGGCGTTGGGGCGGCTGTACGCCGCGCGCTCGGCGGCGCGCGCGACCGGCGCGGGCTGCTCGAGCTGCGACACCAGGTAGTCGACGACGCGCTCGAACGGGTCGAACCCGAACGCCTTCGCGACGCTGGGGCGCAGGTTCGAGTTCGCGTTCACGTCGTAGAAGATGCGGCGGCCGTCTTGGGCCTCGAGGTACTCGATGCCTCCGACGTCGAGACCGCCGGCCTCGAAGACGCGGCGACCGGCCTCGACGGCCTCGGCGGGCACCTCGGGGTACGGGTAGAACTCGACCGGCTTCTCTTCGACGGTCGGCACGTGGCAGACGCTCGCGTCGCCGCCCGCGTCGGGGTTGCAGACGGGCGCGGGGCACAAATTGAAGCGGCCGTGCGAGACGACGCGCATCGCGTAGAGCAACTTGCCGCCGAGGAACTCCATGCGAACGATGCCCTTGGTGAAGTCGTGCGGGAAGTACTGCTGCAGCAGGAGCAGCCCGTCGGGCAGCCAGATGTTCGGGTCGGCGGCGATGGCTTTCTTCACGTCGTCGAAGTTCTCGACCTTCGAGATGCGCGCGCCGCTGCCGCCCTGCTCGGGCTTGAGCAGCGCGGGAAACGGAAAGTCCTTCGCGCCGGCGACGAGCGCGTCGAAGTCGTTGAACACGATGGAGCGCGGGCACGCGACGCCGAGCTGATGCATGAGCCCGGCCTGGGCGCTCTTGCTGAGCTCGAGCGAGAAGGCGCGGCTGCCGTTGAGCACGCGCGCACCGCCGAGCTCGAGCGCGCGGAGGTACGCGAGGCAGAGCGGCACGGCGCGGGTGTTGCCCCGCAGGTACGCGCTGGGGCTGGCCTGGTTGAAGTACAGCTTCGCCTTCGGCTTCGCGTCGTCGGCGAACGCGGCCTTCTTCAGGTCGAACGCTTCGTAACGAACGCCGCGGCGGGTCAGCGCATCGAAGAGGGGTTGCTGCCAGAGCGGGTGCTCGTGAATGACGACCAGGTCGGGGGAGCTCATCGCCTTCGCCCTGTAGCAGCATTGCGTGGCTCGCTGCTATGCGGCGCCCATGCGACTGACCATGGGACAAGCGCTGGCGAAGTACCTCGCGGCGCAGCAGAGCGAGCCGGGCGTTCCCCTCTTCGGTGGCGTCTGGGCCATCTTCGGTCACGGCAACGTCGCCGGCCTCGGCGAGGCGCTGCAGGGCACGCGCGAAACGCTGCCCACGTTTCGCGGGCACAACGAGCAGGGCATGGCACACGCGGCGGTGGCGTTCGCGAAGGCGCACCGGCGGCGGCGCATGATGGCGTGCACGACGAGCATCGGGCCGGGCGCGACGAACCTGGTGACGGCGGCGGCGACGGCGCATACGAACCGGCTGCCGGTGCTGCTGTTGCCGGGCGACACGTTCGCGTCGCGGTTCCCCGACCCCGTGCTGCAGCAGGTGGAAGACTTCGGCGAGCCTTCGGTCTCGGCGAACGACTGCTTTCGGCCCGTGTCGCGGTACTTCGACCGCATCGTGCGTGCCGAGCAGCTCATCACCTCGCTGCCCGCCGCGCTGCGCGTGCTGACCGACCCGGCCGAGTGTGGCCCCGTGACGCTCGCGCTGCCGCAAGACACGCAGGTCGAGGCGTTCGACTACCCCGACGAGCTGTTCGCGCCGCGCGTGCATCGACTGCGTCGGGTGCGGACTGATGTGGAGGAGCTGGCGGCGGCCGTGAAGCTGCTCTCGTCGGCGAAGCGGCCGTTCATCGTGGCCGGCGGCGGCGTGCTGTACTCGTTCGCAGAGGGCGCGCTCGATGCGTTCGCTCGCAAGCACGGCGTGCCGGTCGCCGAGACGCAGGCGGGCAAAGGCGCGCTGGCGTGGGACCACCCGCGGCAGCTCGGCTCGCTGGGCGTGACGGGCTCGGCGGCGGCAAACGCGCTGGCGGCCGAGGCCGACGTGGTGCTGTGCATCGGCACGCGGCTGTCGGACTTCACGTCGGCGTCGCGCACGATGTTCCCGAACGCGACGCTCATCGGGCTGAACGTGGCCGCGTTCGATGCGCACAAGCACGGCGCCGTGCCGCTCGTCGGCGATGCGCGCGAGGGGCTCTCGTCGTTGTCGGAGGCGCTGGGGGCCTGGGTGGCTCCGTCGGCGTGGAGCGCGAAGGCGAAAGACGAGACGTCGAAGTGGAACGTGGCGGTGGAGTCGGCAGTGCGGCCGACGACCGACGGGCTGCCGAGCGATGCGCAGGTGCTGGGCGCGGTGAACGCGGCGTCGCGGCCGGGCGACGTGGTGGTGTGCGCGGCGGGCGGGCTGCCGGGCGAGCTGCACAAGCTGTGGCGCACGCGGCAGCCGGGCGGGTACCACGTCGAGTACGGCTACTCGTGCATGGGCTACGAGATTGCGGGGGGCCTGGGCGTGAAGATGGCGAAGCCCGACGCCGAGGTGTTCGTGATGGTGGGCGACGGCTCGTACCTGATGATGAACAGCGAGCTCGCGACGTCGGTGGCGCTGGGCCGCAAGCTGGTGGTGGTGCTGCTCGACAACCGCGGGTTCGGGTGCATTCACCGGCTGCAGCAGGCGACGGTGGGTGAAGAGCACAACAACCTGCTCGGTGGGCCGGCCGTCGACTTCGTGGCGCACGCGCGTTCTCTGGGTGCGAAGGCCGAGAAGGTCGAGTCGCTGGCGGCACTGCCGGCGGCGCTCGGGCGGGCGATGGCGGCGCGCGAGACGAGCGTGGTGGTCATCGAGACCGAGGCGAAGAAGAGCACGGCGGCTGGGGGCACGTGGTGGGACGTGCCGGTCGCCGAGGTGTCGAGCAGCGCGAAGACGCAGGCGGCGCGGGCGAAGTACGTCGAGGCGAGGAAGGCGCAGAAGTTGGTGCGGTAGACTCGGCGGCCGGTGGGGACGCGCGCGGCAAATCGGAAGCAGCACCTGGGCGGGCTCGCGAATTTCCACGGGAGTACGTTCGAGCACCTCTTCGCGGTTTGGCGAGTCGTTCGCGCGGTGACCGCGGCGTGCGACGGGCTCGAGCTTGAGCTCAGCCTTCAGCTGCCGAACTGCCGCGTCGATGATTGGGTTGAGGACGGACCTCGGCGTCGCGACCATTTTCAACTTCGTCGCAGACGCAAGACGAACTGGTCGACCGTCGCGAAGGCGTTCGAGTGGCAGCTCGCGCAGCGAGTCGCGTCGAAGAGCGTCGGGGTCATACTTGTGGTGCAGAGCGCGGTGGAAGCCCGTCGACTTGCCCATTCGCCAGGCCGGGTGCGCGGTGCGCGTGTTGATTGGTTTCCCTCGGCGACAAGGCCGCGTGAGCTTCTCGGTGAGCCGCGCATCAGGGCGGACCTGGTCGCTTCGTGCATCAAAGAGTTGCCGACGCGCTCGGACATCGAAGCCATATGGGCCGCGATCGATTTCGCCTGGTGGAACGCGCGACAACCTGGCGCGTTCGTGGACGTTCAGCGCGTCATCGCGGCCCTTCAGGATCAGAATCTGCCTCTCCGCTTCCCGTGGCAGCCCACGGCCGAATGGGAGCAAGCCGAAAAGTTGCTGCGCCGCGTGCGAGGCTTTTCATTCAGCGTGCGTGATGGCCACTTCCTCTACCGCGACGGCGCTGGAACCTCAGGTCGGTTGTCCTGTAGAACCACGTCCTTCAGAAAGTTCGTTCGTCTCGTCTTGAAGCAACGTCCATCGGATCTCAACGCCACGCGCAGCATCCTGGAGCGGGCATGACACGGACCTATTCGCAGCACTCGACGCCACAGATCCGCGAGCTGCTCGGTCGACTGGTCGACCACTCATCCGTGTCGAGCTACCGCAACGCAATGCGAGAGCTCGGGGGTCACCTGGCCTCCGTCGTCGAGACGATGCTGCCCGCGCGCAAGCCGTTCGCCGTCGTAACGACTCCTGAAGACGCCGACTATCTGACGCACGGCATGCTGCAGGTTCTTCCGCGAGAGCGCTCTCGTCTCGTCTGCTACTGGACGGAACGCCAGCGCCTCGAGGGTCACGCAGACGTCGCGACGGTGATTCAGTCGTTCGTAGACCCTGCCATGCCGTCGGCGCTCGAAGCAGTCGTCATCGTGAAGTCGGTCATCGCAACAGGCTGCATCGTTCGCACGCATCTCGAGCAGTTCCTGACCGAAGCGAAGCCGAAACGAATCGTCATCGCCGCGCCGGTGATGCGGCGTGGCGCAGATCGCACCCTGCGCGCCGAGTTCGAGAAGAACATCAGCGACCGTTTCGAGTTCGTGAGCTTTGCCACCGACGACCACTACGAAGCGGGGATCTTGAAGCCTGGCGTCGGAGGTCAGGTCGAGTCGTTGCTGGGCTTGAAGGGCAAGCCCGAACGGTTCGCTCCTGCGCTGATTGCCGAGTGGCGTTCAGCGGGCGAGCGCGTGGAAGCGTAGGCCGCGTGCCCTTCACCCTCACGCTGCTCGCAGCTCTCACTCGGCGTCAGCGCCCCGCGGCACGATGACGGTCTCACCCGGCGCGCCCTCACCTCCATTTTCGGGGCGCGCCTCTTCACGCCTGAGCGCCCGAATCATCGACATCAACGGCCCCGGCCGACGCGCGTAGTCGATGGGGTCTCGCGGGTCATCGACGCCATACGTCACCTGCAAGAGCTTCTTCCGCTCCTCCATCTTCTTGTGCATCAGCCGCTGCAGGTCGGCGGGCGTACGAATCACGTGCGGCGTCAGGAACACGAGCAGGTTCACCTTCAGCTTCGTCTTCGTCTCGTGCCGAAACAGCCGCCCAATCACCGGCACGTCGCCGAGAAACGGCGTCTTCGACACGCCCTCGACGATGCGGTCTTTCATGATGCCGCCGAGCACCACCGTCTCGGAGTCTCTCGCCACGATGGTCGTCTTCTGCGCCCGCGTCGACGTGATGGGCCCGAGGTCGTTCTGACCCGACACCTCTTCCGCCGACTGGTTCACGTCGAGCCGTACGTTGTCTCCTTCGCCGATGTGCGGCTTCACGTTGAGCTTCAGCTCGATGCGCTCGCGCGTGACGCTGCCCGTGAGCGCGGCGAGCGTCGTCGCCTGTGTGCCCGCCTGCGTCGCGAGCTGCTGCGCCGCCTGCGAGTTGAGCCCCTGCTGAAAGGGTATGCGCTCGCCGACGCTGATCTCGGCCTCCTTGTTGTCGGTCGTCAGAATGTGCGGCGTCGACATGATGTTCGCGTCGGCCGTGCGCTGGTTCGCCGTGAACGCGAGCCCGTACTGCCCGATGGTGAAGCCCAGCGCCTGCGACAGCGCCGCGACCTCGGGCCCCTGCAGCCCGAACAGCAGCCCCGACGCGGCTCTCAAGCCCGAGAGCGCCGCCGACGACGTCGTGCCGGCCGGCTGCGAGCCGACGACGATGGGCACTCCGCCCGGCGCGGCGACCACGTGGCCCGAGGCGCCGAGCTCGTCGTTGCGCTCGACGTACACCTCCATCACCACGGTCTCGATGAACACCTGCCGCCGCGGCACGTCGAGCTGGCGAATCAGCTCGACCAGGTTCCGGTACTCGGCGCTGCTCGCGACGATGATGAGCGCGTTGAGCGACTCGTTCGCGCTGATCTTCACCTCTGAAGCCGCGCCCGCCCCCGCCGGCGCGCCCCTCTGCCCGCCGCGCGACGCCGACACCACCTCGGTCAGATTGGCAGCGAGCTCCTTCGCCTCGGCGTTCGCGAGGCGGTACACGTGCGCCTTGCCGTCACCGGGGAGCTCGACGTCGAGCTGGGCAATCAGCTCGAGCGCCTTCTTCATCAGCGCGGTCGTCGCGACCACGACGAGCCGGTTGCTGCGCTCGTCGGCCGTCACCGACAGCGACTCGCCGGGCTTCGGGGCCTTCGGCGTCAGCACGCGCGACAGCTCGTCACCCACCGTGCCGGCCTCGGCGAAG
>JAEUJP010000549.1 GCA_016793725.1 Myxococcaceae bacterium | reverse complement strand
AACGTGTCGAGCCGGTCGAACAAGCGCGCCACCGTCGCGGCTTCGGTCGAAGGAGCGACCGCCTTCAGCGCCGTCTTTCGCGCGACGTTCCACACCGCGGCGACGAGGCCGGGCCCCGCACTGCACGGCTGCGCCGACCCGCGAACGAACGCAGCGTACCCCGCGACGGGCACCAGCACCGCCGCGACGGCCGCCGCTGCCCATGCCGCCGTCTTTGGGCGCACGACGCGCTCGAGCTCGGCGACGAGCGCCGCCATCGACGGGTGCCGACTCGACGGGTCGCGCTCGAGCCCGCGCTCGATGATCCGCCGCAGCGCCACCGGCCCTTCGCCGCTCAGCGCCTCGCGCAGCACGAGGCAGAACGCGTACTGGTCGGCTGCCGCCGTCGCCGCCTTGCCCGCGAGCACCTCGGGCGCCATGTAGTGTGCGGTGCCGGCCGCGGCCTCGGCGACGTCGACGTCGTGTGCGAGGCCGAAGTCGCTGACGCGCACGCGGCCGTCGTCGCCGACCAGCACGTTTTCGGGCTTGAAGTCGCGGTGCACCAGCCCGGCCTCGTGCGCGGCGGCGAGACCGCGGCCGGCGCGAATCAGCAGCGCCAGCCGCTCGCGCCACGGCGACCGGGTCGCCAGCACCGCGCGCAGCGTGCGCCCCTGCACCCACTCCATCGCGATGAAGAGCTGCTCGCCGTGCGTGCCTGCGTCGTGCACCGGCAGCACCTCGGGGTGAACGACGCGCGCCATCGCCTTGGCCTCGAAGAGCAGGCGCTCGGCGGCGTCGCCGTGCGAGCGGTCGGGCCGCACCAGCTTGAGCGCGACGACGCGGTTCAGCGTCGGGTCCATCGCGCGGTAGATGACGCCCATGCCGCCCGCGCCGGCGACCTCGAGCACCTCGTACCGACCGACGCGCGTGCCCGCAGCGAGCAGGTCGGCCGTGCCCCGCCGGCTCGGCGTCGTTTCGCCCGACCCCACCGAGTCGAGCTCGGCGACGCCCACCGCCGCGACCCGGCACATGGCGCACGTGTCGAGGTGCGCTTCGGCCGACTCGAGCGCGTCGCCGGTGAGGCGCCCGCTCGCGAACGCGATCAGCACGTCGGGCGCGAGGCACGCGCTCATGGGCTTCTCGCCTCGACATCACGCGCGGCCAGCAACCTCGGCAGGCTGAAGTCGGTCTGCCGCTGCAGCACGCGGCCGATGCTGTGCAGCTCCGACGGCGAGAGCCCGGCCTCGCGCTGCACCTCGTCGACGACCCGCGCGTGAAGGGCCTCGCGGGCGTTCGCGATCGCCTCGGTCGCGGTCGACCGGTGAATGTGAAAGATGGCGCCGATCTTCTCGGCCGAGAGCCCATCGACGAAGTGCAGCTTGAGCAGCAGCCGCTCGCGGCGCGCCATGCCGTCGAGCACACGCGCGATCGACGCCTTGAAGACCTGCGCGTAGCGAGCCCGCAGCAGGGTCAGCTCGAGCCGGTCGGACTGTGGCGTGTCGGCGAGCGCGCCGAGCGATTCGTGAGCCGGCCCGCGCAGCGCCATGAGCCGCCGCGCCGCGATCACCATGACCCAGGCCCGCAGGGGCCCCGTGCCCGCGTAGGCCTTCAGCCCATCGCCGGTCAGCAGCTGAGCGCGCACGTGCTGAACGGCGTCATCAGCCAGCGCCCCGCCGTGCAGCCGTGCGAGGCGGTTGCGCACGGGCACGAAGACCTCTCGCTCGAGCGCCCCTTGCGCGGCCCGGTCGCCCTTCGCGGCAGCCGCGGCCAGCTCCAGGTCGTGTGAGGGCCCCGTCACGCGCGCGCGTTCTAAAGACAAACGAACCCAGAAGTCCAACGAGGGGGGGGTTGGCCGTCGCCCCAAGGTTCGGCAATGACACCGGGCGCTTGCGGCACGCCGCGCACCCGCCGGCCGACAGATTTCGCCGGCACCGCTCACCTCGTCATGCGCACTCGATTGACGATGTTGCTCGTGGTGATGGCCTGCAGCGGCTCGATGATGCCCGGAGGCACCGGAGGCGGAACGGGCAACACGAGCGGAGGCTCGGGAGGCAGCGGAGGCACCGCCGGAGGCGGCATGCAGATGACGGTCGACTGCCTCACGCCGTGCGTCGCGAGGGCGAGCAGCTGTGGAGCTCCTGCGGCGCAGGCCCAGCAGGTCTGCGCCGGGCTGTGCGCGAGCGACCCGACCGAGGCGCAGATCGACTGCCTCGAGACGTCGAGCTGCCAGGCGCTGAGTCAACCGAACCCGTGCGGCCTGGGCGGCGCCGCAGGCGGAGGCGGCAGCGCCGGAGGCGGCAGTGGCAGCGCCGGAGGCAGCGGCGCGGCCGGCGGTCGGGCCGGCGGCTCGGGGGCCGCGGGCGGCGGCATGAACCCCCTCTCGTGCGCCGGAGCGACCTGCAAGTCGTCGGGTGCGTGCTGCACGCAGTACCCGTACTGCTCGCCCAACGCGAGCGCGTGCACCGTGCAGTGCAAGGCGAACGCGGCCGACTGCTTCTTCGACAGCGACTGCTGCAGCCAGGCGTGCAACCGCAGCACGAACAAGTGTGTGACGTGCAAGGGCAGCGGTGCGGCGTGCGGCGGCGGCAACAACGACGTGGCGTGCTGCAGCGGCTCGTGCGCCAACAACCAGTGCGCGAGCTGCGCGGGGCCGGGCGAGATCTGCGTCGTGAACGCCGACTGCTGCGGCAACCAGTACTGCAACTCGGGCAAGTGCTTTGCGCGGCTCCGCGACGGCGGCATCCCCTGATAGAGGGGTGGCGTGGCCAAGGGTGAGTCGCCGGGTCTGAGGACGTCGGTTCGAGGGAAGCCGAAGAAGTACGTGCCGCCGCGGGTGGTGCTCGTGGGCCTCGGCCGCACGGGCGGCGCGCTCGCGCTGGGGCTGAAGGCCGCCGGGTGGAAGCCGGCGGTCGTCACCACCTCACCCGCGCGGGCGAAGCAGCTGAAGCTGCGCCTCGCGACCCCGAGAGATCGGCAGCGCGCCGAGCTCTGCATCTTCGCGGTGCCCGACGCCCAGGTCGGCGTGGTGGCGGCCGACGTGCTGCCCGACCTGGGGCCCGAGACGGCGCTCGTTCACTGCGCCGGCGCGCTGGGCCTCGGCGTGTTCGGGCAGCCGAAGCGAAGGTGTGGCTCGTTTCACCCGCTCGTCGCGATCAGCGACGCGAACGACGCGCTGGGCGGTCGGTTCGCGGCGATCGCGGCGAACGACCCCGAGCTGCTCCGCACGCTGATGGAGGTCGCCCAGGCGCTGAAGATGTTGGTGCTCGAGGTCGACGAGAAGAAGCGCGCGCGGTACCACGCCGGCGCGGTGATGAGCGCGGGCCTGGTCATGGCGCTGCTCGACGCGGCGGTCGAGGCGACCGGCCTGCCGCGCAGCATCGCCGAGCCCGCGCTGCTCGCGCTCACCGAGTCGGCGATTCGCGGGGCGAAGACGCGCGGGGTGCAGGCGTCGCTGACCGGCCCCATCGTGCGCGGCGACGCCGAGGTCGTGAACCGGCACCTCGAGGCCCTGCCCGAGGCCCTGCGGCCGCTCTACCGGGCGCTGTCGAGGCGGGCGCTGGTGCTGTCGGGCCGGCCTGCGCTTGACGGAGTCGACCTGGGCTCGTAAGAGCGCATTCCCTATGGCTCGTGTAACCGTCGAAGACTGCCTCCCCATGGTCGACAACCGCTTCGCCCTCGTGCTGCTCGCCGCCAAGCGTGCGCGTCAGCTGATGGCGGGTGCTCGCCCGATTCTCGAGGTCAGCAAGAACAAGCCGCCCGTGCTCTCGCTGCGCGAGATCTCGACGGGCAAGGTGAAGTTCGATCGCGACGTTCGCGAGGCGCTCTCGGGCAAGTTCGGCGAAGCCAAGATCGGCTGATTCAGGTCACCACGACATGGCCGCCGCGCTGAGCGCCGAAGAGATCGTCAAGCTTTCGAAGCAGTACACGCTGTTCGAGTGGTCGGCCCAGTCGGCCGTGAACCCGATTCCCATGGCGAAGGCCGAGGGCGTGTTCTTCTGGGACGCGGCGGGCAAGCGGTACTTCGACTTCAACAGCCAGCTGATGTGCACGAACGTCGGCCACCAAGACAAGCGTGTCATTCAGGCGATCAAAGACCAGGCCGACAAGCTCTGCTACGCGAACCCGTACATGGCGACCGAGCCGCGCGCGCTCTTGGGCAAGCGGCTCGCCGAGCTCGCGCCGGGTGACCTCAACAAGGTCTTCTTCACGAACGGCGGCGCCGAGGCGAACGAGAACGCGATCAAGATCGCGAAGATGGTGACGAAGCGGTCGAAGGTGATCGCGCGCTTCCGCAGCTACCACGGCGGCACCGCGGGCGCGGCGACGCTGACCGGTGACCCGCGGCGTTGGGCGGCCGAGCCGGGCGTGCCGGGCATCATTCGAATTCCCGACCCGTACGCGTACCGCTGCACGTTCTGCGGCGGCGGCCCGTCGTGCACGGGCTGTGTCGACAAGCACCTGCGCTACCTCGAAGACGTCATCATGTACGAGGGCGGCCACAACGTGGCGGCCATCATCATGGAGACCGTCACGGGCACGAACGGCATCTTGATACCGCCCGACGGCTACCTGCAGGGCGTCAGGGCCATCTGCGACAAGCACGGCATCTTCATGATCCTCGACGAGGTCATGGCGGGCTTCGGCCGCACCGGCAAGATGTTCGCGTGCGAGCACTGGGGCGTCGTGCCCGACCTGATGACGGTCGCGAAGGGCCTCACCAGCGCGTACCTGCCGCTCGGCGCGGTGCTGATCAAAGAGAAGATCGCGAAGCACTTCGACGACAACGTCTTCTACGGCGGCCTGACCTACAACTCGCACCCGATGGGGCTCGCCGCGGCGCTCGCGTGCCTCGACGTGTACGAGCAGGACAAGCTGGTCGAGAAGGCCGCGTCGCTCGGCAAGGTGCTGGCGCGCGAGCTGAACACGCTCAAAGAGAAGCACCCGAGCATCGGTGACGTTCGGTCGATCGGCCTGTTCTCGATCGTCGAGCTGGTGAAAGACCGCAAGACGCGCGAGCCGCTCGCGCCGTTCAACGGGCACAGCCAGCCGATGAACGATCTGCGCAAGGCCCTGCTCGACAACGGCATCTACACCTTCGTCAGGTGGAACAACTTCTTCGTGAACCCGCCGCTCTGCATCACCGAAGCGCAGCTGCTCGAGGGTCTCGCCATCGTCGACAAGGCGCTCGAGATCACCGACCGCGCGGTGAAGGCCTGACGGTCGACGCCGCGCTCGCGCTGCTCGAGAAGCTGCGCGACGAGCGGCTGGCGCGTTCACGCGTCTGAGCAGCTGCGATGGCGCGGCGTGGCGACTCGCCACCGGTTCGACTCCGCGCTCCGCGCTCCGCTCACCGCGAGCGGAGGTGTCACTGCGTCTTCCACCACTCTTTGCGCTTCTTCCGCTTCACCTTCTTCACCTTCTGCGTGACGCCGCCGTCGCCGTGCCGGCCGCCGTCTGAGGCCGTGCCGCCGTCGTCGTCTTCGTATTCGTCTTCACCACCGTCGAGGTCGTCTTCGAGCGGCGCGAGCTGTGGGGCGCCCGCATCCGGCACGACCTCGGGTGGCAGCGCCACCGGGGCCGCAGGCTCGCCCGCGTCGGCGTCAGCGACCACGGGCGGCGGCTCTTCAGGCGGCGGCGCGGGTGGCGGCTCCTGCACCTTGCGCAGCCCGAGCTTCACGATGACCGCGTCGGCCTTCACCGCGACCGGCCCCAGCTTCGCCTTCATCAGCTCGGGCTTCTTCACCATGCCGGCCACGAACAGCGCGGCGATCGTGAGCAGCAAGAGCAGAATCGCGAGCAGCGCCCCGCCCCGCCTCTTCTTCTTCGGCTTCTCGTCTTCGGTCTTCGCCTCTGGCTGAGGCTTCGGCTTGTTGTGCTCGAGCACGCCCGTGTCGGGCCCGTCGAGCGGCCCGTCGCCGGTGCCCGAAGGCCCGGCCGCACCCGCCGCCGGCGAAGGCACGTCTGACACCGGCAGCAGCACCGGCGGCCCGTTCGGGTCGACGCCCGGCCCGGGCGGCGCCACCGCGCCCATCGCCTTCGGGCTCTCGCGCGACGTGATGATCGCCGTGCCGGGCTCTTCGGGCAGCCCTTCGTCACCCGCGTCGGGGTCACCGAACGCCTCCGCGACCTCTTCGTCGGCGGGGGGCTCGACCTTCAGCTTCCCGTGCAGGCCGGTCACCCGCACCACCGTCGGCTGGTCGCGCAGATCGTCGGCCTCGTCACCTTCGATCTCGCCGGTGTCGACCAGCTCTTGCCCCTTCGCGCGGGCCTTCTCGGCGTGCGTCGACCCGCCCACCGCCGTGAACGCGCCCGTGTGCCGCTTCGAGACGCCGGTCGGCACGTCTTCGATCGCCAGCGCGTCGTCGTTCGGCCGCAGCGCGCCATCTTCCCAGGGCACCTCGGGCAGCGGCGCCGGCACCTTCTTCTTGAGGCCCGAGCCGCGCGGCGCAGGCGGCCTCGACGGCTCCGGCAGAGGGTCGCCCACGATCGTGCGCTCGTCGTCGAGCCCGTCGTCGTCACCGAAAGGCGCCTTCACCTCGGGTGGCGTCGGCCGCTTGCCCACCAGCCCGACCGGGTTCACCTCGGGCTGCGTGCCCATCGGTATCGAAGGCCGCGGCCCGCTCTTGCGCGGCACGGCGGTGTGCTGGCCCGACGTCGATGGTTTCGACGCCCGAGGCTTCGGAGCCCCCGCCGGAGGCGGCCCGTCGGCCGTCAGCTTCGGCACCATGTTTCGCAACCCGTCGAGCCGCTCTTCGAACAGCTGCCTCAGCCGCGTCGCGCAGGCCTGCGGCGCCGGCAGCTGGGCGCCGACGATGCGCTCGAGATCATCGGCGAGCTCGAGGGCCGACGCGAGCCGGCTGTCGGGGTCGGGCAACAGCGCGCGCATCAACAGCGAGTCGAGCTCTTGCGTCGCGTCGGGGTGAATCGTCGACGGAGGAGGAAACTCGCGCGGCGACGACGGCTTCGACACCACGGCCGCGTACTGCTTCTCGAAGCCGGTCAGCGCCGCGTGCAGCGCCGCGGCGAGCGAGAACACGTCACTCTGCGCACTGTACGGCCCGCCGTTGACCGCCTCGGGCGACGCGAAGCGGTTCGACTTGCGCAGGCCGAAGTCGATGACGCGCACCTCGCCGTCGAAGCCCATCAACAGCGCGCTGTCGCCCAGGCCGCCATGCACGAAGCCGCTGGCGTGGCCCAGCGCGTCGACGTGCTCGTGCGCGAGATGAACGATGCGCGCGGCCTCGATCACGATGCGGGCGGCGAGCCCGAGCGGCGGCAGCTGATCTTGCTCACGGTAGACCTGGGCGATCTCGAACAGCGTCGCGCCCGGGAAGAAGTCGTAGACCGCGTACGAGGTGCCCTCGACCTCGTCGACGCTCAGCGGCGCCGGCAGCTTCGGGCTCAGGTTCGCCACGGGGAACAAAGATGCCCCCTCGACCGGCCTCAGCACCGCGATGCGCTTGAAGGCGCCGCCGATGACCGCGAGCAGCGTCTTTCGCCCCTGCCCCGGCGGCAGTCGCCCGACGACCTCGTAGCGGCCCGTGCTCAACGGGCCGGCAGTCTAGCCGACGGGTCGAGCGCTTCGAGCGCCATCTGCGCCATCTTGCGCTCGCCCGGGTACGACAGCTCCTTCACGGCGCGGGTCAGCGGTACCCAGCTCGCGCGGTCGACCTCGACGCGCATCTCGGGCGTCAGCACGTCGATCTCACCCGATTCCCACTCGAGCAGGTAGAAGCTCACGATCTTGAAGATCGACCTACCCTCCCACTTGTAGACGTACTTCACGTCACCCAGCTTGGCCTTGAGCCGACCCGTGAGCCCCGTCTCTTCGCGCGTCTCGCGCAGCGCCGTCGCGTCGGGCTTCTCGCCGGGGTCGATGTGCCCCTTCGGCAGCGCCTTCACCTTCGGCTTGCCGCGCGGGGTGATGACGGCGATCTCCCACGCGTCACCCGTCTTGCGCGCGCAGACGCCTCCGGCCGAGAGCTCTCGCGGCATTCAGGCGCCCAGGCGCAACAGCTTCGCCTCCGAGCCCATGCGGTAGGTCTCGCGCAGCTCCGCGAGCAGGGGCTCCAACCTTCGCTCGACCACCAGCTCGAGCAGCCGGCGACAGTAGCCCTTCGCGAGCCGGTTCGCCTGCTCGTAGCGCCACCGCGCGTCGGGCGCGAGATCGTCGCGAAACTGCACGCGGTCGAACAGGCGCTCGTACAGCGACCGCACGTCGCCGTGACGCCAGCCGAGCAGCGCGCACGACGCGAACTTGTCGACCTCGGCCTGCGCCTCGAGCTCGAGCAGCGACACCTGCCGATCGAGCTCGGCGGCGCGCACGAGGTACATGAAGTGCGAGACCCCCTCGGTCGCCTCGCAGAAGCCCGCGAAGCCGTCGGCGTCGGCGCGCACGTACAGCGCCAGCTCGAGCGCATCGCCCGCCTCGCGCACGAACAGCTCTTCGCGATCGCCGTGGCCGCCCAGCGCCCGAGCCCCCGCCGCATCGACGAGGTGGTCAGACGCCTTCAGCTCACAGCGCACCCCGTAGATGGCTTCGAGGTGCGCCTGAATGCGGTCGAGCAGCATTCAGGGCTCAGTTCGGCAGCAGGCCCTTGGGCATGATGCCCGCGTCGAGCAGCACGCGCCCGAGCGCCTTCGAGCCGTCGCGCTCGAAGCTCTCGAGCACGCGCACCGTGCCCGACGGCGACGTGCACTGCCCACGCGCGGCGATCTCTTCGAGCACCTCGGTGAGCACCGAAAACTTCTGGTGCAGCTCCCAGTACACGCCCGCGAAGCTCGAGCTCGCCGACATCTGCGCCAGCGACGCATACGCGTTCGCGCCCATCTGAATGTAGTAGTCGGGCCCCACCACGCGGTCGCGCAGCGACTCTTTGAAGAAGCCCGCGGTGTAGAGCGACAGGTCGCCCAACCTGCGCAGCATGCGCACCCGCTCGTCGCGCTCGGCCTGCAGGGCCTTGTGGTACAGCACCGCGAGCGGCTCGGCCTCGAACAGCTTCTCGGCCTGCGCGAACTCCGACAAGAGGTTCACCAGGTAGAACTCGGTGACCTCGGCCACCGTGACCCGCTGGTGTTTCACCGCTTCGCCCACCACCAGCCGAAAGAACTCCTTCAACGAACTGCCGACGACCAGGTTGCTCATGACGACCTCAAGTGTAGCAATCGTCACATCGGCAGACCAAATTTAGCTCTTTAGTTACGGGGGCTTGAGCTGGCACACCCACATGGCGAGTGCCAACGCGCCTTGACGGGAGGGGGCCGCCGGTTATATCGCCGGCGCACACATTTCTGGCACTCGCATGGGGTGAGTGCCAATCAACCGCAGCCACCTAAGGAAAATGCCATGAAGATTCGTCCCCTGCAGGATCGCCTGATCGTGAAGCGCCTCGCCGAAGAGAACAAGACCAAGGGCGGCATCATCATCCCCGACACGGCCAAAGAGAAGCCGCTCGAGGGCAAGGTGGTCGCGGTCGGCAACGGCAAGGTGCTCGAAGACGGCAAGGTTCGCCCGCTCGACATCAAGGCGAACGACACGATTCTCTTCAGCAAGTACGCCGGCACCGAGATCAAGATCGACGGCGAAGAGCACCTGCTGCTCCGCGAAGAAGACGTGCTCGGCATCATCGAGAAGTGAACCGACTTTTTTTCTAGGAGCGCAAGACCATGGCCAAAGACATCATTTTCGACGCACGCGCCCGCGACGCGATTCTTCGCGGTGTGAACACCCTCGCCGACGCGGTGAAGGTCACGCTGGGGCCGAAGGGCCGCAACGTGGTCATCGAGAAGTCGTTCGGCTCGCCCACGATCACGAAAGACGGCGTGACCGTCGCGAAAGAGATCGAGCTCGAGAACAAGTTCGAGAACATGGGCGCGCAGATGGTGAAAGAGGTCGCTTCGAAGACCTCTGACGTCGCCGGCGACGGCACCACCACCGCGACCGTGCTCGCGCAGGCGATCTTCCGCGAGGGCAGCAAGCTCGTCGCGGCGGGTCACAACCCGATGGAGATCAAGCGCGGCATCGACAAGGCCGTCGAGGTCGTCGTCGGCGAGCTGAAGAAGCTCAGCAAGCCCACGAAGGACAACAAAGAGATCGCCCAGGTCGGCACGATCTCGGCGAACGGCGACACCACCATCGGCACGATCATCGCGCAGGCGATGGACAAGGTCGGCAAAGAGGGCGTCATCACCGTCGAAGAGGCGAAGGGCCTCGACACGACGCTCGACGTGGTCGAAGGCATGCAGTTCGACCGCGGCTACCTCTCGCCGTACTTCGTCACGAACCCCGACCGCATGGAGGTCGAGCTTCAAGACCCCTACATCCTCATCTACGAGAAGAAGATCTCGTCGATGAAAGATCTGCTCCCGCTCCTCGAGCAGGTGGCGCGTGGCGGCAAGCCCCTGCTCGTCATCGCCGAAGAGGTCGAGGGTGAGGCGCTCGCGACGCTCGTGGTGAACAAGATCCGCGGCGTGCTGAACGTGTGCGCGGTCAAGGCGCCGGGCTTCGGCGATCGCCGCAAGGCCATGCTCGAAGACATCGCCACGCTGACCGGCGGCAAGATGATCGCGGAAGATCTCGGCATCAAGCTCGAGACCCTGACGCTCGCCGACCTCGGCCGTGCGAAGCGCGTGAAGGTCGACAAAGACAACACGACCATCATTGACGGCAACGGCTCGCAGAAAGAGATCGAAGGCCGCGTGAAGATGATGCGCGCCCAGATCGAAGAGACGACGTCTGACTACGACCGCGAGAAGCTGCAAGAGCGCCTCGCCAAGCTCGTCGGTGGCGTGGCCGTCATCAACGTCGGCGCCGCGACCGAGACCGAGATGAAAGAGAAGAAGGCGCGCGTCGAAGACGCCCTCAACGCCACCCGCGCGGCGGCCGAAGAAGGCATCGTGCCCGGCGGCGGCGTCGCGTACCTCCGCACCCTGAAGGCGCTCGAGAAGGGCAAGGGGTGGACGGACGAAGAGAAGTGGGGCGTCGACATCATTCGCCGCGCGCTCGAAGAGCCGCTGCGTCAGATCGTGTTCAACGGCGGCCTCGAAGGCTCGGTCGTCGTGAACAAGGTCAAAGAGGGCGAAGGCTCGTACGGCTTCAACGCCGCCAACGGTGAGTACGAAGATCTGCTCAAGGCCGGCGTCATCGACCCCGCGAAGGTCAGCCGCACCGCGCTCCAGAACGCGGCCTCGGTCGCCTCGCTGATGCTCACGACCGAAGCGATGGTCGCCGAGCGCCCGAAAGAAGACGACGGCAAGGGCCCGCCTGCGGGCGCCGGCATGGGCGGCATGGGCGGTATGGGCGGCATGGGCATGTAAGCCGCGAGGCAGGCGGCCACCGGTGCCGAGGCTCTGCCTCGGCACAGCCGGCAAAGACCGGTTCAAGTGTGCGCCGGCCGACCAGAAACAGGGACTGCGGTAACACCCGTTATGTCGGGAAGACGGCCTCCAGGCACAAGCTTGGAGGCCGTTGTTTTTATTGGTGTTTTTCCGTGACGCGTTTCGACTTGGTTCCCGATCGGTAGCGGGCTAGCTTTTGGGGTGAGTGCCGGTCCGCTAGCCCGTCCTCCCGTCACAAGAACCGTGGAGGTCTCGCGGGGGCGTGCGCGAAGTGAAGACAGGCCATGAGCGGACCGGCACTCAGCTGTCTTTCTTGCTCGCGGCTGCGCCTCTTCGGAACTGCCGGGGACGTTTGTGGCTCGTGGGCCCGCGCCTCTGGCGCGGAAACGGGAGCGCAGCGACCAGAAACATCGGTTTGCCCCGGTCGCCGCCCCGAGTTCGTTATGGTGCCGGCCCCGGAGGGTTCTTGATTCGGCTTGCGTTGGTGGTGATGGCCTTGGGTTTGACCGGCTGCAGCGCCGTCTCCGTATCGACCCATTCGCCTTCTCAGCAACTCGAGCTCGTCGGCGCCTTCGTCTACCCGTTCGGCTTTCGTTGGGAGGAGCCCGCCTATCGCAGCTTCGAGCTGTCTCAGCGGTTGGTCGGCTCCGCCATCGACGTCGGCGGCTCTACTCTTTCGTTCTGGGGCCCCGGCGAGTTCAAGGTCATGCGCGCCGACGATGATCACGCGTGGGTCGCCACCACCGCCCTCCCCCAGCTCACGGCCACGGGCGCCCGGCCCGATCAGGCCGTCATCATTCGCCCGTGGGCCGAGAAGCGCGTCAACAGCTCCTCTCAAGAAGCATCTGACGCCCGCGGCCGCCGCGCGGGCGCCTCGGCGATGGAAGAGACCGAGTACATCGGCCACATCGAGGTCGTCTTTCCCCCCGGCGCCGAGATCATCGTCGAGGGCTCTGCGAGCGTGAAGGTCGACCCCTTCGCCGAGCCCTCGCCCGACGCCGACTATGACCCCACCCCGCAGCTCACCGCGCTGATGGACAAGCTCATGCGCGCCGCCGTGAAGCAGGTCGTTCGCTGGTCGACCTCACGCACCACCCAGGAGCTGCCCCCCGTTCAGTTCGCAGCCACCCCCGCTGCGGCGCTTCGCTTTTCCGACGCCGCCCGCCCTTCGGCCGAGCTCGAGATGGCACGAATGGACGCTGCGTCGCTCGACCTCTTTCTGCAGGCGCGCGCCCGCTTCTTGAACCCCAGCCTCGACGACGCGAAGGCCGCGAAGATCTCGAAGATGTTGCCCGGCCTCGTCGTGTTGGGCCCCGGCCCAAGCGGCCTGGGCGACGGCGACCTCATCACCACCCTCGACGGCCAGCCGGCCGCACCACAGGTCTGGGCGCGGCTGCGCTTCTCGCCGCAGGTGCCCGCGAAGGCGCGCAAGCCGACGGGCGAGATCGTCGAACTTCTGCTGCCCTGACGGGCGAGCGTTGGGTAGAACCTCCGGCCCATGAGCCGAGCCGCCGCCGCCCCTGAAACCACTCAGTCGGTGAACATGCCCGTGGAGCACGCCAAGCGCGTGCAGGTCCGCGAGTGGAGCCTCGAGGTCGTCGGTGGCCCCGACAAGGGCAAGAAGGCCTCGACCCTCGACGGTCTCCTGCGCGTCGGCGGCGACACCACGAACGATCTCGTGCTCACCGACGGCACCGTCAGCCGCCGTCACATCGAGGTCGAGCGCACCCAGAGCGGCCTGTTGCTCCGCGATCTCGGCTCGAGAAACGGCACGTGGATCGAAGGCCGCCGCGTCATGCAGGTCTACGTCGAGCCCGGCGACAAGGTGCAGCTCGGCAAGACCAAGATCGCCGTGAAGCAGCAGACGCGCGGCACCGAGATCGAGGTCGCCGGCGGCGAAGCGTTCGGTGATCTCGTCGGCGCCTCCGATGCGATGCGCGCGGTCTTCAGCGAGCTCAAGCGCGTCGCCAAGGAGGACATGAACCTCCTCATCGAGGGCGAGACCGGCACCGGCAAAGAGCTCGCCGCCCGCGCGGTGCACCACCACTCGGGCCGCCGCTTCGGCACCTTCCGCGTCGTCGACTGCTCGCTGCTCGACGCCGCCACCGCCGACAAAGAGCTGTTCGGCCCCGAAGGCGCCGTGGTTCAGGCCGACGGAGGCACCCTGTTCTTCGACGAGATCGCCGAGGTGCCGCTGCAGGTGCAGCCGCGCCTGCTCCGCGTCATCGAGACCCGCGAGATGCCCGTCGGCACCGGCAAGTCGAAGCCGATCAACTGCCGCATCATCGCCTCGAGCGCGCGCAACCTGATGGAGGAGATCGAGCAGAACCGCTTCCGCAAAGATCTCTTCTTCCGCCTCGCCGTCGCGAAGGTGCGCCTGCCACCGCTGCGCACGCGCAAGGCCGACATTCCCGTGCTCGCCCAGGTGCTCGTGAAGAAGTTGGGCTCACAGGTCGAGCTCTCGGCCCAGACGTTGAGCCTGCTCGAGGGCTACGAGTGGCCCGGCAACGTGCGCGAGCTGCGCAACGTGCTCGAGCGCGGCGCCCTCATGCAGCAGACCGGCAACACCTCGTGGCTCGACTTCCTCGTCAAGCCCGAGACCAGCAAGCGCGAGGGCGGCGCTTCGCTCGTCGAGCTCGTCGGCGGCATGGTCTACCACGAGGCCAAAGATCGGGTCGTCGCCGACTTCGAGCGCGGCTACTTCGCCGAGATCATGAAGCGCTCGAACTTCGACATGAAAGACGCCGAGGCCCGCACCGGCCTCTCGATGCAGTCGCTCTACCGGCTCTTGAAGAAGAACGGCCTGCGCATGAAAGACCTGAAGAACGCCGAGGGCCTGAGCTGAAGGTCAGGGGGCCGGTCGCAGTTCGTCGGCGCTGTCTCACGTAGGGAGGTGCTTCGAATGGCTCACCTGAACATCACTTTCAACGGCCTGTCGGCCGACTACCCGCTCGAGCTCGACGCCCACGTCACCGACGCCGACGATCGCCGCATCGCGGTCGAGCACGTCCGCTCGGGCGCGATGGTGGCGCTCCACGTGCCGCACCTCGCCGACAACGCGTTCGACAACTTCGTGGTCGACCGCATGCAGAACGGCATGCGCATCTACCTGCGCCCGAAGGTTCCGTTCGGCGCGTGAAGCGAATCATCTTCTGTGGAGTCGGAGCGCTGGGCTCGACGGCTGCGGTCTTGTGCCGCAACCTCGAGCCCACGCTCGTCTTCGTCGACTTCGACCGGGTCGAGTCGAAGAACCTGCTCGCCCAGGCGTTCGTGAAGCTGTCGGTCGGCAAGAACAAGGCCGAGGCGCTCAAGGCCCAGCTGCTCAACTTTCACGGCACGAAGTGTGAGGCGTTCGGCGTGCGGCTCGGCGCCGAAAACGTCGAGCAGCTCTGCGGCGCGGCAGACCTCATCGTCGACTGCTTCGACAACCTCGCTTCGCGCACCGTGCTGTCGACCTTCGCCCGCGCGAAGAACAAGGCGCTCGTGCACGCCGCGATCTCGGGCGACGGCACGTTCGGCATCGTCCGGTGGGACGAGCGGTTCAAGCCCGACGCCGAAGACCAAGAGGGCCAGGCGACCTGCGAGGGCGGTGAGCACCTGCCGCTCATCGGTCAGCTCGGCGCGGCGCTCGCGCGTGTCATTCAAGACTTCGTGAAGGGCGGCGAACGCCGCGACGTGATGGTCGGCCTGAAGGCCGTGACGCCTACCTAGAGCACGTCGAAGGCCAGCCCCAAGAACCCTGCCGCGCGAGGAACCGCAGAGGTCCGCGAGATCGTCTTCACCACCAGCGCGCCGCCGCCCACGCCGAGCACGAGCGACAGCGGCCCCGCGAGCCTGAGCCGCGCTTCGCCCGCTGCACCGAAGTACGGCTCGAGGCCGATGCGCCGCGAGCGATCGGGCAGATCGTTCTGCACCACCACCACGAACCCGACCTCGGGCCCGATGCCGAACGACAGCCGCCACGGCGACCAGCGCCACAGCCACCCGAGCCTCGCCTCGACCTCGTACTGCGAGAACACCTGCCCGTCGCTCACCCGAAAGCCGACGGCCAGCCCCAGCACGCCGGGCAAGAGCTTCGGCAGCTGCAGCCGCGCTTCGGCCCCCGCGCCGTACGACAGCGACGCCAGCATGCCCGACGTCAGCGCGCCGCCCACCGACGCGTTCAGCCAGGCGTCGGCCGAGCCTTTCACCGCCACCCGAATGAGCTCACCGTCGGCCATGTCGTCGGCGTGCACGCTCGCGGTCGTGTCGGCCGCCACCTCGACGGTGCGCTCACGGTAGCCGTCGTCGGTGCGCATGCGCACCGCGTAGCGCCCCGGCGGCAGCGCGACCGTCGCCGGCCCCGCGGGCTTCTGC
>JAEUJP010000516.1 GCA_016793725.1 Myxococcaceae bacterium | reverse complement strand
ACTCGCATGCCGTCATAGTAGCCGCGGCTCGTGCACTGCACCGCTGCGCCGCAATTGTCGCTGAGCAGGCTGCGGTTCACACAGCGGCTGGACGAACGCTCGACGCTCCATTCACAGAGCGACCGCGGTAGGCTGGCAGGCATGGCCGGGTGGGTGCCGTGGTTCAGCTGCGCGGTTTGCGTGCTCTTGTCTTGCGCGCGCAAAGAAGAGCCAGTTCTACCTGTTCCCGCGGAGGTGGCTGCGCCGAAGCCGGACAGCCGCCCCAGCACGCCGCAGGAGGAAACCGTCACCTGGGCGCGCCGATCGGCTGATGGCTCAGCGCGATTGGAGCAGACACGGAGCGGGACCAGCTGCACGTCGCGCTGCATCACCAGCGGCGGCACGGTGTGGTCGAGCACCGAGTGCCTGACCGATCAGCACCATCAAGTGTTCCTCACAAATGACTGCGAGGTTGTGATCTCGGTGATCGAATCGCCGAAGACCGACGAGCCGTGGGCCGAGACCGTCGTGCTGAACCGCTGGAAGCGGGAGAAGCACGAACGAGATTGGCGGGGCGGGCCGATGCTGGCCTCGTCAAAGGTCGAGACGACGAACGGCCGGTACCGCTGGCTGAACGCCGAGCCGCGCTACTTGCGAGACGGGGCCGGAGTCGAGTTCACCGTGCGGACCGGGATGCGAACGCGCTTGCCCTTCCGCGACTCGACCGCGCTGGGCGAGGAGCGCTACGAGAACGCCGGTTCGCCAGACGAGCCACGGGCAACCGCTTACCAGGTCCCCGCGTTGCTCGGTGGCATGCCCGTGACGCCGTACGCGCCGGAGCCGCCAGCCCCGCCCGCCCAGGCTCCGGTGCACGCGCAGCCGCCTGTTCAGCGAACGTACAAGCAGCGCTGGTGCTTCAGCAGCGGGGGCTGTGCGGATATCCCGCTCCAGGCTCCGCCGACGATCAAGAAGGACAGCAGCGGGGCACTGACGTGCCGCAACGAAGGCGAGGCCTGCGGCACGAACGCCGACTGCTGCGGCGCCGACTGCACCAGCGGCGCGTGCCGCTGACGGAAAACGTGACCTCCCACGTGTTCACACGGTTCCCTCGCTGTGAGCGGCGTTGCATTTGTTCTGAGCGAGGAGGGCTGCGTGCTTGCCAGAGCCTGATCCGATTTCGTGGACGGGTTGAACAGCGAACATCCACTACGAGATCGGTTCGTGCTGCGGCCGAGTTGTCGGTCGTTTGAGTCGGAAGTTGCGGGCGTTGTCGTAGCAGTCGCCACGCCTCGACGGTACGCCTCATCGAACGTGGCCGCCCACACGAGTGTGATAGAAGGGCTTCACCTCGTCGACGCCATCGTCATCGGCTTGGAGAAAGAAGCCATGGCGAACGCCAGCCCACCCACGTCGGTTGCACAGCTGCTCCAGGAAGCGACCACGAACCTCGCTGAGGCGCAGGTCGACCTCGAGCGCGTGATGAGCGAAGTGACCGACAGCCCGCGCGCCGACAAGAAGATGATCAGCGATACGATTCGTGCCGCGCTCGATCGTCTCGCGGCCGCGCGCTCGCGACTCGGCGAGCTGCAGTAACCGTCGCGCGCAGCACAATTCCGCAACGCCGTCGCGTGATGCCGCTGGTGCCGCACCTCGGCACCCCGACTCCTGCGCCGGTCGGTGCCCGCCCGTGCGAGGGTGGCTCCGTCTCTCGAGCTGACGGGCCAGGCCGCGCGGCGCGCTCGAAGGCGCTGCGCCCGCACCAACCAACGCTCTACGCGTGCTCTGCGTTCGCAGCCATCGCTGTCAGTGACGCGATTGGGCGCTATGCTCGGCGCGCCCATGGTCACGTGTTCGGCTTGTGGAGCGCCGCGGGGCGCCGCCGCAAGATTCTGCTCCCAGTGCGGGGCCCCCCTGCCCGTTCAGGCCGTCGCCGGCGACCCGTTCATCGGCAAGCAGGTCGGCAACTACCGCGTGCTCTCGGTGATCGGCGAGGGCGGCATGGGCAAGGTGTACCGGGCCGAGCAGACGAAGCTGAAGCTGCCGGTGTGCATCAAGACGCTGCTGCCGTCACTCACCAGCAAGCCGCAGGTGGTGCAGCGGTTCGAGCGCGAGAGCCAGGCGACGGCGGCGATGCGCCACCCGAACATCGTCAGCATCATGGACTTCGGCCGCACCGACGACGGCCACCTGTACTTCGTCATGGAATATGTCCATGGCAAGACGCTGAAGCAGGTCATCAACGAAGAGTCGCCGCTCCCGATCGAGCGCGTGTTGCTCATCACCGAGCAGATCTTGAGCGCCCTGCACGAGGCGCACTCGCACCACATCGTTCACCGCGACCTGAAGCCGAACAACGTGCTCATCGCGAAGCTCGGCGACGGCAGCGACCTCGTGAAGGTCGTCGACTTCGGCATCGCGAAGATCGTCGGGGCAGGCTCAGACAAAGAAGAGCGGCTCACCCAGACCGGCATGATGGTCGGCACGCCCGGCTACATGCCGCCCGAGCAGATTCTCGGCAAAGAGCCCGAGCCCGCGACCGACATCTACGCCGTGGGCGTCTTGCTGTGGGAGATGTTGGCCGGCACCAAGCTGTTCGCCGGCTCGTCGGACATCGAGCTCGCACAGAAGCACGTGATGGCCGCGCCGATGTCGCCGTCGGCCGTGTCGAAGCTGAAGCTGCCGGCGGGGCTCGACGCGATCGTGTTGAAGGCGCTCGAGAAGCAGCCCGACCGGCGGCACCGCTCGGCGCTCGAGTTTCGCCGTGCGCTCGAGCTCTTGCGCCTCGGCTTGCGCGGCGCCACCGGCATCTCACCGATACCGCACGGGCTCGCCGAGCAGGCGACGCCGCAGCCGGCCCCGACCGCGTCGCAGCTCTCGGGGCTGCGCGGCACCCTGCCCGACCAGCTGCTCTCGTACGCGACCAAGCTCACCGATCTCGCCGCGAGCGCCGAGCGCCGGCCGCTCACCGTGCTGTTCGCCGAGGTCGGCGGGCAGGCCGCCCTGGCCGAAGTGATGGACGCGAGCGCCGTGCGCACCGCCATCAACCAGCTGCACGAGCAGCTGCTGCAGGCGCTGTCGAAGGCCGGCGGCCTGGGCGAGCGCTTCATGGGCAACTGCGTGCTCGCCGTGTTCGGCGCGGTGCAGGCTCACGAAGACGACACCGAACGGGCCCTGAAGCTCGCGCTCGAGATGGTGCGGTTGTTGCGCGCGGCAAACGCGAAGTTCTCGCGCGCCATCACGCTGCGCATCGGCATTCACACGTCGATCGTCGCGGGCGTCGGCGGCGGCAGCCTGCTCGAGTCACCCGCCGTCACCGAGGTGCTGACCGTCGCGCGCCGGCTCGCCGCTGCGGCCCCGACCGAAAAGCCCCTCGTCTCGCGCGCGGTGCAGAAGATCGGTGCGGGCCGGCTCACGTTCAACGAGCGCCCGCCGCTGAGCGGCGAAGAGGGCCTCGGCTCGGTCTACGAGCTCGCGGGCACCAGCGACGAAGAAGACGCCGGCAAAGAGCCGATCGTCGGCCGCGACGTCGAGCTCGGCCACGTGCGCACCGTGCTCGACCTGGTCAAGAACCGCAGAGTGGGCGGCATGCTGGTGCTCGGGCAGGCCGGCCTCGGCAAGACTCGGCTCATGCAAGAGACGGCGCGCATCGCGCGGGCGTCGGGCATTCTGGTGTCTCGTGCGCGGGGGGGCCGCTTCGGCGCCGATACCCCGCTCGACGTGATTCGGCAGCTGGTGGTGTCGCTGAGCCGGCGCGACAACGCGAAGGTCGACGTGACGGCGACGTCGCTGCAGGGGCTGACGCGGCTCGGCATCGCGTCGGCCGACATCGGGCGGCTCGAGCACCTGTTCGGCTCGGCGCCGGGCACGAAGCCGGGGCTGGGCGGCGCGACCGCTGAAGACGAGCAGAGCCTCGATCGCGCGGCGATTCTGTCGCTCTTCCAGACCGCGGCGGCGGCGAAGCCGTTCGCGATCGTGCTCGACGATGCGCACCTGTGCGACACGGCGTCGATCGACCTCATCGCCGAGGTGCTGGCGCGCAGCGCGCGGTCGCCGGTGTGCTTCATCGCGGCGGCGCGGCCGGTGGGCACCGAGCGGCTGTGGCCGAAGCTGAAGCGCGTCGAGCTCAAAGCCCTCGAGCGGCGCGAGATCGCCGAGGTGGTGGCGAACCGGCTGCCGTCTGGCAAGCCGTCGGTGCGGCTCTCGAACGCGGTGGTCGAGCGGGCCGACGGCAACCCGGCGTTCGCGCGCGAAATTCTGGCGTCGTTCATCGAGAGCGGGGCGACGCGGCTCGTGCAGGGCGAGTGGGCGCTGTCGGCCGACGGGGCGACGCTGCCCGAGTCGCTGGTGGCGGTCGCGGCGGCGCGGCTCGACCGGCTGTCGGGCGGCGCGCGCATGCTGCTGCGGGTGGGCGCGGCGGCGGGCCGGGTGTTTCCCATCGAGCTGGTGGCGGCGGCGGTCGAGACGCCGCTCGACGTGGCGGCGGCGTCGGCCGAGTGTGTCGAGCGGGGCATCATCGCTCCGGCCGAGCAGTCGTCGGGGTCGTACCAGTTCGTGCAGGCGCTCTTGCACGAGGCGGCGCTGCAGCGGGTCGATCAGGCCGACCTGAA
>JAEUJP010000511.1 GCA_016793725.1 Myxococcaceae bacterium | reverse complement strand
GCCCGCCCAGAACGCGACCGGGTACGTGAACTTCAGCGCCTCGGCGGTGCCCAGCTGGTCGCGGTACACGGTGCCGCCCTTGAACGCGCCACCGTCGACGATCAGGGCGTCGAGCCCGGCCAGCGCGCCGGCCGCGATGCCGAACAGCGCGACCTGCGCCAAGAGCCACACCGCGCCCTGCGCCGAGTCGCCGCGCGCAAAGTGGCCGATGCCGAACGGCACGAACGCCAGCGCGCGGCTCGGCGCCGCCTTCTCTCTGGGCGCGACCGGTGGCGCCGGAGCCACCGCCTCGACCACCAACGGCCGAGCCGCGGCGGGCGCCGGCTCGGCCGGCCTCCACTTCTCGAGCTCGGCCCAGACCTCGTTCGCGAGCGAGATCAGCTCGGGAGCGAACGTCGCCGGCGATGGCCTCGCGCCGGGGAACCGCCTCGCGAGCTCACGCAGCTGCAGCTTCGCGCTGCCCCGGTCTCTCAGCTCGAGGTAGCAGGCCGCGAGGTAGGTGCGCGCGTCGATGCGCTCGGTCTCTTCGAGCTCGGGGCGATCGACGAGCTCGATCAGCGCGTCGCGCGCCGCCGTGAACTTCGCCGTCTCGTAGCGATCGATCGCTGCGGCCAGCCGGGCGTCACGTGCTGCGAGCAGGCTCAGCAACAGCACGAACGGCATGCGCGCGCAGCCTACTGCGACTGCATCGGGTCGCTCGTCTCATTACCGATTGGTAACGGCCTTGAACGACACGTCGATCGTGCGCGACGCACCCGGGGCGAGCTGCAGGCGCTGCTGATGAGACGGCGGGTCGCATTGGGGGTTGCTGAGCTTGAACGTGTAGTCGCCGGCCGGCAGCGAGAAGGGGCCGTGCGGCGTTCGGCCGAGCACGCTGCCGTTCGCCATGATCTCTGTCGTACACCCGCGCGTGACGAACTGAATCAGCGCCTTGCGCGCCGGCGCCGGCTTCGGCTTCGACGGCTCGGGCGCGGGCTCCGGCTCGGGCGCGACGACCGGCGTCTCGACCGGCTCGGGAGCAGGTGTGGGCAGACGAGCCGCCACCACGACCGGCGCGGCCCGCGGCGGTGGCGGCGGTGGCGGCTCGACGCCCTGGGTTGGCGGCCGTGACGCCACGAACAACCCGGCGCCCAGCACGACGAACGCGGCAGCGCCGAGCAGAATCGGCAGCGGGCTCTTCGCGTTCGGCATCACCGGCACCGAGGCCGGCTGCGTGTCGGGCGCGCGAAGCGCGGGGCTCTGCTCGGTCGGGCCCGCCTGCAGATCATCTGGAGGCCGCGGCCCACCGACCGACGTCGTCTCGGCGGCCAGCTCGCGGCGAATGCGCTTCAGCTCACCGCGCACGGCCTCGGCGCTCGCCGGCCGGCGGTTCGGGTCTTTTTCGAGCAGCTGCAGCACCAGCTCTTCGAGCACGAGCGGTATCGACGGCTGCAGCGCGCGCGGCGTCGGCGGTGCCTCGGCCACCTGCTTCATCGCCACCGCGAGCGCCGAGTCGCCCTCGAAGGGCACGCGCCCGGTCAACATCTCGAACGCGATGACGCCGACCGCATAGAGATCGGTGCGGCCGTCGACGGCGAGCGCCTGCGCCTGCTCGGGCGACATGTACTCGGGGGTGCCCATGGCGACACCCTCGCGCGTTCGCCGCTCGGGGGGCACCATCGCCGCTGGCGGCTTCGCGAGCCCGAAGTCGAGCACCTTCACGTACCGCGTACCTCCCGACTCGCGCACGATGAAGAGGTTGCCGGGCTTCAGGTCGCGGTGAATCACGCCCTTCGCGTGCGCGGCGGCCAGCGCGGCGAGCGTGTCGTCGAGCACCGTGAGCACCTCTGCGGTCGGCAGGGGCGCTCGCGCGCGCAGCTCTTCGTCGAGCGGCACGCCCTCGAGGTAGTCCATCACCAGGTACTGCCCGAGCCCCTCGAGCTCGCCGAAGCCGAACACATCGATGATGTGGCGGTGCCGAATCAGGCTGACGGCGCGCGCCTCGCTGAGCAGGTCTCTCGTGACCGTGAGGTCGGGCCTCAACACCTTGATCGCGACGCGCCGCCCGATCTGCGGGTGCTCGGCCTCGTACACGATGCCCATGCCGCCCTCGCCGATGCGCCGGCGAATCACGTACTCGCCCACCGTGCGGCCCACCGCGATGTCGCGGAGCACCGTCTTCTCCCACAGCTCGTTCTCCGTCGCCGCCACGGTTCGTCTCGACCTTAACGTGTAATGAGACACGACAAGGCCGCGCATTGGAACCCGGCGCGCGAGGCGGCTCCTGGCGCCCGTGCGTGCAGCCGACAACGCGCCTTCACATCGTGCAGGCGTACTGCTGCGCGACGAGGCCGCCGTCGGCTCCCATCGCGCCCATGCCGCCGCTGCCCACGTCGCGCCGGGTGGGAATGCCGGTGTAGCCGCCATCGGCGCAGAAGATCGCCACCGAGGGGCCGCCCGCGCCGCTGCCGGCGTTGCCGCCATTGCCGCCTCGGCCTCCCTGACCGCCGGCGCCGCCGCGCGTGCCGAGCGGCCCGGGCAGGGGCTGCTGGCCCAACGCAGCACCGCCATCGAGCGCGATGTCGCCGCCGTTGCACCACATCTCGAACCCCGGCCCCCCGTCACCGCCCATGCCGCCTTCGCCGCCGCGGCCGCCCACCCCGGCGCTGCCCCCGTTGCCTCCGTTGCGTGCGGTCAAGCTCACGTCGCCAACGAGCGTCGGCTTCGCGTTGAGCAACAGCAGCCCGATCGATGCGCCTCCGCTCATGCCGGCACCGCCACCCGCCCCGGGGCACCCCGGCGCTCCACCGCCGCCGCCAGATGCCCCCGTCACGCCGGTGCTGTCGAGCCGGTACCAACCCGCTCCGCCCCCGCCAGCTCCGGGCCTGCCGCGCGTGCCGGCTGTGCCAGGTGTTCCGCTCACCGGCTGCCACAGCAGCGCCGCGGTGACCGCCCCGATGCCGTGGCCTGCCCGGCCGGCATCGCCGTCGACACCGGCATCCCCGGGGGCGCCGTCGCCCCCGGCGCGAGTGACCGTGCCGCACGTGCACGAGCTCGTACACGACCCCGTAACGAGCGCTCCTTCGACGCCCCCGCGGGCGCCCTCGGCGCTCTGGCCCGGAAGACCGCTCGCGCTGTCACGGCCTGCTCCTCCGTTGCCGCCGTTGCTCAGGCCGCAGGTCGCGCGACCCCCGTCGCCGCCGGCCACCCGATCGACCGAGGGCCCGCCGCGCTGGCCCGGCTCGCCCGGTTCGCCGTCGGCCCCTGCATCACCGTCGGCTCCGTCGGGCCCGTCGGCGCCCACGCCCGCCGTCACGTCGAGCTCGCCGAGCACCGTGCGATCACCGCCTCCGACGATCGCGAGGCCGATCGACGCCCCGGCGTCGGCGTCAGCGGCGACGATGCACAGCGACTCGATCGTCACCGATGCATCGCCTGGGTCACATCTCATCGCGACCGGTGCGCCGTACAGAATCGGCCGCCCGCCGTCGCCGCACCCCGACAGGCGCAGCCGACTGCGTACCCAGCCGCCATCTTCGGTGCGCGAGTAGCCGCCGTGCACCGAGTACGCGCCGAGCCTCACCGTCTCGGTCTCGGTCAGCGTGCCCTCGGCCACGAAGAACCGCACCTTGCCCGCGGGCCCGATCTTCACGAGCCCGCTGCTGAACGAGCTCACCGGGTACGCGCGAGTGCCTTCGCCGTTGACGGTGCCGTGAAGCGGGTCGATGAACACCGCCTCGGCCGCGACGCCGTCGACGCCGTCACAGTTTTCGTCGAGCCCCAGCGCGTCGACGGGGTCGGGGCGACCCGCGCAGCCGGCATCGAACGGCGCCCCGCCTGCGCTCCCGCCGCCCGCGACGCCGCCGCCCGCACGACCCCCGCCTGCCGTGTCGCCACCGCCTCCGCTGCCGCCCGCCGCTCCCCCATCGACCCGCTCGCAGAAGCCCCCGACACAGCGCTCACCACTCAGACACTGACCGTTCTCATCACACGCGTACCGGGCCAAAGGCTCGACCTGCGCGCACTCGCAGCCGACGAACACGAGCACCCATGCCAGCCGCGCCCCGCGCCTCACGAGCCTCGAAGAATCGAAAACGTGAGCTCGACCTGGCTGCGCATCGCGCCGAGCAGCGACTCGAGCTGCGATGGGGTGAGCCCCAGCTCGCGCAGCCCGCTGCGCGTCGACTCGAGCACTCGCTGCGTCAGCCGTGTCAGCCGGTACGCGACGGTGCTCCGTGGGATGCCGAGCTCGTTCGCGAGTGCCTGGTGCGTTTCACCGCCGAGAAAGTGCCGAGCGAGCAGGCTGCGCTCGTCTGGGCCCAGCGCTTCGAGCGCGCGTGCGAGCACGCCCTGCGCCTGCTTGTGCAGCGCTCGCTCGAGCCCCGACGTACCGCTCGCCGAGATCGCCCCGGCCAGCCGCGACAGATCATCGGGCACCGTCTCGCGCTCGGCCTGCTGCCGCTCGGTGCGGCTCTCTCTGAGCGCCACCACGTGGAGCCACCGCGCCAACCGGCCTCGCCCCCGGTACTGCCGAATCTTCGGGTCAGCCCCCGTGAACAGCCGCTGCAACACCCGCTGCCCCACGTCGGCCCGAATGCGCTCGGGCAGCCCCGCGAGCGCCGGCTTCAACGCCTGCCGCTCGAACAGCGACAGCGCCTTGGGCAGGTTCAGCTCGCACGCCCGCACCAGCCACAGGTCTTCGACGTTGATCTCTTTCGCGCCCGCCGTGCGCAGCTCGAGCCACGCGAGGAACTCGCTCTCGTCGAGGGCCAGACCCGGCCAGGCGGCGCGCGCTCTCTCGAGCGCCGCGAGGGTCTCCTTGTTCGGTCGGGCCATCGGCCTCTTAAGATACGTGAGGTCGCCGTGAACGAGTGCCCGGAAGAAGCGCTGCTGCTCGATTTCGCCGAGGGGCGCCTCTCGGCCACGCCCGCGCTCGACCAGCTCAAGAAGCACGTCGACGGCTGCGACAGCTGCCGCGACGTCATGAAGCACCTCGCGGCACAGAGCCCGCTCGAGTCCGAGCAGACCCAACAGCACGACCCCCTCATCGGCGCCACCGTCGGCGAGTATCGCGTCGAAGATCGCATCGGCGAGGGCGGCATGGGCATGGTCTACCGCGGCATTCAGCCCGTCATCGGCAAGCCCGTCGCCATCAAGGTCATCAAGCCCGAGCTCGCCGGCACCGAGAGCACCACCCGCCGCTTCATCGACGAGGCCCGCGCCGCCAACACCATCGGCCACCGCAACATCATCGACATCTTCAGCTTCGGCACGCTGCCCGGCGGCGAGCAGTACTTCGTCATGGAGTACCTCGTCGGCGAGCCCCTGAGCCACTACCTGAAGCGCACTGGCGCGCTCGCCCCGCGCGAGGCCGTCGACCTGCTCGTCGAGCTCGTCTCGGCGCTCTCTGCCGCCCACGCCGCCGGCGTCGTGCACCGTGACCTCAAGCCCTCGAACCTCTTTCTCGTGCTCGAGCCCGACGGCAAGCGCCTGCTCAAGGTGCTCGACTTCGGCATCGCCAAGCTGCTCACCAACGATCGCCCGCACACCCAGCCCGGCTCGATTCTCGGCACCCCCGAGTACATGTCGCCCGAGCAGGTGCGCGGCGAGCCCCCCGGCGCCGAGGTCGACCTCTACGCGCTCGGCGTCATCGCCTTCGAGCTGCTCACCGGCGGCCGCCCGTTTCGCGGCCACGCCGCCGAGGTCATGGCCCAGCACATCGACGTCGCGCCGCCCGCCGTCTCGACCGTCACGCCTGCCGTTCACCCGACGCTCGACGCCCTCGTCGCCCGCCTGCTCTCGAAAGAGCCGAAGTCGCGCGGCACCGCCGAGCGCGTGCTCGAGACCCTCACTGCGCTCCAGAAGCTGCCCGCCGACGACACGACCGAGCCGCTCGCGAGGCCCCTGCTCACGCCTCACGACATCGCCGCCGCCACCACCCCCGACCCGCCGCGCTCTCGCCGGGGCCCGCTCATCGCCGTCTCGGCCGCCCTCGGAGCCGTGCTCGCCGTCACCCTCGTCGTGCTCGCCCGTCAATCGGCGCCGACCCAAGAGCTCGCGCCACCACCGCCGCCCCCTCGCGCCGAGGTCGTCCAGCCGCAACCGCAGCCGCCGCCGGTCGCGGCTCCCGTGCCCGACAGCGAGGCTCCGAAGCGCGGCGCGTCGCCGAAGGTCGTCGACGTGAAGACCCGGCGTGGCGAGCTGCTCGCTCAGATCGACTCGCTGCGACGCGCGACGAAGGCCGACCCTTCGGCGCAGCTGTTGCTCGACGACGCCGACAAGCGCGCCCGCAACGCCCAGGCGCTCGATGATCTGAAGAAGGTCGAGCGCATGCTCGACGCCGTGCGCGCGGGGTACGTGAAGAAGCGGTAGCCTGTTCGCCGCCGTGTTCGCCCACGTCGTCTCGACGCTGCTCGCCGCCGACCCCACCGTCGCCATCGTGGTGTCGCGCCGCGTCGACGTCGGCGCGCCGGTCGTCGCGAAGGTCACCGCCGCGCTCGAAGACGCGCTCGCCGCCGAGCAGGTGAACAACGTCGTCGGCGCCGCCGAGGCGAAGAAGCGCATGGCCGCGAGCGGCGTCGAGAGCTCCGAGAGCTGCGGCAACGACCGCGTGTGTCTCATCGGCCTCTTGCACCTGCTCAACGTCGACGTGCTCGTCGCCGTCGACGTCGGCCGCGTCGTCGACCAGTACGTGCTGCGCCTCTCGGCGATCGTGCCCGAGCTGCCCACGCCGATCGCCGAGCGCGCCACGCTGGTGAAGCTGCCGAAGCTCGGCGCCGTGCTCGCCGCCGAGACGCGCACCTTCGCCCGCGAGCTGAAGGGCACCTTCACCGTCGTCACGCCCGAGCCGGCCCGCGCGCCCAACCCCGCTTCTGCGCCGCCGCCGCCGCCCCTCATCGTGGTGCCCGCGGCGCAAGAGCGCCCGCTGCCCGTACGCTCGATCGGGCTGGGCGCCACGTTCGCCATCGCCGGCGTCGGGGCGCTGACGGCGCTCGCCGCCGTCATCGCCGGCACCGTGCTCAAGGGCCAGCTCGACGCCAGCTACTCGCCCGACCGTTCATCGAGCAGCCTGAGCCGCACCCGTGCGCAGAGCCTGGCGAACGACTCGAACGGCGCGTTCACCGTGTCGCTCGTCTCGCTCGTCATCGCTGCCGCCTCGGCCGCCGCCGGTGCCGGGTTGTGGCTCATTTTGTAAGCCGCGCTTACCGCTCTCGGAGTTGGAGAAATCGAGGTCGTCGGCTCCTTCTGGGCATGACCGCCATCGCCAAGAACCAGCTCCCTGTTCGTACCCCCGAGTCGCTCACCCACAGGCCGCCCGCGCCGCCGCCGCACGAGCCGCCGGTTCGCCGGCCCGTCGACCTGCTCGAGCAGGCGAAGCTGCGCGCGCCCGTCGACCTCGTCGACCGCAGCGCGCAGCAGCGGCAGAACGCGCTCGAGCGCTGGGCCTACGGCCGCCAGCTGTCGAACATGACCGACGCACAGCTCGAGGCCGAGGTCGCCCTGCAGCAGGAGCGCTTCGACGAGGCCACCACCGGGGCCGACCGCGACCCGAAGAAGGCCCTCGAAGCGAAGTGGCGCCTCGAGGCCGCGAAGGCCGAGCTCGCGAAGCGGGGCCTGCAGAACCCCGAGACGCCCATCGCCGAGTACCAGGCGAAGCTGCCCGAGCTGTCTGACCGCGAGCTCGCCGCCGAAGAGCAGCGCCTGCTCGGCGCGATCGCCGACACGAACGACCCCGCCGCAGTCGCTGGCCACGTCGAGCGCCTCAACGCCGTGCGCAGCGAGCAGGCCCAGCGCGTCGTCGACGACCCCGACACCACGTTCGAAGAGCTCGGTGACGCGCTGCCCGCCCTGACCGACGACGCGCTGCTCGCCGAGCAGACCGAGGTGAAGGCCGAGCTCGAGGAGCTGCGCGCGTCGGGCGGCGACCCCGCGGCCATCGCGACGCTCGCCGGCAAGCTCGAGCTCATCGACGGTGAGGTGCGCACGCGCGGCATCAGCACGACGCCGCCGCCCGACGAGACGACCGCTGCCGAAGCCGCTGCGCAGACCGAAGCCGCTGCGCAGACCGACGGCGCAGGCGCCGCCGACGCGCCGCAGACGACGACGTACACCATCGTCGGCGGCGACACGCTCGGCGAAATTTCAGCCCGGCTCAGCGCCGAAAACGGCGGCACGCCGACGGCCGACGAGGTGATGGCCGACCTTCTCGCGCTGAACCCGAACATCACCGACCCGAACCTCATCATCGAGGGCGAGCCGCTCACGCTGCCGGTCTACGGCGAGGGCTGACGGGCCACCGCGAGGGCCGCGCGAAACGCCTCGAGCAGGCCGGCCGCGTAGTACTGCCGCTTCGACTCGCCTTCACCGCGCTCGACGACGTCGGCGGGCTCGACGTACCCGAGGTAGCCGTTGGCGAGCGAGAGCGGGGTCACCCCGAGCACCTGCGCCGCGCCGAAGGTCACCTCGGCCGGCACCGCGGCGAGCTCGAAGTCACCGAGCCTGAAGACGCCGACCTCGGCCTCTCGGGGCGCCGACGCGCAGAGAAAGTTTTTGCCCGGCATCGAGAAGAGGCGCGGCACGAGCCGCGACGCGTCGGGGGCGGGTGGGGTGAGCTGAACGCGCGTGACTGAGAGCGCCGGCGCGTCGAGCGCGTGGAGCGCAATCGCACCGAACGCCGACGCCGCCGCCGCGACCGGGTCGTTCTCGGCCGTGCTCGCGTTCGCGCCCGCCGTCTGCAGCACCAGCGTGACGCCCGCGTCGCCGGCGAGCCGGCCGGGGTAGTCGGGGTCGAGCGCGGTCGCCGGTGGCTTCACCGTGGTCGGGTGCGCCGCGAGCAGCTCGAGCCGCGCGACCTCGCCGAGCGCGAGCACGTGGAGGCTCGGGTCGGCCTCGGCCCCGGTGCGCGGCACGTTGCCCGCCCAGGTGCCGTGACCCGCCTGCGCGGTGACGGGCACGAGCTGCCCTGCCGCCGCCTTCAGCGCGTCGACCGCGGCGACCACGACCGCGCTGCGCGCGTCTTCACGAAACCGCCCCGTGCCCGCGAGCTGCGCGACGAGCCTCTTGTCGTAGCCGCCCATCGAGCTGTGCGTGTGCGTCGCGGCGACCCAGGTATCGCCCAGGCCACTCTTCGCCCGCACCTCGGCCGCAACGTCGTCGGGCACCAGCACGAGATCGACGGCGACGAGCCCGAACGTGACGTCACCCGAGCGCAGCACTACCGCTCGAGCCATGATCGGCGCACCGCTCGACACCGTCTGCCGCAGCGGCGGGCCGTAGCCGGCGGTCACGATGGGGTAGGGCACCTTCACCTCGACCGCCGCCGCGCCCGCCGACAGCGGCCCGCTCGCCTGCAGCCGCGAGACGAGCTTCGGCGCGCTGGCTTCGGGGTGGCCGCACCAGTCCCAGCTCGAGAGCGCGTAGGCGCCGCCCACCGCGAGCAGCACGGCCATGGCTGCGGCTTTGATTCTGTTCCGCCTCACGCTCCCGGCCCTTAAAACACGAAGGGCCCGCGACCTCATCGGTCACGGGCCCACTCGCGGAACGCGCGCCCGGTCCAAGCGTCGCGCTCCTTTCAGAAGCTGTATTGCGTCGGCTGAAAGTCAGTGGTGACGCACGACTACTTTTTCGAGTTGCGGGGCTGAACCTTCTTGCCCGCCGGCTTCTTCCCGGCCGCGCCCGCTTTCGGAGCCGCCGCCACCGACTTGCCGCCCGTCACCAGCTCGCCGCCCGTGAGAATGATGCCGCTCTCGTCGTCGTTCGCGAGGCCGCGCACGGTGATGAACTGGCCCTTCTTCACCTTCGCCTTCGCAGGCAGCGTCGCCGTCACGCCGGCCTCGACGCCCGTCACCGACTCAGGGGTGTTGAAGACCACGATGGTGGTGTCGACGTCGGTCACGACCTCGGCGACCTGGCCCTTCACCTCGAGCGTCTTGCCGTCGTAGTGCGCCTGGCGAGCCATCAGCTCGGCCGCCAGCTTCGCCGCGTCGATCTGCACGGGCGCGCCGTCGTTCGCCGCCGCCGCTGGCGCCTCGCCACCTTCGGCGTTCGCCACCGCGGGCTCCTTCGCGTCGGCCTGCTTGTTCAGCGACGCGATCTCGAGCTTGTAGTCGAAGCCGCCCTTCACCGAGTCACCGCCCGAGTCTTTCACGGTGATGGTGTACGTGCCGGCCTTCACGTCGACCGAAGCGGTCGCCTTCGACGCGTACTCCGAGACATCGGCCACCACGTCGCCCGCTGCGTTCTTGATGATGATCTGCGGGTCGAGCGGGTACGCCTTGCCCGACGGCGGCGTCACGGTGACGTCGAACTTGCCGTCTTTCTCGACCGTCCACGTGTAGTCGTTGCCGTACTTGCTGGTCAGGTTGTCGTCGCAGCTCTTCTGCACGCTCGCGATGGTGCTGTGGCACGAGGTGTCGGCCGCCGGGTCGGCCTTCGGCGCGAAGATCATGAGGGGAATCGCCGCCACCGCGCCGACACCGCCACCGATGAGCGAGAACTTCTTCTTCTTCGCCGTCGAGGCGAGCAGGCCGTCGCGGCCCTTGTTCGAGACCATCAGCGAGCGCCAGCCCGGCTTCACGATCTTGCCGCCCTCGATCTTGCCGAGCACGAACAGGTTGCCTTCGACGGGCACGTAGCGCTCGGTCGCCTTGAACCCGATCGTGTGGCCGTCAGACGACGAGATGACGGGGATGTCGTACGAAAGCTCCCCGAACTGGATGTTCGACGACCAGCCGCGGCCGTTCAGCTCCTTCTTGTAGCCGTCTTTGAAGTTGTCGAAGTCGCCGCCCTTCGAGAAGTCGACGGGAATCGCGCCCGTGCCGTCATCGAGCGTCGCCAGCGCCCCGTTCTTGAGCGTGTCGAGCGTGCTCGAGCCCTTCACCGTCTTCCACCCGTCTTGGGTCTTCTCTTCTTTCTCGTACAGACGCTCGATCTTCACTTCGTAGTAGAGGCACGGCGTCTTCGAGCACGGCGCGAGCAGCGCCTGCGCGGGCGGGCTCACCTTGCCCTCGGTCGACAGCGCACCCTTCGGGTCAGATGACGTCGGGTCGCGCGCGATGTCGCCCGTCTTCTTGAACGGAGCCGCGAGAATGCGCTTCCCCTTGAGGTGCTGCAGGAACCCGAAGCCGAGAGCGGCGAGAGCAATGACGAGGACGATGAGACCCATCTGGGACACTCCAGTGAATGGGGCTCCATGGCCCCGGTTAGGCAGTTGAGAGGAGCAACGGTCGCCTGCGCTGCCGGCCGTTGTGTGCGTTGAGACCCACCCCACCGCCGGAGTGTGCAATTTGAATTTCTCGGGAAATGAGGGCTGGTTTACGGAGCAAACCTGGAGCGTTGGTGGACGCTTTCGCGCTCGGGCTTTTTTCGCAACAGCGGGGACGGGGCCGGGGCCGGACTTACAGATCGACGGCCAGGCCCAGCGTGCCCGTCGGCAGCGGCAAGAACTGCAGCGCTCCGTTCACCATCAGCGCGCCGGCCGCGAAGTCGAGGTCGAGCGCCATCGACACGACGCTGAAGAGCTTGAGCCGCGCCGTGCCGCGCAAGGCCAGCACCGGGCAGGCTGCCGCTTCGGTGCGCAGCTCGCGCATGCCCACCGCGTTCTCGAGGTTGCCGCGCTCGAGGAACACGCCGCCCCCCGCCTCGGGCCCGGCCCCGAACCAGAAGCGGTTCAATGTCCACGCCCAGCGGTAGCCGATGCGGCCCATGATGCCGCCCACCTGCAGACCGCCGCTCGCGAAGTCGCGCCCACCGATCATCGCCGGCAGCTGACCCCACAACGAGAACGTCAGCCCGTCGCCCGCCGTCGGCTCGAAGCCCACCCGCAGCACCGCCGAGAGCCCGACGGGCTGCGCCACGAGCAGGTCAGCCAGGTCGCGGCTCATGCCGATGCCCACCGAGATGACCGCCGGGTCGCCCACCGTCTTCTTCGCATCGGGCACCTGCTGGCTCAGCTCGCCGTCGGGCCCCTTGCGCGCCACCGCCACGCCGCTCGTCTGCAGCGTGAGCTCGTCCCACTTCACGATGCGCCGGTTGCCCTCGCTCAGCGTGATGCGCCCGCCGAACGACTGCCCGCCCTTCATCAGCCGCAGCCCGTACTGCCCCGGCGACAGCGCCACCTCACGAATCGGCCCCGGCGGCAGCTCGACGATCACCTGGTCGCGAATCACGTCGGTCACCAGCGAGCGCTCGGAGCCCTCGGGCACCACCAGCGTCGCCGACGGCTTCACCAGCGACGCCAGCACCAGCTCGCCCTGGCCCGAGAGCCTGAAGTCGTACGACGGGTGCTGCACGCCCACCGGCAGCACGCTCGTCGCCGAGACCGTGCGGTCGTACGCGAAGTGGTACGCCTCGGCCAGGGTCACCAGCTTGTCGCCCGACGAATCTGCTGCGCCGCGCAGCCCCGAGATGAAGTTGTGGGTGAAGTAGCTGCCCATCACCTCGCTCGACTCGAGCGCCGACTCGTCGGCCGCCGACGACATGATGAACGCGTCGCCGCTCGCCACCAGCGTGTCTGAGAGCTTGATCACGAACGGCTCTGCCGGCCGCCCGCCCTTCTCGCGAAAGCCCGCGCCGCTCTTGCACGCGTCGACGATCGCCACCCGCAGATCTGCGCCCGTGCCCAGCAACATCGCCTTCAGCCGCGCGTACGGCAGGTTTTCGCCGCCGAGCTCCAGCGCCTCGCCGTCGGAGTGCCCCGAGAAGTAGAAGATGAGCACCGCCCGCGTGTCGGGCACCCGCTTGAAGCCCGTCACCCGCTCTTTGGCGTCGGCGATCGCCCGCTCGAGGTCGGCCACCCGCCGCCCCTGGAGCAGCAGCACGTCGTCGGGCCCCACGTCGCCCAGCTCGACCAGCACCCGCGCGAACTTGCCGGCGTCGTTCTCTGCGTAGCGGAGCGGCGCCAGGCTGCCGTTGCCGGCGTTGTTGCCGACGACAATGGCGACGCGGCGCGTCTCGGCCGAAGCCGAGAGCGCCGCGAACATGCTGACGAGCAGCAGCCCCTTTGCGGTCACTTCGACTTCACGAACTCCCATGACACCACTTTCGCCTTCTCGATCTTCGGGTCCGCCGGGCTCTGCTCGAGCGCCGTCTTCACGGCGTCGGCCGGCACGGGGGCATCAGAGAACACTGCGATCAGCCGCTCGCTGCCGGTCACCTCGTCGAGCTCGACGCTGCCGGGCAGCTCGACGCGGCCCGGCGTGACCTGGCCGCTCTGCGCGGCCCCGAACGGGTGGTAGACCGTGAACGCGCCTGAGCCATCGCGCGACGCGATGAGCAGGTACTTCGAGCCTGCTCCGTTCACCACGAAGCGAATCTTGTCTTTCGGCTTCAGCACCGTGCCGGGCTTCACCGTGAAGAACGCGTTCGACTCGGGGCGGTTCGCGAACACCTCGAGCGACGCGCCACCCTTGATGCCGATGTAGACGTCGTCTTCGGTCTGCGTGCGGTCTTTGCCGCCGCCGCCGACGAACACCGCCGCCGCCAGCGACGCCGCCACGATGGCCGCCGACGCGGGCACGAGCATCTTCCAGCCGGCGCGCAGCCGCTCCATCAACGTCGGAGCCGCCAGCCGCTCTTCGAGCTTCGCCAGCGTGCGGGGGAAGACGAACTGCTCGAAGCGCGCCTTGTCTTCGTTGAGCTCCGACCAACGCTTCTGGCAGAGCTGGCAGCCGTCGAGGTGGGCCTTCGCTTCGGTCTGGCGATCTCCGCTGAGGGCGGACATCAGCAGCAGGTCGATGGTCTCAGATGAAAGATGTCCGCGGGCGTTCATGCGGTACCTCCGCGCACCATGAACTTGCGAGAGCGGCTGGTGAATTCTGCGAGTCGGTTGATGACGGTACGGCGCGAGATGCCGAGGGTCTTGGCGACCTGCTCCTGCTCCAGGCCGTCGATGTAATAGAGAACGGCGGGCGCCCTGAGGTTCTCGGGCGCGCGCGAGACGAGCTGCATGGCGAGATCGCGGTCGAGCATTTCCGGCTCAGGGTGCTCGGAGGCGCTCTCGGGGATCTCGTCGACCGGCTCGGCCTGGCGACCGCGGTCGCGAATCAGGTTGAGGCAGTAGTTGGTCGAGATTCTATAGATCCACGCGAGCGCCGCGGCATCGTCTGGAGCCGACTCGATGTGGCGCATCACCCTCACAAAAACCTCCTGCGTCGCGTCTTCCGCGAGCGCGTCGTCTTTCAAGAGCCTCCGGCATCTCGAATAGATGGCGGGGCCGAACTTTCGGTACAGGTGCGAGACCCGACCTGCGTTGACGACCCCCGGGGTTGGCAAAGTGTGAAACCTTTCTGGTGGGCCACGTTCAAGGGACGTGCCCGAATTTGTTGGTGCGCCTATCTCAACAGGAGGGGCCATGTCGAGACGAGCCCCCTCGGCGTCAAGTCACAAAATGATCACGAAATGTCGGCCAACGGTCTGCGGCGACGCGCCAGCGTCGCAGCCGGACGAAGTACCGGGAACAGCCGTCGGCCGACCTGGAAACAGTGGCCGGTCATGTCGAGCAAGCCGTGCTAGTAGCGAATCACCATGTGCGGAGTATTCGGAGTCTACGGTCACGAAGAAGCAAGCCGTCTGACCTACCTCGGGCTCCACGCGCTCCAGCACCGCGGGCAAGAGTCGGCAGGCATCGTCTCGAACGACGCCGGCCAGCTGAAGCCGTACCGGCAGATGGGGCTCGTCGCCGACGTCTTCACCGAGCCGATTCTGCAAGACCTGAAAGGGCCCGCCGCGATCGGCCACGTGCGCTACTCGACCGCCGGCGGCACCCAGTGGAAGAACGCCCAGCCCCTCGTCGTGAACTACGCTGGCGGCCAGCTCGCCGTCGCGCACAACGGCAACTTCGTCGACCACGACGCCACCCGAAAGAAGCTCGAAGAGGGCGGCGCCATCTTCCAGAGCGACTCCGACACCGAGGCGGTGATTCACCTCATCGCCCGCTCGAAGGCGAACGCGTTCGAAGACAAGGTCGTCGACGCGCTGCGGCAGATGCGCGGCGCCTACTCGCTGCTCTTCCTCACCGACAAGAAGATGGTCGCGGTGCGCGACCCGCATGGCTTTCGCCCGCTGGTGCTGGGGCGCGTGAAAGACGCGTACGTGCTCGCGAGCGAGACGACGGCGCTCGATCTCATCGAGGCCGAGCTCTTGCGCGAGCTCGAGCCGGGCGAGATGGTCGTCATCGACGACACCGGCCTCAAGTCGTCGCGGCCGTTCGACGCGGGCAAGCCGGGGCGGTGCGTGTTCGAGCACGTCTACTTCGCGCGCAGCGACTCGACGTTGTTCGGGTTGAGCGTCTACGAGACGCGCAAGCGCCTCGGCCGGCAGCTCGCGAAAGAGCAGCCGTGCGACGCCGACGTCGTCATCGCGGTGCCCGACTCGGGCGTGCCGGCGGCCATCGGCTTCGCAGAAGGTTCGAAGATCCCCTACGACGTCGGGCTCATTCGCTCGCACTACGTGGGCCGCACGTTCATCGAGCCGCAGCAGTCGATTCGTCACTTCGGCGTGAAGCTGAAGCTGTCGGCGGTGCGCGCCACGCTCAAAGACAAGCGTGTCGCCGTCATCGACGACTCAATCGTGCGCGGCACTACGTCGAGAAAGATCGTGAAGATGCTCAAGGCCGCCGGCGCGAAAGAGGTGCACCTGCGCATCTCGTCGCCGCCGAACACCTGGCCCTGCTACTACGGCATCGACACGCCCTCGCGCACCGAGCTGATCGCCGCATCGCACTCGGTCGACGAGATCGCCCGGTACGTGACCGCCGACTCGCTCGGGTATCTGTCGCTCGAGGGCCTGGGCGAAGCGGTCGGTGACCCGAAGTTCCAGACGTTCTGCAACGCGTGCTTCTCGGGCAACTATCTCACGAAGCTCGCGAGCTGAGCTCGACGAACCCGGTCAGGTCAGCCGGCAGGGGCGATTCGAACGACACGTTCTTCTTCGACGTCGGGTGCTCGAAAGCGATCGCAGCCGCGTGCAGCGCATGGCGGGGCAGCCGCAGCCGCTCCCAGGCCTCCTCCTCCAGACAGTGCTTCGAGAACCGATCGAAGTACCCCGGGTCGGGCCCGTACATCTTGTCGCCGACCAGCGGAAACCCGGCCTCGCGCGAGTGAATGCGAATCTGGTGCTGTCGCCCCGTCTCGGGAAAAGCGCGCACGAGCGCGAACGCCCCGAACCGCTTCTCGACCTGAAACCGCGTGCGCGCCGGCTTCCCGCTCGCATCGATGCGCACCGCAATTCTGATCAGCTCGGTGCCTTCGGCGATCGGCGCGTCGACGAAGTACGTGTCGGGCGGCGACCCCTCGACGATGGCGAGGTACTGCTTCTTCACGTGGCCGCCGCTGAAGCTCTCCATCAGCCGCTGCGACGCCTCGAGCGTGCGCCCGCACACCACGATGCCGCTCGTCTCGCGATCGAGCCGGTGCGCGGGAAATGCCTCGATTCCGCGCTCCTTCAGCTGCGACACCAGCGTGCCGTGGTGGTACCGCGCGGTCGGGTGAATCGGCAGCCCCGGCGGCTTGTCGAGCACCAGCAGCTGATCATCGGAGTACAGCGTGCCCAGCGCCGACGGAGGCGGAATGTCGTCGGGCTCCGACAGCATGCGCCGCCGAATCTTGATCACCTGCCCGCGCCTCAAGAGGCTCGACGCCTTCAGCGAGCCCACCAGATCTCGCTCGATGATCCGCTGCACCCGCGTGCGCGACAGCCTTCGAATTTTGACGCACAGGTACTTGTCGAGCCGCCAGCCGTCGTAGTTCGGCTCGACCACGAACTCGATCTCGACCACCGGCTGGGCTTCGACTCCCACGGCTTTCGTATACGACTAAAGCCGCGGGCCTGTGTAAGGTGCCCGGTTCAAATGTTGGGGTTGGTGCTCGCAGCGGCCCTCTGCGCCGCCGAAAAAGAGAAGATCGCCATCGTCGATCTCGACGCCCCGCCGGGCATGCTCGGCCTGTCGACCCAGGTCATCAAGAGCATCGTCACCGAGGCGCAGAAGCAGAAGCGCACCGTCGTGACCCCCGACGAGCTGCGCGACAAGCTCGGCAACAAGACGCTCAACGAGCTCGCGAAGTGCGCCGACAAGCCGGGCTGTGCCTCCGAGAAGCTGAGCCCCCTCGGCGCCACCAAGGTGATCACCGGCAAGCTGAACCGCGACGAGAAGAACTACGTGCTGCAGCTGTGGCTGCTCGACCTCGGCACCTTGAGCGTGGTCAGCGAGGTCGACCGCTCGATTCTCATCGCCTCACGCCGCTTCCAGAACGACGTCGACGCCGCCGTGCCCGCCTTCTTGCGCGGCGAGCGCGAGGTGATGGGCACCCTGATCATCACGGCCACCACCCAAGACGCCCAGGTCAGCATCAACAACGAGTTCATGGGCGTCGCTCCGCTCACCCAGACCTTGAAGCCCGGCAAGTACGAGGTGCGTGTCGAGAAGACGAAGTACCTGCCCGTGAAGCGCTTCGTCAGCGTCGAGCCGAACCAGAAGACGACCGAAGAGTTCCGCATGCTGCTCAAGCCCGGCGAGATCGAAGACCAGGTCGCGCCCCTGGCCGCGAAGCCCAGAGAAGGCGACGAAGACGACGACAAGCCCGGCATCACCATCACCGCCCCGACCATCGTCGCGGGTGTCGCGACCGTCGCCAGCTTCGGAGCCGCCCTCGCGTTCGGCTTCCTCTCGAAGGGCGCTGCCGACAATCTGCTCAAGGGCTACGACGAAGCCACCGATACCTACGCCGGCACCCGGCAGCAGGCACTCGATGCTCAGCGCAACGCGCTGATCGCCAACGTCTTCTACGGTGTGTCGGGCGCCGCGCTGATCGCGACCGTCGTGCTGTTCGTGCTCGACGTTCGCAGGCCCGCCGACGGCGACACCGACGTCGAGGTCACGCCCGCTCCCGCGCCCGGCGGCGGCGGCCTCATGATCCGAGGGCACTTCTGATGCTGAAGCGCGCCGCGCTCGTCTTCGCCCTCGCCGCTGCCGTCACGTGCAGGTCGCCCGTCGACCCCAACCAGGGCAAGTTCACCTGCCAGGCCGCCGCCGACTGCGGCGGCGGCTACGACTGCGTCACCCAGGCGGGCAGCACCTCGGGCCTCTGCTTTCCCACGGGCATGTGTGGCGTCGAAGAGTGCAACGGCATCGATGACAACTGTGATGGCCGCATCGACGAGACGTTCCCCATCGAGGGTGACGCCTGCATGACCGGCCGCGAAGGCCCGTGCGCCGACGGCCGCAACGTCTGCGCCGACGCGGGCATCGTCTGTGTCTCGACGTACACACCCGTCGCCGAGACCTGCAACATGATCGACGACGACTGCCGCAACGGTCGAGACGACGGCTTCGCGTTCGCCACCGACAACCAGCACTGCGGCGCGTGCGGCAACGCCTGCCCTGCCGGCACCCAGTGCTCTGACTTTCAGTGCCGCGAGGCCAATTGCGCCGACGGCCTCGACAATGACGGCATGGGCGGCATCGACTGCGCCGACCCCAGCTGCCTCGCCGTCTCGTGCGGCCTCGACGGCGGCTTCAACTGCGGCGCCCGCTTCGTGCCCGTCGACGCCGGCCTGGTGGTCGACGCCGGCACCGACGCCGGGTTCGTCGACGCAGGCATGACGACCGATGCCGGCACTGACGCGGGCCTCGACGACGCCGGCACCGAGCTCGACGCCGGCCTCGATGACGCAGGTGTCGATGCGGGGGTCGACGCAGGTGTCGATGCGGGGGTCGACGCAGGTGTCGACGCAGGTGTCGACGCAGGTGTCGACGCAGGTGTCGACGCAGGGCGGGTCGACTCGGGCACGCCGACCGCCAGCGACGCTGGCTTCACGCTCGTGCCGGCCTGCGTGCCGCGCGAAGCGGTCTGCAACAACGCCAGCGACGACGATCGCGACAATCGCATCGACTGTGCCGACTCCGACTGTGATGGCAAGCCGTGCGCCGGCGGCACGTGCATGATGGGGACGTGTAGATGATCAGGCAGTTGATGTTGATCGCGGCGCTCGCGTGCGCCGCGTGCAAGACCCCGACGGGCTCCGAGCAGAAGACTGAACCGGCGCAGCCTGCCGCGACGTTGGCGCCCGCTCCGGCCTCGACCGGGCCCGTGCAGCTCACCGTCGTCGGCACCAACGACATTCATGGCTGGGTGATGGCCATCGCAGAGAGCGGTGTGCGCGCCGGTGGCCTCGCCGCCTTCGCGGCGTATCTCGACATCTTGCGCCGAGAGAACCCCGGCGGCGTGCTGCTGCTCGATGCCGGCGACCTCTTTCAAGGCACACTCGCCTCGAACCTCTCTGAAGGTGAGGTCGTCATCGAGGCCATGAACGCGCTCGGCTACGACGCCGCGGCGATCGGCAACCACGAGTTCGACTACGGGCCGGTCGGCCCCCACGTCACGGTGCACGGCCCCGAAGACGACGTGTTCGGCGTGCTCAAGGCGCGCCTCGCGCAGGCGAAGTTCCCCCTGCTGTCGGCGAACATCTACGAGCACGACTCGAAGATGCGCCCCGACTGGCTGCCGGGCGACGGCACCCTGATCATCGAGCGCAAGGGTGTGAAGATCGGCCTCGTCGGCCTCACCACGCCCCAGACGCCGCAGACGACGATGCCCATCAACGTCGCGTCGCTGCGCTTCGCACCGCTCGCGCCCGAGGCGCTCACCGCCGCCAATCGCCTCCGCGAGAAGGGCGCCCAGGTCGTCATCGCGATCATGCACGCCGGCGGCAAGTGCGGCTCGGTCAGCGACCCGAACGACACCTCGAGCTGCGACGTCGAGTCGGCCGAGGTCTTCACCATGCTCTCGGCGCTGCCGCCCGGCACGCTCGACGCCGTCATCGCCGGCCACGTGCACGCGAACATCGGTCACTTCTTTCACGGCACGCCCGTCATCGAGACCTCGGGCATGGGCAAGGCGTTCGGCACCATCGAGCTCTGGGTCGACCCCGCCACGAAGTCGGTGAAGCCCGCGCTGACGAAGCTGCAGCCCGTGCAGCCCATCTGCGAGACCGTCGACCCCGAGACCCAGTCGTGCGACCTGCGCGCGCTCAAAGGCAAAAACGTGCAGGGCGTCGCCGCCAGCTTTCACGGCGCTCCCATCTCGCCCGACCCCGCGGTCGCCAAGCTCATCGCCCCCGCGCTCGACCGCGTCACGGAGCTGCAGAACAAGCGCCTCGGCGTGAAGGTGCCCCAGGCGCTCGGGCGCAACTACGAGGCCGAGAGCGCCCTCGGCAGCTTCCTCGCCGATTCCCTGCGTGGAATGGAAAAGGCCGACGTCGCGTTGCTGAACCCGGGCGGCCTGCGCGCCGATCTCAAGGCCGGTGAGCTCACCTACGGAGCCGTCTTCGAAGTCATGCCCTTCGACAACGCCGTTGCCACGCTGACGTTGAGCGGCGAAGAGCTCACCCGGTTATTGAAAGCCGCCTACGCAGGCAGAAAGGGTGTCTTTCAGGTCTCGGGGCTCAACGTGAAGCTCTCGAAGTGTGTCACGCCCGAGCGGCTCAAGGCGGCCACCCTCGAGGGCGGCAAGGCGATCGACCTCACCAAGCACTACCGCGTCGTCATGCCCGACTTTCTCGCGCGCGGCGGCGACGGCCTCGCCGGCGTGCTCACCACCATCGACCCGGCCCGCATCGATCTCGGCCAGAACCGCGAGCTCAACTTTCGAGATGCAATGGTCGCGTTCTGGCAGCACAACAAGGGGCCGCTCGTCGCGCCGAAGTTGGGGCGGGTGAACCTGGTCTCGGAAAAAGAAAAGTGTCCGCCCTCTGAGGCCGATGGGCGAGGGCAGTGAAAATGCCGGTCGCGTTGATCTAGTCTTTCGCGGTCGCAACGAACGGAAGAGGGAGGAACCGTGCTCTACAAAGTGACGCCGATGCTCACGCCGGCACCTGAAAAGAAGGTGAAGGCTCCGCGAGACCCCAACGCTCCCAAAGAGCCGCGCAAGCGTCGCAAGTCGGCCGTCTACGACGCCGACGGCAACGAGGTGCTCATCACCATGATGTGCCTCAAGTGCCGCGCCATGAAGCCCCTCACCATGTTCGGCCTGCGCAAGATGGCCGACGGCGCCATTCGCAACCAGCCCTGGTGCCGCGGCTGCCGCTCGGGCGCCGGCACCAAGAAGCAGGCTCCGGTCGCCGCCGTCGAGCACGAGGCGGCTGACGAGCAGGTCGTCGAGAGCGCCGCCGAGCCCGCTCGGCCCGAAGCCGCACCGCAGGCCGCCGACACCGGGCCCGCCCCGGCGTGAAGCTGCCGCTGTCGGGCGTTCGCGTTCTCGATCTCTCTCGAGTTCTCGCCGGGCCTTTCTGCACGATGGGCCTCGGCGACCTCGGCGCCGAGGTCATCAAGATCGAAGAGCCGAAGGGCGGCGACGACACCCGCGCCTTCGGGCCCCCGTTCGTGAACGGCGAGTCGACCTACTTTCTCAGCATCAACCGCAACAAGAAGTCGGTCGCCATCGACCTGAAGAACGAAGAGGCACGCGCCCTCGTTCAGCGCCTCGCCGCGAAGTGTGACGTCGTCGTCGAGAACTTTCGCCCCGGCGTCGCCGCGCGCCTCGGCCTCGGCGCCGCCGAGCTGCGCGCCAAGAACCCGCGCCTCGTCTATTGCTCCATCAGCGGCTTCGGTCAGCAGTCTCAGACCCCCGGCTACGACGCCGTCGTGCAGGGCCTCTCGGGCCTCATGGAGGTCACCGGCCACGAAGGTGGCCCGCCCACCCGCGTCGGCGTGCCCATCAGTGATCTGCTCACCGGCATGACCGCGCTGCAGGCGGTGCTCGCCGCCCTCTACGCGCGCGAGAAGAGCGGCGAAGGCGCCGTGCTCGACGTCTCGATGCTCGACGCCACCGTTCAGGTGCTCACCTTTCATTCGGCCGGCGCGCTCAACGCCGGCACGAAGCCCAGGCGCCTCGGCAACCGCCACGCGTCGATCGCCCCGTACGAGGTCTTCGAAGGCAGCGACGGGCTCTTCAACCTCGCCGTCGGCAACAACGGGCAGTTCGTCGAGCTGTGCGCATTGCTCGGCTGCCCGGCGCTGCCGAGCGACCCGCGGTTCGCCACCAACCCCGAGCGCGTGAAGAACCGGCCCGCGCTGCGTGACGAGCTGCAGCCGCGCTTCGCGACGCAGACCGTCGCGCACTGGCTCGCCGCCCTCGAAGAGAAGGGCATACCTTGCGGCGCCGTGCTCGACGTCGGTCAGGCGCTTGCGCACCCGTCGCTCGCCGCGCGAAACATGTTGCCGAAGTTCGAGCACCCGAAGGCCGGGCCGCTCACCCTGGTGGGCAGCCCGCTGCCCGGCGCCGACGCCTCTCGAGCACCGCCGCCGGTGCTCGGCCAGCACACGCGCGAGCTGATGCGCGAGCTGCTCGAAGTGAGCGACGCCGACGTCGAGCGGCTCGCGAGGGCCGGTACGCTCCGCATCGCGTGAGCCGCGAACGACCCGGCCACCGCAGTGGGGCGCGCAGCGCCCCGCCTCGAGGCGACAGCCGTTGTGGCCGGGGCGCGAACAGCTAGAGTCCAGGCCCGTTCAGTGGGCACCGCCGACTTTCCAGCGCTCGAACGCGAAGGTTATGCCGGCAAGAAGCTCGGCCGCTTCGACGTGATGGCGAAGCTCGGCGTCGGCGGCATGAGCGAGGTCTTTCTCGCGTGGCAGAAGGCCGTCGGCGGCTTTCAGCGCCCCGTGGTGCTGAAGCGCATTCTCGAGGCGGTGAAGCGCAACGAAGAGTTCCTGCGCATGTTCGTGAAAGAGGCCAAGATCACCTCGGCGCTCAACCACCAGGGCATCGCGCACCTCTACGAGCTCGTGCACGAAGACGACGAGCTCTTCATGGTGATGGAGTTCGTGCCCGGCGCCACGCTCGTCGAGGTCGCCAGGGCCTGCCACCACGCGCGCGAGCCGATACCCATCGGGTTCACCGCTTCGGTCGTGCGCGACACGGCCGTCGCCCTTCACTACGCGCACACGTTCGCCGACGCAGCCGGCCGGTCGCGACCCGTCATTCACCGCGACGTCGCCGAGAAGAACATCATGGTCGGGCTCGACGGCATGGTGAAGCTGCTCGACTTCGGCATCGCGCGGCAGACCGATACGCCGAACCTCACGCAGGCCGGCACGGTGAAGGGCACCGCCGGCTACATGAGCCCCGAGCAGGTGCGCGGCGAGAAGCTCGACGGCCGCACCGACGTGTTTTCGCTCGGCGTGGTGCTGCACGAGTGCCTCACCGGCCAGCGGCTGTTTCGCAGAAACACGCTGCCGGAAGAGGTGCAGGCGCTGCTCGAGGCGCCGATTCACCCGCCGAGCCAGAAGAACCGTGACATTCCCCAGGCGCTCGACGACGTGACGATGAAGGCGCTGCAGCGCGATCGCACGCAGCGGTTTCTCTCGGCGAAAGAGATGGCAGAGGCGATCGAAGACGCGGCCGGCGACGAGCTGTGGGCGCAGAGCACGCGCGCCGAGTTCATTCAGCGGCACTTCGAGGTGCGGCAGGCCGACATCGTCGCGATGCTCGGCGACCCGTCGTCGACCGACATGGGTGATCTGTTGCCGGTGTCCCGCCAGCGCGAGACGCGTGACGAGTTTCCCACGGTCACCGGCAGGGTCGCGCAGCCGCTGATGGAGGAACGCACGGCCGAGGTGCGCGGCAACGCGCGCCGCAAGATGCCGGTGCCTCCGCCCGGGTACCCCGATGACGAGCCGCGCACGGTGCTCGCGCCGCCGCCGGCGCCCGATGGCGTGCGCACGGTGCTCGAGGGCCCGCCGCAGCTGAAGGGCAACGCGCGCCGAACCGAGCCCGCGCTCGAAGAGATGACGCAGCAGGGGCGGCCGCCGCTCGACATGAACCCGCCGAGCACCGAGAGCGTCGCGATGCTCGACGAGGGGCGCACGATGCTCGACGTCGACGACTCCGAGCCGCCGCAGCGCCGCACCGACGAGGCGCCGTCGAAGCAGGAGCTCGCACCCGGCCGCCGGCGCTCGAAGAACCTCGCGGCTCAGAAGCAGGCGCTCTTGATGTGGATCGCGATCGGCTCGGGCCTGGTGCTCGGCATCGTGCTCGCCGCGTTTCTCATCTTCGGCTGATGGGACGGGAACCTGTCTTGAAGTCGCGGCGGCGATTTGAGTGGAGGTGGACGGGATCGAACCGACGACCTTCGCATTGCGAACGCGACGCTCTCCCAACTGAGCTACACCCCCGCACACCGCCGCGACTTCTTGACGTGGCGGCAGATACTTGAGCGCGTCTCGGTGTGTCAAATGGCAATTGACCCGCTAGAGTGATGGGTGCCATACAAACGCGTCTTTCCCGATGGCTGGCCCCCAAAAAACGTTGAACCCGGCAGAGCTGGCGAAACTGGAGCACGCGTTCGCCACCGACCCCTCTTCTGAGGCGTATCGCCCGTTGGCCGAGGCCTACCTCGGCATGGGCCGCTTCATGGAAGCGATGGTGGTCTGCAAGAAGGGCGTCAAGGCGCACCCGAACCTCGCCGACCCGCGCGTGCTGCTCGCCCGGGTCTACGCAGATCAGGGAAAAGAGAAGAAGGCGCTCGAAGAGCTGGCGGGGGCGCTCCAGGTCGCCCCGAAAGACAAGGCGGCGCTGCGCCTGACCGGCGCGCTGCAGCTGAAGCTGGGTGAGGGTGAGCCCGGCAAGTCGAACCTGCTGAAGGCGTACGAGCTCGACCCGAACGACCCCGACACGCTCGACCTGTTCAAGCAGCACGGCGTGCCGGTGCCGGCGAAAGAAGCGCCGCCGCCTCCTCCTCCCGCTGCGGCGGTCGCCCCCACGAACGGGGCGAACGGCACGAACGGCTCGGCCGGGGCGCAGTCGCAAGGGCAGAAGCGGCCTCCGACGGTTCCGCCCGGGACGCTGCAGACGCCGGCGCCCCAGGCGACGGCGCAGGCACAGCCTGGGGCGCAGCGCAGGCCGACGACGCAGCGCCGGCCGGCCTACGTGCCGCCCGAAGAGTCGCAGTCGAGCATCAGCGAGATCAGCGAGCTGCCGGCGCGCCGCAGCGGCAAGAAGGGCGGCTCGGCGACGGTCACGATCGGCCTGTTGATCATCGCGGTCGCGGGCGGCGGCGGCTTCGCGCTTTGGAAGCAGCACGACTCGAAGCAGAAGGCTATCGCGGGCAAGGCGCTGAAGGCGGCGGCCGCCGAGCTGAAGCACGACAGCTACGACTCGTACAAGAAGGCGATCGAGAGCGCCGACGAAGCGTTGTCGGCCGTCGCGTCGTCGGTGGCGGCCCACGGCATGCTCGCCTACGCGCACGCCATTCGCTGGGGTGAGCACGGCGGCGGCGACGAAGATCGCAAGGCGGCAGAAGAGCACCTCGCGCTGGGCCTGAAGACGGGCGACCGCTCGGTGTGGCTGTACTCGGCCGAGGGGCTGATTCCGTTCTACGCGGGCGACTCGAAGGTGGCCCTCGAGAAGCTGGCGAAGCGCATCGAAGAGACGGGGGGTCGCTCGGCGCAGCTGTACCTCACGCAGGGCATCATCATGATGAACGACGGCAACCTCGACGGCGCGCGAGAGGCCATCGAGAAGGCCCAGCAGATCAACCAAGACGATGCGCGCGTCTACGCGGCGCTCGGCAACCTGAACCGGCGCCGCGGGCTCGACCGCGACGCGCTGCAGAACTTCGACACGGCGAAGCGGTTCGAGCGCAACCACGTCGATTCCATTCTGGGCACCGCCATGCTGGTGCTCGACCAGCCCGAGCCGGCCGGCGGGTACATCAGCCAGGCGGCAGCGATCAAGGGTGTCATCGAGGCCCAGCCGCCGGCGTCGCCTCGCCAGCAGGCGCTCGCCTACATGCTCAAGTCGTTGCTCATCTCGCGCGCGGCGATCGACATTCCCCAGTACGCCGACAACGACTTCCAGAAGAAGCTGCGCGAGGGCACGGGTGTGCCCGCCGACAAAGACAAGGCGCGCGCTGATGCGCTGACGGCCGAGAACCAGGCGTTCAACCTCGACAAGTCGAACGCCGAGCTCTTGCTGCTGAAGGGCAAGCGGCTGTTCTTCGAAGGCCGCATCGACGACTCGGCGGCCGAAATTCGCAAGGCGATCGCGGCGAACGGCACGCGCGTGCACTACCGCATCGAGCTCGGCAAGGTGCTGATGGCGAAAGAGGGCGGCGACAAAGACGCCGAGGCCGAGCTGCGAAAGTCGCTCACCGCCTTCCCCGACAACATCAAGCTGATGACGATGTTGGGCTCGAACCTCTACACGCAGAAGAAGTTCGACGAGGCGATCTCGATTCTCGACAAGTCGACCGAGGTGGCGAGAAAGCCCGAGTCGCACCAGCGCAACCCCGAGGCGTTCTACATGCTCGGGAAGATCTACCGCGACGAGAAGAAGAACGCCGACAAGGCGATCGAGAACCTCATCCTCGCCGCCGGCCAGAGCTTCGCGAACCAGGGCGTGTCGTCGACGATCTACGACGAGCTCGCTCAGCTCTACGACGGCAAGGGCGACAAAGAGAAGGCGCGCCTCAACTGGGAAAAGTCGGTCGCCGCGAATGATCAGAACGCGCCGGCCCTCTGCCGGTACGTTCGCTTCCTGAAGAAGCTCAATGACCCGAAGCAGGCCGACGAGATCAAGAAGAACCAGGCGAAGTATCTCGAGGCCGAGCCCAAGGGCGAGTGCGCCGCCGAGATGAAGTGATGTCTCGGCTCGGCTGCTGACGTCGTCGTGCTGCCGGCCGAGTGACGGGGCGACGCACCGGCTCGAAGCCGACCCCACGAGCGTTCCACCACTTCGCCTCGCCCGAGAACCTCAGCGCGACTCCAACGAAACGGGACGACACCTTCGACGGTGACGCGCGCTCGGAGCTCGTTCGTTGGCGACGCGCGCCACGCTCGCCGTGGCGGACTCGTTGCGCTCTCGCGGGGCTTCGGAGAGTTGCCGCAGGCAGGGGTGCAGGATGCCACGAACGACGCACGACGCCGAACGCCGCAGTCGCCGATGCCGCAGGTCGCAGGTCGCAGATGCCGCACGCAGCGCATGGCTCGCCGCCCGATCGGCTTCCCGAGTTCCGCGGTCGTCTGGCTCGAACTCGTCACCCTGAAGTGCGAGGGAAGCTTCGCGCCTCCGGTGCGGGCGACTCCTCGAATGCCAGGGTGTCAGGCAGCTCCAAGTTTCGTGCGGTACTTCGTGAGGCCGCCGCGCGCGAATATGTACCGCACGAAACTTGGAGCTGCCTGACACCCACGTGCCCCAAGCTCCCGCGGCGCGACTTCGATGCGCGAGGCTGATGCCAGCGACAGCGCGGGGAAGGGCCGCCGCTTCGCCGTCGGCTGTGGCCGCTTCGAGGCGTCGACGTCAGGCCAGCCGCATCGACGGCTGCGGCACGGCGGGCTCGGTCTCAGCTGCCGTCATCGCCACACGAGCGACCACGACGAGCGCCAGCCACACGCAGTCGGCGACGAGCAGGTGCACGAGCTGCAGCCACACCGGCGCCGCGAGCGCGACGTTCGAGACGCCCACGACGAGCTGCAGCGCGAACAGGCCGGCGAGCCAGTTCAGCGGGCGCCGCGCGTCGCGCCGCTGAGACCACAGCTGGGCGCCGACGGCGAGCAGCGCGAGGCACTCGGCGACGGCGAGCACGGGGTGCGAGATGCGCAGTGCGATGAGCAGCTCGACGAACGTGTTCTTCACTCCGAGCTGGGCGAGCGTGTCGCCGAGCGCGGCGATCGCGCCGCTGATGCCGACGACGACGAAACCCGCCAGCGCGCCGAGCAGCCCCGCCGACAGCCGAACGCGCCCACGCAGCGGCCCCACCCAGGTGTGCCAGACGCAGGTGCCGAGCGCGGCGAGCAGCACGAAGGTGTTGGTCAGGTGCAGCGACATGGCGACGGCGCGGCGCACCGATGCGTCGAGCGCGACGAGCTCGAGCAGCACGAGCCCGGCGCCCAAGGCCGCCTCGACGAGCATGAGCACGAGCGAGGCGCCCGCGGCACGGCGAACGGTGTGACCGCGCGGGTGCACGCGCACGGCGAAGAAGAACAGGGCGACGACGAGCAGCAGCGACAGGCCGCTCGTGAGCCGGTGCGTGTACTCGATGAGCGTCTGGGTCGAGGGCGCGCGCGGCACGACGGTGCCGTTGCAGACGGGCCAGTGGGCCCCGCAGCCGGCGCCGGAGCCCGACGCGCGCACGTAGGCACCCCACAGAATCACGCCGAGCACGGCGGCGAGCGTGAACGTCGCGAAGACCTGCAATGAGCGCGGAGACTGCTGCTGCACGCGGCGGTCAATACCTGGAGCGGAGAGCCACCGCAAAGCCGACCCATGAGGGGCGCTAATCGAGCGGCGGCGACGGCCCTTGATGGTTCGGGTCGCGGGGGCTAAGGGTCGCGTCGAACGATGCGCGTCGTCGCCGATCAGCAGGTCGAGCCGAGATCTTTCGCTGCGGTGCTGCGCGACGTCGTGTCGCTGACGAAGCCGCGGTTGTCGCTGCTGGTGCTGTTCACGTGCGCGGGGGGCATGTGGCTCTCGGGTCTCGAGCTGCCGCTGCACCTCTGGGTCGTCACGCTGCTCGCGACGGCCGGTACGGTCGGGGCGGCGAACGCGTTCAACTGCTTCATGGAGCGCGACTCCGATCGGCACATGGCGCGCACGGCGGTGCGGCCGCTGCCCGCGGGCCGAATGGAGCCGGCGTTCGCGCTGCTCTTCGCGGCCTCGTTGACGGTGGTGTCGGTGCCGGCGCTGTTCATCGGTGTGGGCCCGGTTCCGGGAGCGCTCGGGGTGTTGGCGCTGACGAGCTACGTGCTGGCGTACACGCCGCTGAAGGCGCGTACGCACTGGGCGATGGTGGTGGGGGCGTTGCCGGGCGCGTTACCTCCGTTGATGGGGTGGGCGGCGGCGACGGGCAAAATTTCGGCGGGGGGCCTGACGCTCTTCGCGATCCTGTTTCTGTGGCAGCTGCCGCACTTCATCGCGATCGCGCTGTTCCGCAAAGAAGAGTACCGCAACGCGGGGCTGCAGAGCCTGCCGCTGGCGACGTCTGACGTCGAGGCGTGGCGCTGGGCGGTCGGCTACCTGCTGGCGCTGGTGCTGGTGGCCGGGTCGCCGTATCTGGTCGGAGTGTCGGGGTGGGTATACGGGGTAGGGGCGGTGGTGTTCAGCGCTGCGTTTCTGGCGGCGGGTGTGCGAGGGCTGCGCACGCCGTCGACGGTGAACGCGCGAAAGCTGTTCGGGGCGTCGCTGGTGTACCTGCTCGCGTTGTTCGTTTTGCTCGGGGTTGACGCGGTTATTCGGTAACGGCCGAAACGCGCCGCTTGTCACCCGTCACCGGTTTCCTGTACGAAGTTCGGGCCCCGCAGGGCCGGTAGGGGGGCCAAATCTCTAGAAGAGTTGACGTGGAGACGATGACGCTCGCGAGTGTGCTGCGGGTGCCGGAAGAGACGGCGGCGCAGCGTGTGGGCGGGCGGTGGGCCGCAGCGACGGCAGACGGGGGCTTTCACCAGTTCGAAGACGAGGGTGGGGTGTCGGAGGTCGGGGAGCGCATCATGGACCTGGTGAATGGGGAGCGAAGTCTGGGCGAGATTGTGTCGATGTTGTGCGAGGAGTTCGACGTCGAGCGGGTGACGTGTGAGCGCGAGACGGTCAGGTTCGTCGCAGAGCTGGTTGAGAAGCGGGTGCTTGAAGCGGTTCGGTGAATGTAGGGGCGTTCAGCGGGTACATGGTGGAGCCTGAGGGTCCGGTGGCTCCTCCTCGAGAGGAACAGACGATGCGTGGAGCGACTTCGATGCGGTGGGCAGTGGCAATCGCGACGATGGGGTTCGTGGGGGCCTGCCGTTGCCCTGGCGAAGACCCGAACCCGCCGGTGTGCCCGACCGTCGTGGTGACCATCGAGTCACCGACGGCCGGAGCGACGGTGCCCTCGACCCTGACCGTCACGGCGAGCGCGAAGCGCGACGGCGCCGACATCGACTTGACGGGCGCGCTCGTGCAGAGCCGGCTGACGAGCGACACCAGCTTCGGCGCGACCCAGATGGGCACCGTGACGGGCAACCGGGCGACCTTCTCGGGCGTGCCGCTGCAGACCGGCGACAACGTCGTGCGCGTCGTGCTCGAGACCGCCGGTGTCGGCGACTCGCCGTCGTGCTCGGGGGCGGCGACGGTCGATGTGACGGTCGACCCGGCGATGCCGGGTGCGGTCGACGTGACGAGCTTCACGTTTGCGGGGGACGCGAACAACGACAAGATCTTGAACGACGCCGAAGCGACGACGGCGGGCGGCATCATCGCGAACATCGCGACGACGAACGCGGTGGGGTGTTCGCTCGTGGTCACCGAGGTCGGCTCGTCGACGGCTCGCGGTACGGTGCCGATGATTCCCGTGAATGGTGTCGCGACGGTCACGCTCACGGGCTTCGCGAACCCGATGCAGGGCGACTACAACCTCGAAGCGCGAATCACCTGCGCTGGGCGTACGCACGATGTCGCCAACGACCCCGAGGCGCGCACCATGCTGAGCATCGATCGCGTTCGACCGACGTGCATGTTGGTCGACCCGTCGGTCGCGATCATCGGGCCCGCCAACGACGCCGACCCCAATGCGGCGGGCTACCAGCTCCGTACGTTTGGAACAGCGATGGACGCGAATCCCATCGAGATTGAGCTCTCGCTCACGGGGGGCGCAACGCCTCAGACGACGGGCTTTCAGCCTCCGATGAACGGTGGGCTGCTGCGCGACTTCACGATTCCCGCTGCAGGGGCCGTTCTGTACACGGTTGTAATGTCGGTGCGTGATGAGGCCGGCAACACGTGCGCGGCGACTCGCCCCGTCAGGTCCGACTTCGTAGCTCCGGTGGTCACCATCACTGCCCCTGCGAACGGCGGCACGTTCAACATGTTCACCATGCAGGTGACCGCGAATGTCACTGACGAGGGGATGAACGTCGAAGACAGTCAGATGGTGTGCACGTCGAACAACGGCAGCATTGGTGGGCCCTTCGACGTGAACGGCAACACGGCGACCGGCACCGGCAACTTCATGGCGGGCACGTACACCATCAGCTGCACGGTGACTGATGCGGCCGGCAACACGAGTGCTCCGGCGACGTCAACCTTCACCGTCACGGGTGGCGCCGGCTGCCCGCTGGTGTTCACGAACCCGATGATGAGCCCCGCGACGCTCACGCGTTCAAGCGGGGTCGTCGTGGGCAATCAGCTCACGTTCACGTTCGCCACGCAGACCAGCGCTGCGTGCGCAGGGCGCACCATTCGCATCGAGCAGGTGATCGGAGCGATGCGCACGCTGATCGGCATGGGGCCCGCAAGCGCCGGGGGTGTCTTTCAGCAGAGCGCCACGTTGACGGACTCTGGTGGGGCTCAGCTGACCTTCGTCGCGACGATTGACGACGGCATGGGGAACATGACGCCAGTCACCCAGATTGTCGTCGTCGCGCTCGATACGCCGACGATCCTTCAGCCGGCTGCCGGCATCATCAACGTCAGCGCGGATGTCTCGACGACGACGCCCGGCGTGCAGCGCCTGTTGCAGTATCAGCCCACGACCCCTGTCGGAGCGACCTGCACGATCTGCTCCGATGTCGCGCTGACGGATGCGGGCGTGGGTTGCCCCGATGGCATGGGCTTCACGTACCAGACGAACGTGCCGACGCCGTCGAACACGTTCACGTTCCCGGACGGGGTGTACAGCTTGAAGCCAGTGTTCGTATTCGGCGCGGGCGGTCACTCGTCGGGCGCCTACCTCGCGTACACGGTCGACAGCATTCGGCCCAGGGTCACGGCCATCACGTTCGGCGGCGACGCGAACAACGACAACATTCTCAACGGCACGGAGCTGCCGATGGGCAACCCGGTGATGAACGTCACGTTCACGGGCGTCGAGAATGGTCGCGCGGTGACAGTCGTCAATACCGCCAACTCGATGGATGTTGGCACCGGCACGGTGACTGCGAACGCCGCCGCGGTGACGCTGACCGGGCTCAACCTGACCGGCACGACCGACGCGACGTTCGAGCTCGAAGTGCGCGTGAGCGATGCAGCGAACAACCCCAACAACTTCCCGGTTGGCAACACCACCATCAACCCCGAGGCAGTGAAGACGCTGCGAGTCGACCGCGTCGCTCCGACCTGCACCTTTACGGCGCCGACCAAGGCGCAGCTGGGTACGGCTGATGATGCGTCGGCCGTCATGGGCTATCAGCTCCGGGCGACGGTCAGCACCTCCTCCGATGTCACTGGCATGACCGGCGTTACCATCGCGCTCGGTGGCGCTGCGATGATGAACGCCAGCGGCGCCGCGACCGGCGGTCTGTACTCGAACGACTTCACCGTCTCGGGTACGGGTGAGCTCGACTACACGTTGACGGCGACGTGCGTCGACGCCGCGCTCAACAGCACCACCAGCACGGTGGTGAACGTGCGCGTCGACAATCAGCCGCCCACGGCGTGCATGATCACGCAGCCGATGGGGTCGACCGTCTTCAGCAATGGGGCGCTGTCGACGACCGTCATCGCGACCAACGCCAACGGCATCGTCCCGGTCATCACTTCGACGGCCGGCGGCGGCGGCAATCTGCCCGCGATGGCTGCGGGCACCTCGACGGGCGTCATCAACTACGTCGACGGCATGATGCAGACGATCACCGCCACGCTCACCGACCCTGCGGGCAACTTTTGCACGGCGACGCAGGTGATCAGCGTTCAGAACGCAGGGTGCAACGTGGTCTTCACGTCGCCCGCGGCCGCTGCGGTCTCGTTCGGCAAGCCCGACGACACGATGCCTGCGTCGCCGACGACGGTCGAGCGCGCGTTGGTTGGCGAGGCGGCGAACTGCCCCAATGCGCTCGTTCGGCTCTTCCGTGGCACGCCCGGGACCCAGGTCGACATGGTGACGACGAATGGAATGGGTCAGTTCTCGTTCAACATCTCGCTGCCGAGCGGAACCGAACACTTCGAAGCCCGAATGGACAACGGGGTGCAAGCAACCCTCGACGCCGTCGACATCACGGTCGACCTGATCGACCCGCAGGTCAGCGGGCTCACGCCTGCGGGCACGACGCTCGTGGTCGTCGCGCCCGGGAACAACAACGTTCGCCTCGGCGCCGCGGGCTACGTTGTCGACGCGAACACCGGCATGGCTGATGGTCAGGTGGCGTTCAGCGTCAACGTGATCGACGCGGTCGGTGGCCAGATTACCGTGCTCTACAACGGCAGCCCGGTCTTCCCGGCGACGGGCGTCGCGAGCACCCCGCAAACGTTCAACGGTACGCTGACGCTGGGTCAAAGCACGACGGGCCCACTGATCGTGCGCGTGCGTGATGCTGCCGGCAACCAGATCGAGACGACGTTGAACGCGACGGTCGACGTGGTCGCGCCGAACGCGCCGACGGTATCGGCGAACGTGATCGCCGGGCAAGATCGCGCAGCCAACGTCTCGGCCACGTGGAATGCTGTCGGCGACGACGAGGCTGCGGGCACTCCGACGGGCTATGACGTGCGGTGGACCACGGCCCTCATTCAGCCGACGGGGCTGGCGACGTCTGACGACTTCTTCGACTCGTCCAAAGCGAACCCGGAGTCCACCGGCACCATGACTTCGGCCACGATTCGAGTGCCGACCCTCAATTCGTACTACTTCTACGTGCGCGCGTTCGACGAGGTTGGCAACTACTCGACGTTCCAGACGGCGATGCGTGTCGACAACCCGCTGACGGCCACTCGCCAGGCGTTCGCGAACCCGCGTGTTGGCGGTGCCACGAGCGACTTCTTCGGCATGTACATGGCGGCGGGGCGCATCAACGCCGACAGCTTCGATGACCTCGTCGTCGGCAACGACGCCAGCGCCGTGAACAACGTCTACGTCTATTACGGCAGCGCGACCGGTCTCGGTGCGACACCTCAGGCGATCGTCTCGCATGACGGCACTACCAATGTCGGCTGGGGTCGCCCGATCGCCGTCGGTAAGCCCTCGTCGACGACGAGCAACGATGTGCTCGTGAGCTCGTTCAGCCACGCTGGGCTCGGTGCCGGCGCGCCGGCCACTGCGGGCATCGCAGTCCTCTACTTCGGTGGCGCGGGCACGCAGCTCGACACGACTGCCGCCAACTACGTGCGGTTCTCGGGCACGGTTGCGACCGGCAACTTTGGCCGCGCGCTGGCGTTCATCCCCGACATCAACGAAGACGGTCTCGACGAAATCGCCATCAGCGCGCCGGTCGAGGGCACGAATCGCGCGGGCAATGTGTACCTCTGGTACGGCCGCTCGCAGGCCGCGTGGAAGGCGCTCCCCCAACCGATTCTCTCGACCAGCGCCGACCGCATCTTCACCGGACCTCCGCAGGCGACGTTGCCGGCGAACGCGCGCTTTGGCCGTCGCTCGGGTGGCTACGCGAACCTCGGTCGCGCGGGTACCACGGGGCCGAAAGACTTCGCGATTCCGGCCTCGTTCCAGGTCCTCAACAGCCTCTACATGTTCTCTGGAGCCACGGTGAACGCGGGCTCGGCGGGCATGACCTTCCCCTCGAGCTCTGCCTTCCAGACGATGAGCCCCGGAGTCAGCTCGGGTGACCTGGAGCGGGGCTTTGGTTCACGCGCGATCGGCGACGTCGACGTCATGATGAGCACGGCGAGCGATCTGTTCGTCAGCGACCCTCAGAACAGCGCCGTCTACATCTACGCCGATCGCACCGCCACCTTCCCTTCGGCCGGCTCACCGTCGGCCACCATCGCCGAGGTCGGCAGCTTCCAGGCCGGCACCGACTTCCAGGTCGTCGACTTCGACGGCGACGGGCGTCTCGACCTCTTCATCGGCAGCTACTCGGCGGCGACCAGTCTCACGACCACCGGCGTGTTCATCTACCCGAACCGCGGTGGCATGACGCCGTTCGACAATGCTGCGGGTGCCCGCTTCTACCGGTCGAAGATCTCTCCGCTCGCGACAGGCTCATCGATGGGTACCGCGGTCGTGATCGGCAACTTCAACGGCGATTCTCAGCTCGACCTCGCGGTCGCCGATCATCTAGACGGTATTGGAAAGGTCTTCGTATGGCAGTGACGCCGAGCAACGACTCAGTGACCCCCCGCCGCAAGAAACGCTACCGCTCACCGGTCGTGAAGACGGTGCGCCTCCATGAGCAGCCGAAGCTGTTGATGGTGACGTGCGGCCCGGGTTTCGAGTACTGCATGCCCTGCGACTGCTGCATCGAGAACAACACGTTGTGTCCTCCGGAGCTCTGAGGCTCCTCGAGCTGTTCGCCGCGCGGCCGATGGGTGCGCGGCAGTGGTTTCGAACGATGGGCACCAGCATGGTGCCTTTGCTGCTCAGCGGCGATGACCTGTTGGTCGAGCGCTGCGAGAGTGAGGCGCTTCGTGAAGGTGACATCGCCGTCATGCTGCTCGGCGGTCAGTTCGTCGCGCACGTGGTGTCGGCGGTATCGCCACTGATCACCTCGAGCTACCTCGGCGTTAGAGACCCTCAGCCGGGCCGCACACTCGGCCGCGCCGTTGCCGTCAGGCGGTTCGGGCGAGAGCTTCCGCTCCCGGCGCCGGCCGTCTTGGTTGGCCATCGGGCGCTCTCGAACCCGTTGGTGCGAGAGACGGTGAAGGGCGCGGTCAATGCGCTGTTGAACATCGGCAGGCCCGTGCGTCGTCTTCTGGTGGGGGCACCCGCGGTGCGCGTCGCAGAGGCCGAAGAGCTGGAGCGCGCCGTACAGCTCGCGAGCGGCGTGTTGGGCGGCAGCGTGATCGGCAGCGTCATGGCGGCAGGAGCGCGCGGCGACCTGTGGGTGGCGACGTCTCAGGGAGGGCGTTGGCTGGGCGTTGCCTGGCGTTCTACCGGGGTGTCGATCGCGGTTCCCGTCTGGGCGCGGAATCTCGGTGTCGAAGAACAGCTCGAGCGGGCGCTCGCGTGAGTCTCCTACGCTGCGCGGGTCAGACACTCGACCTCGACGCGAGTCTGCTCCGGCTGGCTGCTGAGCGATGTCTGCACGTGAATTTTGTTGTTGCGGCTGACGCACCGGCGCTCGTGGTGCGGCGTGTCGCGCAACTCGATGGGGCGCGTGCGCTCGAGGGTTCACCAGCACCGTGGGGCTTCTATCGAGTGAAAGGCGAGCTGCTCGAAGCCCACATTCCGGACGACAAGTGGGCCGCGGAGTCGGTGTTGCGCATCGCGTGGCAGATTTCGACGTTTCGCCAGGGCGGGGTGCTGATGCACGGCTGTGGCTTCGCGTGGGGCGATCGCGGCTTCGCTGCGATCGGGCACAGTACCGCGGGCAAGTCGACGCTCGCGCGTCTGTCTTGCGGGCCGCCAGGCGACGCGACTCTGCTGACCGATGAGATCGTGCAGTTGTTCCCCGACGGCCGGTTGTTTGGCACGCCGTTTCGCTCCGACACTGAGACGCCGGGCACGCCGGGAGATGTCAGGCTCGAGTCGCTGTTGCTCCTGACGAAGGGCGTTCACGAGCAGCTCGACGTCGTGCCCGCCACGACTGCGATACCCGAGCTTCTCGGCCAGCTCTATCGCGGCACCAGTGAAGAGATGTCGCCAGCCGAGGCTGTGCGCCGCGTGCTGGCGCTTGTCGACCGCGTAGGGGTTCAGCGGCTGACGTTTCGAAAAGACCCCGTCGTTGGCGCGTTTCTCCAGCGCTCCTTGAAGAGATAGTCTTGCACCCATTCGGGAGTTACTGGGGGTTGCTCCGGTCTGGTTGGGGCTGAGTGCAGGGTGCTCGCCCATCGAGTGCCGGTTCAATCGAGATTGCCCTGCCGGAGGCTTCTGTCGAGAGGGGCTCTGTCATTCGACAGATGCCGGAGCCGCCGGTGGTGTGGCGACTGCCGGCGGACACGATACGGCTGGCGGTGGAGCGACGGCGGGCGGTGGAGCGACTGCGGGCGGTGGAGCGACTGCGGGCGGTGGAGCGACGGCGGGCGGTGGAGCGACTGCGGGCGGTGGAGCGACGGCGGGCGGTGGAACGACGGCGGGCGGTGGAGCGACTGCGGGCGGTGGCGCGACTGCGGGCGGTGGAGCGACGGCGGGCGGTGGAGCGACGGGCGGTGGAGCGACGGCAGGCGGTGGAGCGACGGCAGGCGGTGGAGCGACGGCAGGCGGCGGCTTCTTCCCGAATCGATGCAATCCGCCGACTCCGGTCGAGTGCCCTACCGGTCAGTGCGTTACGGAGTTCTGCGAGTGCGACCTCAGCTGCTGAAGCAAGTCACTCGGCGTCGAAGCCGATCTTCACGTCCGAGTGGTTGAGAAACCGCACCACCTTCTCACTCAGCTTGTGCAGCTCGACGGCCACCGCAGCCGGCACCAACGCGTGCTCAATCTGCCCGGGGTCTGGCCGCTCGACCACGGCCAGCTCACCCGCCTCGAGCCGCTTCGCCTGCGCCTCGCTCAGGTCGAGCCGTCGCGCCTTGTTCTTGCGGGTCACGAAGTAGAACGTCGTCGCCCCGGCATCGACCGGCACCTGCACCTCGAGCACGCGGCTTCGAATCTGCCGGTCGAGCTCGAGCTGTGCACGCGAGGCCTCGCGCTGCGCTGCGGGGCTGCCAGGCAGCGGAGGCAGCTTCGGAATTGCGCCCTCCCGCTTCGCGTTCGATGACTGCGGCGAAGAACTCGCGCGCGCAGCATCTGCCTCGGTTACCAAACCCGCCTTGAGCAGCTTGTCCTTCAGGCTCTGCATGACAAAACCGCATGCTAGGGTGCCCGCCCTCGTGCCGCGCAAGTTGATTCTCCTCCTCGTGCTCGTCGCCTGCTCCGACCCCGTCGACAAGGCGGCCAAGGCGCGCATCTTCAGCCCCGAAGACCCCCCGCAGGCCGTCGCCGCCGCGAGCCAGAAGCTCCCGCCCGAAGACGTCGCCGAGAACCCCCAGACTGCCCGCCGCGTGCTCGGCATGAGCGCGGCCGAGGCCACCGAGCGCATCGGCGCCCACAAGTTCAGCGCCAAGATCTCTTTCGAGTGGAGCGGCACCGGCCGCAACGTGAAGCTCGTCGAAGAGCGCTCGCTCGTCGCCGGCCCCGGCGGCGTCAGCGGCGACTTCTACGCCGTTCAGTCCAACTCCAGCGACCAGGGCTTCGAGGTGCTTCGCGTCAAGAGCGACGTCTATGCCAAGAGCCGCTACGGCAAGTACCGCCAGCGCAAGCGCGACCGCGGCATGGCCGAGCGCGTTCGCAACGAGACCTACGGCGCCATTCGCGACTTCGACGCCCTCTTCAAAGGTCGACTCAAGCTCACCGCCTCGGGCACCGAGACCGTCGCCGGCCGCACCGCGTGGAAATACAACGTCACCCTGGGCCCCCCGCTCAAAGACGACGCCCGCCCACTGCCTCCGCCCGTCATCGCCCGAAACGGCCCCGACGACACCACCCGCCGCCGCCAGCACTTCTTCGACGCCCGCGAGCCCCGCGCCCTTCAGGGCTTCGTCTGGGTCGACGCCGAGACCAGCGTCGTACTCAAGACCCGCCTCGACGGCCGCCTCGGCGTCTCGAACGACGCCGGCCCCGCCGCCGACCTCTGGCTCGTGCTCGAGACCTCACTCTCAGACCTCGGCGTCGACCCCAAGCTGAAGGCCCCCGACGAGTTCCTCCCCGACCAAGACAAGCCCCTCGGCATCGCCGCCGCCCTCGAGCGCTTCGGCGTGCCCCGCGCCGGCACCGATGGCGGCACCGTCGGCGCCACCGGCGAGGCCCCCGCCGAAGAAGACGAAGGCCCTCAGTAATGCCTCTCGTGCGGCACTGCACGGCTGAGCCGGTCAGATCACCGACTACGTGCTGCTACATGCCCGGTTATTCGAGGCTTTTTCGATACCTTGGCTGAAAATTTGCGGGGGGGTGCTCGATCTCTACAATGCCCAACAGATGCGGCTCCGCCGCGTCCGACATGGCCGGCTGTTCAGGTCCAACACAGGCCTGTAGAGGAGGAAGAAAAATGGAGCGCAAGACGGCAGTAGTGACGGCAGCAGAGGTCTCGGTGGCGCTGGGCAAGGTGAAGACCGTCACGTCTGAAGAAGAGAAGGCGCTGCGCATGCGGCACGGTTCCCGGGTCGAGCTGAACGCTCCGCTCGCGCGCGCCGCCGGCGACAACCAGGAGCTCGGCGACGAGCTGCTCCTCATCGAGATGCAGCTGATGCGCGCCATGAAGGCGAAGAACGCGCCGCTGCCGCAGCGCAACGCCAGCAAAGACAAAATTCTGCGCGCGCTGCGCAAGAAGAAGTAGCCCGGCTTCGAGTCACGCTCGCCTCGAACGGGAGCGAGCGACCAGGCCGCACCGACCTCAGGCGCCCATGACTCGCACGAGTCGGGCGCCCGTGGCCTTGAGGTCGAGCTCCCCGCCGAGCTGGCGCGCGATTTCTGCAGCATCGTCGCGCTGGCCCCGCTGTGAGAGCTCCTTCAGCCACCGGCCCGCCGCCGGGTTGCGCCAGAAGTCTTCGTTGAAGCGCTCGCGCAGCGTCTTGAACATCACCGCCTCGAGCGCCCACCCGCGCAGCACCGACACCATCAACAACATCGGCCTCACGTCGTAGAGGAACCGCTCTTTCGGCACCGCCACGCCCAGCGTCGCCTGCATGCGCGCCTGGTACTCTTCGGCCATCGCGTCGCTCGGCCCGCGCGCGTAGAGCTCGAGCGCGTACGGCAGCAGCGCCGCCTTGCGCCGAAAGCGCATCGTCTGGCGAAACGCGAACAGCCGCGCTGCCTCGCGCGCCTGAGCCTGCGGCACGCGCAGGTACCGCTTGTGCCACTGCTCGTCGAGCATCACGTTCTCGAACAGCGCTGCCACCGCGCGCGGCACCGCCGGGTCGCCGAGCCGCCGCTCGAGCAGCGGCGTCGTTCGCGACGCGTTCGCGTGGTGCTGCCCACGCCCGAACGCCCGCAGCACCTCGGCGAAGCCCTCGAAGCCGCTGCGGGGCTGGGCGACCAGGCGCAGCTCGTCGGGCACGCGCAGCTCGGCCACGAACGCACCGGTTCGTTTGCCGGGCCGATCTTCTGCGTCGAACGACAGACGGCCTTCTGCGTTCGGGTCGAGGCCGAGCTCCGACAGCCAGCGGGTGACCGCGGGGAAGAGGTCGTCCTTGCGGAAGAGCTCCATCATCCACGGGGCCTGCGCCGCGCGCTTCGCGTCGTGAAACTGCGCGCGCCCCTCGAGGTTCGGGTCGAGGCGCTTCACCGCGTACCCGAGCAGGTCGCGCCACGCATCGCCCGTCGTCTTCAGCACCTCTTCCGAGCCCGTCAGCAGCGGCTCGAGCGGTACGCCGGTCAGCTCTTCGCGCAGCGCCCGGTACGACGGCGCCTTCAGCTCGTGCGCCAGCTCGAGCGCCGCCTCGATGCGGCGGGCCCACGCGCTTCGCCTTTCCCACAACAGCTGGCTCGACTCGCGCTCGAGCAGCTCGCGGCGATCGCGGTTCGGCTCGTCGGGCAGCCGCGCCAGCGCCTCGCCCAGCGGCAGCGTGCCCGAGCCCGCGTTCACGGGGGCCGTCGCCAGCAGCTGCGCGATGATCTCGTGCGACGGAGCGCTCTTCACCTCTTCGAGGTTGTCGCCCAGGAAGTGCAGCAGCAGCTTGAGGCCCACCTTGCGCGCGCCGTCGGTGCGGGGGCTCGCCAGCATCTCGCGCACCCGCTGAAACGTCTCGAGCCGCGAGAGCTCGGGGAAGCCCTGGTGCACCTTCGACAGCGGCAGCTCCTGCGCGAGCCCTGCCGAAAAGCGGAACAGCAGCGACCCGCGCTCGTAGAGAAACTCGTCGACCCTCTCGACGAGGGCGTTGATGGAAATCTCCATGCTTCAGCTCTATGAGCGCCCAAGCGAGCGCGCTCGTCAACACCCATTGGGCCTACACCGGATCTGCATTTCGTGAAGAGACGCACCTTGACGGCCGCGTCAGACGGCACTCTCGGCGACGTGCTCGCCGTCGCGTTGAAGCTGCCCGCCGGAGCGATCGCCCACCTCATCGCGGCCGGCGCCGTCTACGTCGACGGCCGCCGCTGCCGCGACGCGGCCGCGCGCGTGAAGGCCGGCGCGCAGCTCACCGCGGTGCTCGAAGAAGCAGGCCGCCCCGCGGGCGCGGGCGCCCCGAGCGGCCGCGTGCTCACCGTGCTGTTCGAAGACCCCCGCGTCATCGCCGTCGACAAGCCGCCCGGAGTGCTCGCGCAGCCGGGCCCGTCGGGCGGCGAAAACCTGCTCGCGCTCGTCTCGGCGCGCCTCGGCCACGAAGCCGGGCTCGTGCACCGGCTCGACCGCGAGACGTCGGGGGTGACGTTGTTCGGCAAGTCGCGAGAGGCGACGAGCGACCTCGCCCGCGCGTTTCGCGAAGGCCGCGTGACGAAGCGCTACATCGCCGTCGTGACGGCCGAGCTGCCCGACTCGGGTGAGATCGACCTGCCGCTCTCGCGCGACCCCTCGCGGCCCGGCCGGTGGCGCGCCACGCGCAAGGCGAACGGGCTCGAGGCGTTCACCCGGTTCGAGGTCGTCTCGCGCGCGGGGGGCGCCACGCTCGTCGCGCTGTTCCCCAAGACCGGCCGCACCCACCAGCTGCGCGCACACCTCACCGCGCTCGGCGCTCCCATCGCGGGCGATCGGCTCTACGGCGGCGCCGATGCTCCGCGGTGCCTGCTGCACGCCCACCAGCTGAGGCTCGGCGAGCTCGCCATCGAGGCGCCCGTGCCCGGCGACGTGAGCACGTTCACCGCTTCACCGAGTAGATGAGGCAGTCGAACGACGTGACACGTATCGGCCCGATGAGCTTCTCGCCGAGCTTCTCGGCGACCCGAATCGAGCGCACGTTGCCCTCGTCGATGAGGCTGCAGACCTCGGTCGCGCCCTGCTCGAACGCGAGGCGCAGCGCGACCCGGCCCATCTCGGTCGCGTAACCTCTGCCCCAGTGGGGGCGGGCGAGCGTCCACCCTACCTCGAGCATCGGCCACCCTTCGGGGAACCAGAGGCCACCGCGGCCGACGAGCTTCCCCGTGGCCTTCTCTTCCATCGCCCAGAAGCCGTAGCCCTTCAACGTCCAGTGGCCGAGAATGGCGGCCATCGTGCGCCACGACTGGGCGCGATCCATCGTCTTGCCGTCGTTCAAGAACCGCATCACCTCGGGGTCGGCCGTCATCGCGGCGTGATCGTCGAGGTCGCTCTCGCGCAGCTGCCTCAGCTTCAGGCGTTCGGTCTCGAGCTCGAGGGGCATCTTCATGGCGCCGTCGAGACTATGCCGCGCACGTGAAGTGGTCGCCTTCGAACCACCCCAGCCCCGCCAGGTGCCGGCGAATTTCGGCGCGCGCGCCCTTCGAGCCGGCGGCGGCCACCAGGTGTGTGCCGCTGAACGGCCCGAGGTCGTCAGGCCCGACCACCGCGATGCCCTCGATGCGCGTGCCGACCTTCTTCGGGTTCACGTCGATGAAACGTTCGAGCTCGACGCCGAGCTTGCGCAGGAGCCGCGACAGCTGCAGGCCCGTGCGGCCCGCTCCGGCGATGATGAGCCGCCGGTGTCGCGCGGCGAGGTAGCGCGCCTTCATCGCGGCCTGCGCCTCGAGCGCGTAGCGCCGGTCGGTGCGCGTGAGCCGCCGGTCGTGGTCGCGCCAGCGGTACAGCACGTGGGGCACACACGACAGCTGCGCGCCGCCCTCGAGCAGCCTCAGCCACAGCTCCCAGTCTTCGGGGAAGTCGCCGTCTGCCCACCCGCCGACGCGCTCGAGCGCCGCACGCTCGAGCAGCACGCTGCCGTGGCACAGCGGGCTCTCGACGAACCGGTCGCGGTACAGCAGGGCAGGGTCGGTCAGCCCGTTCAGCCACGCGCCGTACGCCGCGAGGTTCGGGCTGACGGGCCGGTCGTCGCGAAAGATCTCGACCTGCGTGCCGACCCCCACGAGCTTTGGCTCGGCGTTCAGCTTCGCGAGGCTGAGCTCGAGCCGGCTGCGATGGCACTCGTCGTCGGCGTCCATTCGCGCCACCCATCGGCCCCTCGCGTGGCCCAGCGCCAGGTTCAGCGCGTGCACCAGCCCCCTGCCCCCGCCGTCGAGCACCTTGACTCGCGCGTCAGCCAGCTCGAGCAGCCGCGCCCGCGTGGCGTCGACCGAGCCATCGTCGACGGCGATGAGCTCGAGGTCGCCGAACGACTGCTCGAGAATGCACCGCGCTGCGGTTGACACGGTTGCTTCGGCGTCTCTCGCGGGCAGCAACACAGAGATGGAAGGCACCTCGGCCACCTGAATAGACTAGCGCCACTTCCTTTCGATGCCCGGCGAGCGACAGACCGAGACGGAGCTGCAGGCCGTCATCGAAGGTGAACCGCTGCACGAAGACGTGCGCCACGAGACCGTGCCGATCGTCGTGCCCGAGGGCCTCACCGACGAGACACGGCTCATGGTCGACATGCACCTGTCGATCTCGGCGCGCCTCTTGCGCGAAGGCTCGGCCGCCCGCGCCTTCTCAGAGCTCGTGCGCGCCACGCGCGAGGGGCCGCTCACGGCGCGGCTCGCCGCCTCGCTCGCCCGCGTCGCGCTGCTCGCCGGCACGACCGCCCCCGCACTGACCATCATCTCTGACGCCGTCAGCGACGCCGACGACGACGAGCGCGGCGGCATCTTGCGCGCGCTGGCGCGGCTGCACCGGCGCTCGGACGACCTCGAGGCGGCCCGCGAGCGGCTGGTCGTGCTGCTCGCCGAGGCCCCGAGCGACCGCCGCGCGCGGTTCGTGCTGAACGCGCTGCTCGAGCGTGAAGAGCGGTGGGACGAGCTCGACGCGTCGCTCGAGCGCGAGACCCGCGAGAACCACCGCCGCGGCAAGCTCCGCGCGGCGTCACGCACGGCGCTGCGGCGCGCACGCCTCTGGGCCGAGCGGCTCGGCGACCCGTCGCGCGCGGCGCTGCGCTACGGTCAGGCCGCCCAGTACGCGGCGCAGGCCGACGACTTCGAGGGCGCCTTCCTGCTCCGCCTCTTGTGGCTGCGCGCGCTGCACCAGTCGCAGGCTCCGAAGAACGTCATCGAAGAGGCCATCGATCTCTCGCTCGACGCCGGTGACGCCGTCGGCCGCGCCGACCGCGTCGAGGCGCTGATTCAGGAGCTCGGCCTCAGGGCCGTGCCCGGGGTGCCCATCAAGCCCGCACTCATCGACCCCTCGCGCCGCCACTCGACGCAAGTCGAGCTGATGGCGGTCGCCGAGGCCGTCGTCACGAAGGGCAAGCCCGAGGTCGCCGCGATTCTCGCCGCCGCCGTTCAAGAAGCGCCCGAGCCGCTCGCGCTGCGCAAGCTCGAAGCGCACTACGTCGCCCGCGGCGCCTGGCGCGACCTCGCGCAGCTGTACCGCAAGAACGCCGAGAGCGCGCCGTCGACCCAGGCGAAGCTCGGCGAGCTCGCGAAGCTGGCCGAGCTGCTCGAGAGCGAGCTGCACGACGGCGCCGGCGCGGCGAAGGTCTACGCCGAGATGGTCGCGCTGGGAGACGGCCGTGCCGTCGCCGAGCAGGTGCGCCTGCTCAACGCGCAGAAAGACGTGAAGGGCGTTCGTGCCGCGCTCGACGAGAGCGTCCAGCGCGCCGTCGACCCGAAGCTCCGCGCCGATGCGCTGGTGATGCGCGCCGACGACGCGCTGCTGCGCCGCGAGATCGAGGCCGCGAAGCGCGACTTCGCCGAGGCGCTGCAGCTGGTGCCGCTGCACGCGGCGGCCGCGGCCGGCCTCGCCGAGCTCGAGGCGCCGGCCGGCAAGGCGGGCAGCGTGCAGACTCTTTTGGCCGCCCTGAAGGCGATGCCGAAGCGCAAGCCGGGCCGAGCCGAGCTCTACCGCCGGCTCGCGCGCCTCGCCGATCACCCGCTCAAAGAGTCGAAGCTCGCGCGCGAGGCGTGGGGCGAGGTGCTCGCCGAGCTGCCCGAAGACGAAGAGGCGCTCGGGCGCCTGCCCGACCTCTGCCGGGCCGCGGGCGACGAGGTGCAGCTCGAGAACGTGCTGAAGGCGCTGCTGAAGCGCGAGCCGCGCGGCGCGCGCGCGCGCAAGGCACACCTCGAGCTCGTGTCGCTGCTCGAGCGCGCGGGGCGGCGCGACGAGGCGCTCGAGGCGTTGAAGGCAGCGGTGCGGTTCGAGCCGGGCAACCGCGACGCGTGGCTGGTGCTGAGCGACCGGTTTCTCAAGCACAACCTGCCTGAAGAGGCGGCGTGGGCGCTCGAGCACGGCGCGACCGCGACCGAGAGCCCCGTCGAACGCATGCGGTTGTGGATGCGGCTCGCCCGCGTCGCGCGCGAGAAGCTCAAAGACGACGCCAAGGCCAACGCGTTCGAGAGCCGCGCCGAGAAGCTGAAGCGCGAGCTCGCGACCGAGATGCCCGAAGGCCCGCTCGCCGGCACGCTCGAGGTGCCGAAGCTGCGCGAGGGTGGGCGCGTGACGGGCAAGCCGAAGACTCCGTTCGATGCGGTGGCCGATGACCTCGACCTGCTGCCGCTCGCGGCGCGGCCGGTGCCGACCGTCGGTGCGCGACCGTCGCGCATGACCGAGGCCAACCTGCCGTCGGTGATCGTCTCGGCCGAGGCGGCCGAAGAAGACGACGACTGGGAGGGCTCGACCGCCGAGAAGGCACCCGCCGACGCCGAAGCGCTCGCCGCGCTCGAAGACGAGCTGCCCGAAGACGAGCTGCCCGACGACGAGTGGCCCGAAGACGATGTCTCGGTCGAAGAGGCGATGAGCGGCATCGACGACGTGGTCGAGATCGGCACGACCGACATCGAGCCGCCGTCGGCCGAGTGGGTGGCTCCGGTGGGGTTCGCCGTGCCGCCGCTGCCGGCGCATTACACGCACAAGGCGCACGTGCCGGCGCCGTCGCCGCCGCGCAAGACTGCCGAGGTGCCGATCGAGCTCGGCGACCCGTCGTCGCCCGTGCCGCCGTCGCTCGTGATGTCGCCGACGAAGGTGCTCGGCGACGAGCGCAAGGCGCTGTTCGAGCGGGTGCGCGCGAACCCGCTCGACCCCGACGGCTACAAGCTGCTCGCCGAACACTTCGACCACGCCGGCGACCCCACGCGCTCGAGCCTGATGCTCGAGATCGGCCTCGCCCTCGAAGGTGACCCGAACGCCGCGCCGCGCGCGCCGCGGCTCATTCTGTCGGCGACCGACCGCGCGGGTCTCAAGCACCCGTCGCTGCGCGGCGAGGCCGGCGAGCTGCTCGGCATGACCGGCGTGGCGCTGTGCCGGCTCTTCCCCGCGCGCTCGGTGCCCCGCGAAGAGCTCCGCCTCGACTCGGGCAGGGGCGCCAAGGCCGCCGCCGACGCGCTCTTGATCGCCGTTCGCATTCTCGGGCTGCGCGCGCCCGACGTGTACCTGTCGCAAGACAACGGGCCGCCGTTCTCGCTGATTCACACGACCGAGCCCAAGCTGCTCGTCGGCAAGCTCGCCGTGCGCAAGGAGCTGCCCGAGGCCGAGCTGCGCTTCTTCGCTGGGCGCGCGCTGTTCACCCAGAACCCCGACCTGCTCGCGCTGCGTTCGCTTCGCAAAGAACAGCTCGCCCACGGCGTGCAGGTGCTCGGCCAGGCGATGTTGGGCCGGGGGGTGAACGTCGAGGCGCGAGTGGTTCGCGACGCGATACCCCAGCGGCTCTTCGAGCGCGTGAAGCAGCTCTACGAGAAGAACGTGCGGAAGATCGAAGTGCAGAAGCTGCAAGAGGGCGCGCGGCACTCGGCGAACCGCGCGGGCCTCGTCGTCTGCGGCGGCATCGCGCCGGCCCTCGCGGCGCTGCGCGCGAAGAAGGCGCTCGAGAGCGAAATTCTCGAGGTCATTCGGTTCGCAGCGTCGGAGCGCTACCTCGGCTTGCGCGGCCGGCGGCTCGCCGGCTGAGTTGCACCGCGCTCATTCGGAGTTGATTCGGGTGCGCGCGCATCGCGTGGGGCATTGACCTTCGAGCTCGCGAGAGACGTAGAGCGCGTCGCGCCGCATCAGAAGCGGCTCGACTGAGCGCGGTGCAACTCAGCCCACCCACACGCGCGCGTTGCGAAAGAAGCGCAGCCACGGGCTGTCTTCGCCCCAGCCCTTCGGGTGCCACGACAGCTGCACCGTGCGGAAGACGCGCTCGGGGTGCGGCATGAGAATCGTCGCGCGGCCGTCGGAGCTCGTGACCGCAGTGACCCCGCCCGCTGAGCCGTTCGGGTTCAGAGGGTAGCGCTCGGTGGGCCTCGCGTCGCCGTCGACGAAGCGCGCCGCGACGATGGGCTGGGCCGAGCCCGACAGCTCGACGCGACCCTCGCCGTGCGACACCGCGACCGGCAGCACGCTGCCCGCCATGCCCGAGAAGAAGATCGATGGGCTCTCTTCGACGCGCAGCATCGCGAGCCGCGCTTCGAACTGCTCGCTCGTGTTGCGCACGAACCGCGGCCAGCCCTCGGCGCCCGGCACGAGCGGCGCCAGGTTCGAGAGCATCTGGCAGCCGTTGCACACGCCGAGCGAAAACGTGTCGCCGCGCGCGAAGAACTGCGCGAACACGTCGCGCGCGCGCGGGTGAAACAGCGCCGACTTCGCCCAGCCGCCGCCGGCGCCGAGCACATCGCCGTACGAGAAGCCGCCGCACGCCGCGAGCCCCTTGAAGCCCTCGAGCGTCGCGCGCCCCTCGAGCAGGTCGCTCATGTGCACGTCGACCGCGGTGAAGCCCGCACGCGTGAAGGCGGCGGCCATCTCGAGCTGCCCGTTCACGCCCTGCTCGCGCAAGATGGCGACGCGTGGCCGTGCGCCCTTCGCGATGAACGGCGCTGCAACGTCTTCGTCGAGCGAGAACGTCGGCTTCGCCGTGATGCCGCCGAAGGCCGCGTCGGTGCGTAAGCCGTGCTCTTGATCTGCGCTCACGGCGTCGTCGCGTCTCCGCTGCATGCGCCAGGTGGTGTCGCTCCACAGGGCGCGCAGGGCGTGGCGCGAGGCCGAATAGACCGTGCGCCCGCCGTCGATGAGCGTCAGCGCGTCGCCGGCCACGGGCGACCCGATGCGCCGCGCGGCGTCGCCGAAGGCCTCGAGCACCTGCTCCACGTCGCGCTCGCGCACCTGCAGCACGGCGCCGAGCTCTTCCGAGAACAAGAGGGGCAGGTCGGCCGGCAGCTCGAGGTCGAGGCCGCAGCCGCTCGCGAATGCCATCTCGGCCAGCGTGACGAACAGGCCCCCGTCAGAGCGGTCGTGGTACGCGAGCAGCAGGCCCGCCTCGTTGAGCCGCTGCACGGTGTCGAAGAAGTGCTTCAGCGCGCCGGGGTCGTCGACGTCGGGCGGCGTCTGGCCAAGCTGCCCGTAGACCTGCGCGAGCGCGCTGCCGCCGAGGCGGTTCTTGCGCCCGCCCAGGTCGACGAGCACGAGCGCGGTCGGGCCTTCGTCGAGCTGCAGCTGAGGGGTCAACGTCTTGCGCACGTCGAGCACCGGCGCGAAGCCGCTCACGATGAGCGACAGCGGCGCCACGATGCTGCGCTGCCCACCTTCGTCAGCCCAGACCGTGCGCATCGACATCGAGTCTTTGCCGACGGGTATCGCGAGGCCGAGCGCCGGGCACAGCGCTTCGCCCACGGCCTTCACCGCCTCGTAGAGCCGCACGTCTTCGCCGGGCCAGCCGGCCGCCGCCATCCAATTGGCAGAGAGCCTCACGTCGCCGAGCCTGCCGATGCGCGCCGCCGCGAGGTTCGTGACGGCCTCGCCCACCGCGAGCCGCGCCGCAGCCTTCGCGTCGAGGCACGCGACCGGGGTGCGCTCGCCCAGCGCCATCGCCTCGCCGGTGAAGACGTCGTAGCTCGTCGACGTCACGCCACAGTCGGCCACCGGCACCTGCCACGGCCCCACGAACTGATCGCGCGCGACGAGGCCCGTCACGCTGCGGTCACCGATGGTGATGAGAAACGACTTGTCGGCCACCGACGGCAGCTGCAGCACGCGCTGTACGGCGTCTGCGAGGGTCACCCCCGGCAGCGCGAGCGGCCTGGTCGGTGCGGTGAGGCGCTTCACGTCGCGGTGCATGCGCGGTGGCTTGCCGAGCAGCACCTCGAGCGGCAGGTCGATGGGGTCGTTCTGGAAGTGGGCGTCTGAGACGGTCAAGCGGCCGTCGTCGGTCGCACGGCCGAGCACCGCGTACGGGCAGCGCTCACGGCGGCACAGCTGCTCGAACACCTCGAGCCCACGCTCGTCGACGGCGAGCACGTAGCGCTCTTGCGCCTCGTTGCACCACAGCTCGAGCGGCGACAGCCCGGGCTCGTCGCTCGGCACCTTGCGCAGCTCGAAGCGGGCGCCGCGGCGGCTCTCATGCACGAGCTCGGGCAGCGCGTTCGAGAGCCCGCCGGCGCCGACGTCGTGAATCGACACGATGGGGCTCTGCGCGCCCATGGCGCAGCAGCGGTCGATGACCTCCTGGCAGCGCCGCTGCATCTCGGCGTTGTCGCGCTGCACCGAGGCGAAGTCGAGGTCTTCGGCCGAGGCGCCCGAGGCGACCGACGACGCCGCGCCGCCGCCGAGGCCGATGAGCATTGCGGGCCCGCCCAGCACGACGATGGCTGCGCCGGCGGCGATCTCGCCCTTCTTCACGTGCTCGGCGCGAATGGTGCCGAGGCCGCCGGCGAGCATGATGGGCTTGTGGTAGCCGCGCAGCTCGGTGCCGCCGCCGCCCGCAGGCACGTCGAGCTCGAAGGTGCGGAAGTAGCCCGTGATCGCCGGGCGGCCGAACTCGTTGTTGAAGGCCGCGGCGCCGAGCGGCCCGTCGGTCATGATCTCGAGCGCCGAGGCGATTCGGCCGGGTTTGCCATGCTCGAGCTCCCACGGCCGCACCGCGCCGGGCAGCTTCAGGTTCGAGACGGAAAAGCCGACGAGCCCCGCCTTCGGCTTCGAGCCGCGGCCGGTCGCGCCCTCGTCGCGAATTTCGCCACCCGAGCCCGTCGATGCGCCGGGGAAGGGTGACACCGCCGTCGGGTGGTTGTGCGTCTCGACCTTCATCAGCACGTGCACCGGCTCGACGTGCGCCCGGTAGACGCCGTCGCTGTCGGCGAAGAACCGGCCGGCGGTGAAGCCCTCGATGACCGACGCGTTGTCTTTGTACGCCGAGAGCACGCCCGCGGGGGCCGCCGCCGTCGTCTTCTTGATGTGCGCAAAGAGCGAGTCGGTCTGCGCAACGCCGTCGATGGTGAAGGTCGCGTTGAAGATCTTGTGCCGGCAGTGCTCGGAGTTCGCCTGCGCGAACATCATCAGCTCGACGTCGGTCGGGTCGCGGCCCAGCTTCGTGAACGCCTGGGTCAGGTACTCGATCTCGTCGGGTGACAGCGCCAGGCCGAGCCGGCCGTTGGCGTCGGCGAGCGTCGCGACGGGCACGCGCGCGACCGGCCGTGGCGCCTGCTTCTCGAACAGCACCGCACACGCCTCGAGCGAGGGCAGCACGGCCTCGGTCATGCGGTCGTGCAGCGCAGCGACGTCGACCCGCGCACTGCCGGTGACGCGCCACTCGATGCCGCGCTCGAGCCGTCGAACGGCCGTAAGGCCACAGTTGCGCGCGATGTCGGTCGCCTTCGACGACCACGGCGAGAGCGTGCCCGGGCGCGGCACCACGACGTGGAGCTCGCCTTCGACGCGCGGCACGTCGAGCTTCGGCCCGTAGGTGAGCAGCGCGTCGAGCGTGCGCCGCTCGGCGTCGGTCAGCGGCCGCTCGAGGTCGGCGAAGTGAACGAAGTGTGCGCTCGCCGCGCCGAGGCCGCGGCGCGCCAGTCGGGCCTTCGTGAACGCAGGGGGGCCGGGCAGAGTGAGCATGTGGCTGAGCGTTCTAACCCGCTCGAAACGCGATGGGTTACGATAGTGTCCATCGGCAAAGACGATGGAGCTCCGCAGCGATCGCCTTCACGTGTTCGACGCCGTGGTGCGCCACGGCGGGTTCTCGAGCGCCGCCCGCGCGCTGGGGCTCACGCAGTCGACGGTGAGCCAGGCGATCGCGGCGCTCGAGGCCGACGTCGGCGACCTGCTGTTCGATCGCGCCGGGCGCCAGGTGACGCTCACCGAGGCGGGCAGGGTGCTGAGCGCTCACGCCGCCACGGTGCTGCGCTCGCTCGACGACGCCCGGTCGGGCCTCGAGCGGCAGCGCGACGTCACCCAGGGGCCCCTCGCCGTCGGCACCAGCGACACGCTCGCGACCTGGGTGCTGCCGCCGGTGTTCGCGGCGCTGCGGCGCGAGCACCCTCGGGTCGAGCTGCGCCTCGACAACCGCCCGTCGCCGGCGATCGCCGAGGCCGTCGCAGCGCGCCAGCTCGACCTGGGCGTCGTATCGCTGCCGCTGCCGATCGGGGTGGGCGCCGCGGTGCGGGCGTTGAAGCAGGTGCCGCTCATGCCGCAGCGCGACGTGGTCGCGGTGCCGAAGGGCCACCCGCTCTCTCGGCGCACGAAGGTGCGCGCCGCAGAGCTCGCCGGTCACCCGCTGGTGCTGCTCGATCGCACGACGGCCTCGCGCGCGTGGCTCGACGTGCAGCTCGAGGCGGCGCGGGTGCAGCCGAAGGTCGTGATGGAGGTGAGCAGCGTCGAGGTGCTGAAGCGCCTCGCGGCGCTGGGCTTCGGCGCGACCGTGGTGCCCGAGGTCGCGCTCGGGGGCACCCGAGAGCTCGTCGCCGTGCCGCTGGTCGGCGCACACACGCGGCGCATGGTCGGCATCGTGGTGGGGGCGACACCGTCGCGCGCCGCTCGGGCGTTCGTCGACCTGGCGAAGCAGACCCTCGTGCGCTGACTCAGGCGTCGGCGGCGTCGTCGCTCGACTTCACGAGCTCGTACTTGTGCAGCAGCGAGTAGAGGTGCTTGCGGTCGAGCCCGGCGTCGCGCGCCGCCTTCGCGATGTTGCCCTTCGACTTCGAGAGCAGGCGCGTGAGGTACTCGCGCTCGAAGCCGCGAATCAGCTCGTCTTTCGACTCTTTGAACTGCCCCGCATAGTTCACGGGTAGCGACTCACCCTGCGGCGCGGCCGGCCCGCTGTACTCGCGCAGGAGCGACTCGGCCGACAGCTCGGGAATGTCGTTCATGTGCTTCAGCCGCTCGACGGCGTTGCGCAGCTCGCGCACGTTGCCGGGCCAGGTGTGGGCGTTGAACTGCTCGCGCCGCGACTCGGGCAACTTTTCCCACAGGGGGAAGCCGGCGCACGCGTCGACGAGCAGGGGTATGTCTTCTTTGCGGTCGCGCAGCGAGGGCAGCGACACCGTGAACACCGAGAGGCGGAAGTAGAGGTCTTCGCGAAAGCGGCCGGCCTGCGCTTCGCCCCAGAGGTCTTTCTTCGACGCCGCGATCACGCGCGTGTCGAACTTGATGGGCTGCGACGACGAGCCGAGCCGGCGAAACTCGCGATCTTCGAGCGCCCGCAAGAGCTTCGGCTGCAGATCGAGCGGCAGGTCGTCGATCTCGTCGATGAACAGGGTGCCGCCGTCGGCGCGCTCGAGGCAGCCGACCCGCTGATTCACCGCACCCGTGAACGCGCCCTTCTCGTGGCCGAACAGCTCGCTCTCGATCAGCGAGTCAGAGACCGACGCGCAGTCGAACACCACCAGCGGCCCCTGGGCCCGGGGCGACAGCTTGTGAATCGTCTTCGACGCGGCGCCCTTGCCGCAGCCCGTCTCGCCGACGAGCAACAGCGTCGAGTCGGTCGTCGCGATGCGCTGCACGAGCGCGAAGATCTGCCGCATCGGCAACGAGCGGCCCACCAGGTCACCGAGCCGGTCTTCGGTCGCGGGCGAGACGTCGAGCGCCTTCAGCTGGGGCTGAAAGCGCAGCTGAACGTCGCCGACCTCGAGCAGTGCGCCCGCTCGCAGGTAGCCCTCGCGCACCTGCGCGCCGTCGATGAACGTGCCGTTCGTCGACCCGAGATCTTGCACCAGAAACTGATCGCCCTGCCGCCGCACCACCAGGTGATTGCGGCTCACCGTCGGGTGGTCGATCACGATGTCGTTGTCGGCCGCCTTGCCGATCTTCAGCGACGAGCCCAGGGGGTAGGCGGCACCCGCCCCGTCGGTGTTGACGAGCACCAGGTGAAACTCCTGGCTGGCGATGCGCTCGAACTTCGCCCGTGACCCGAGCACGGTTCGCTGTGGAATCGACGAAGATGGGGAGGGCATCGAGGTTCGACCGATTGTAGGGTGTCGACGCCCTTCCGTCATGCCTCTCTCGCTGGTTGGCCGAGATTCCTCCGAACACTTCTACGGCGCCCAGGTCGCGCGCTTCGGTGGCCCCGTGCTCGTGCTCGGCAGCGCCGACGGTTCGCTGGCGTTTTCGCTCGTCGCGAAGAGCAGACAGATCGTGGGCGTCGAGCCGAGCGGCTTTCTGATGGCCGAGGCCGAAGCGAAGAAGGCCGAGCAGCCTGCCGCGCAGGTCGAGCTGATCTCGAGCGACCTGCGCAGCCTGCGACTCGACCGCCGCTTCAAGGTCGTGATCGCGCCGAAGAGCGCCCTCTCGCTGCAGCCCGGGGTCGAAGCGCTCGACGCCGTGCTCGCGACCGTGACGTGCCACCTCGAGCGCGACGGCGCGTTTCTGTTCGAGGTGGCGGGGCTCTCGGGCAGCTCGAGCATCGAGGGCCCCCATGGCCGCTCGCTGTTCACGGCACACCTGCGCGAGCGCCGGGGCGCGGCGTCGATTCGGCGCGTGCGCCGCCAGACGCTCACCGCGGCAGAGCTCGAGGGGGCGCTCGCGGCGTCGGGCCTCGAGGCGCGGGAGCGCTACGGCGACTTCGACGGCCGCCCGTGGGACGAGGGCGAAGACCGGCAGATCGTCGTCGCCGGCCTGGCCTGAACCCCGCGAACCAGACGTTCGGCCGAACGGTCAGCGGTGACGCGGCAGCGTCACAGCGGGCGACAGACCCGGTGACTGCCGGTCGGCCGAACCAGAATTACGGCGCGAGCCCCAGCCGCGACAACATCTTCACCACGGCCATGCGCGTCAGCCCTGCCTTGCGCGCCGCGGCGGCGAGGTTGTCGCCCGATACCTTCAGCAGGGCCTCGGCGTAGCGGCGCTCGAACGCGTTCACCAGCGCCTCTTTCTGCAGCAGAAACGGCTGCTCGAGATCGATGGCCACGCCACTCAGGCCCGCCGGCGCCGCAGCGGCAGGGGCCGACGTGAACGGCGCCGCGCCGTGGGCGAGCCGTTCGATCGCGTTGCGCAGCTCGCGCACGTTGCCCGGCCACGCGTGCGCCTGCAGGCGGTCGATCGCCGCCTTGTCGAGCGACGTCGCGCCCGGCAGCTTGAGGCTCTGCAGAAAGTGCTCGGCGAGCAGCGGCACGTCGTCGAGCCGGTCGCGCAGCGGCGGCATGTGCACGCGCAGCACCGACAGTCGATAGAAGAGGTCGGCGCGAAACCGGCCCTTGTTCACCTCGGCCTCGAGCTCGCGGTGTGTCGCGGCGACCACGCGCACGTCGACCTTCACCGGGCCCTTGCCGCCGAGCCGCGTCACCTCGCGGCGCTCGAGCACCCGCAAGAGCCGCGGCTGCAGCTCGAGCGGCAGCTCGCCGATCTCGTCGAGAAACACCGTGCCGCCGTTCGCTCGCTCGAACACGCCGGCGCGCGCGTCGGTCGCGCCGGTGAACGCGCCCTTCTCGTGGCCGAACAGCTCGCTCTCGACCAGCGTCGGCGCGAGCGCCCCGCAGTCGACGACCACCAGCGGGCCCTTGGCTCGCGGGCCGGCCTCGTGCAGCGCTTCGGCGACCAGCTCTTTGCCCGTGCCGGTCTCACCCGTCACGAGCACCGTCGACTCACCGGCGGCGAGCCGCTCGAGCTGCGCGAACAGCTCGCGCATCGCGACGCTCTGGCCGAGCAGCGGGCCGAACGAGGTCGCCGTCGAGGCGGGCAGCTCGACGATCTCGTCGGTGACCTGAAACGAAATTTCGGTCGCGCCCGCGCGGAGCACCCCGGGTGACGTCACGTAGCCATCGAGCACGCGGGTCGAACCGACGAACGTGCCGTTGCGCGAGCCGAGGTCGCGCACCCGGTAGCCGAGCGGCTCGAGCGTCAGCTCGAAGTGGTGCCCCGAGACCGATGGATCTTTCAGCTGCAGATCGTTGCCCTGCAGCGCGCCGACCCTGAACCGCACCTGCTTCACCGCCGCCCGGGCGCCCTTGTCGGGCCCCTTCACCACCTCGAGCGCACACGCACCCAGCGCCCGAACCGGTCGCCGGCCCTGAACCTCGGTGACCCACGTCGCGTGGCGGTCGGGCATTTGGGGCCTGTGTACTATCATCGCCCACGGCAATGGCCACGGCAGTTGCTCCCTACAGAGTGGTCTCGACGCTCTACGGCAGGGCCGGGCTCCAGTGCTCGGCCGCCGAAGACGCCAACGGGCAGGAGCTGTGGCTCTTCACGCACTCCGACCCGAGCCCCGCCGCCGCCGACCGCATGCTCAAGGCCGCAGAGCTGTGCAAAGGCGACGGCCCCTGGCTGAAGGTCGTCGACTGCGGCAAAGACCAGAGCCGCGCCTGGGCGGTCACCTGGCCGCACGCAGGCCGGAGCCTCGTCGACGTCGTCAACGCGCGCGGAGCCCTCGACGCGCCCGAGATGATGCGCAGCCTCGTGCCCGTCTGCCATGCGGCGCAGAAGCTCATCGACCGCGGCCACGCGCCGGCGCTCTCGCTCGACCTCGTGCTCACCAACGTCGACGGTGACGGCACCCTGATCGGCTTCGCGCCCGAGCCTGCGCCCGGCGAGGCAGTGCCCGCGCTCGGCCGACTCATGTACGAGGTGCTCAAAGGCTCGCCGCCCGTCGAGCCGCCCGAGCCGCTCATCGGCGTGCGGCAGCAGCTGTCTGACTTCATTCTCGCGTGCATCGGCGGCCGGCTGAGCCAGCCCGCGCAGGCGGGCGAGCAGCTGCGCATCGTCGGCAAGGGCGAGACCGTCGACCTGAACCGGCTGTTGAACCGCGACACCCGCGTGTCGGACTCGCAGATCGCCCAGTCGGTCGATCAGGGCCAGCGCGCAGGCGAGGTGCTGGGCAGCTACCAGCTGGTGCGGCGGCTCGGCGAGGGCGGCATGGGCGAGGTGTACCTCGGCCGGCACCTGAAGCTCGGCCGCGAGGTCGCGGTGAAGGTGCTGCGCCCCGAGCTCGCGAAGGACCCCGAAATTCTGCGGCGCTTCTTTCAAGAGGCTCGGGTGGTGAACGAGATCAACCACCCGCACATCATCGAGGTCATCGACTTCGTCGAAGAGCTGAACCACGCGTATTGCGTGATGGAGCTGCTCAAGGGCGATTCGCTCGATCGCGTCATCGAGCTCAAGGGTCTGCTGCCCGTCGAGCGAACGTGCGCGATCATGGCGCAGGTCTGCGAGGCGCTGCACGCGGCCCACCAACGCGGCGTCGTGCACCGCGACGTGAAGCCGGCGAACATCTTTCTCACCCAGCGCGACGGCAAGACCGACTTCGTGAAGGTGCTCGACTTCGGCGTGGCGCGCGTCGCGAAGGCCGAGGGCTCGCGCACGCAGGTCGGCGCGGTGCTCGGCACGCCGGCGTACATGAGCCCCGAGCAGGCGCAGGGGCGGGTCGTCGACGGGCGCTCCGACGTGTACTCGTGCGGTGCGGTGCTCTACGAGCTCCTGCAGGGTCGCGTGCTCTCGCAAGAGCTCTTCACGCCCCCGCCCATCATCGACACGCCGACGGGCGAGCCGGTGCCGGGCCCGCTCGCCGAGCTGGTGCAGCAGTGCCTCGAGATGGACCCGGCGAGAAGACCCGCGACTGCGCTCGAGGTCGCGCAGCGGCTCGCGACGGCGATACCGAAGAAGGTCGCCACCGACACGCAGCGGGCGCTCGTCGAAGCGGGGCTCGCGAGCGCGCCGAAGCAGGGCAGGGCGCCCGTGCTCGCGGCGGCGCTGCTCGCGTTCGTCTTCGTGGCCGGTGGCTCGGCGTGGGTGTTGACGCGGCCGGCTGCGGCGAGCGACGTCGTCGTGCCGCCGCCGCCCGAGACGCCAAGGGTCGTCGTGTCGGCTCCGCCGCAGAACCCGCTGCCCGACGATCTGGCGCCGGCAGCTGGCCCGGGGCCGGCAGCTGGTGCGGCGGCGGTGCGGCCGAGGCCACGGCCTCTGCCCGGCAACAAGAAGCAGCCGCCACAGGTGGTGGTGGTCGAGAAGGCGGCCGAGCCCGACGCGTACGTTGCGCGAATGAACCGGCTGCAGAAGGAATACGACGGCCTGGTGGGTCGCTACGGCCTGAAGCAGCTCACGTCGCTCGAGCGCGAGGTGGTGCGGCAGGCGCTCGAAGACTACGCGGGCCACAACTATCCTTCTCTCGACAAGTCGCTGAAAGATGCTGAAGTCGCGCTCCAGGCAGCACACCAACGACTGGATCGATGACTCTCCTGACAGCCTGGGCGTACCTCACGCTCGCCGCAGCGCCCGAACCTCGCGCGCAGGCGCTCGTCGTGCCGTACCAGTCGCTCGGCGTCGACGTGTCGACCGTGTCCTCGCTCAGCGAGGGCCTGAGGCAGTCGGTCGAGAGCATGAAGCTCGATGTTCTGCCGCCTTCGGTCTCAGACACCGTCGCCCGCAGCGCGACCATGTGTGGTGAAGACTCGGCCTGCCTCTCGACCATCGGGCAGCGCAGCGGCGTGCGCTACGTGCTCGCGTTCGGCGTTGGCAAGGTCGGCGCGTCGCTGCTCGTGAGCGCGCTGTTCGTCGACGTGAAGACGGGGCAAGAGCTCGGCCGCTCGCAGCGCCGCGTGCCCGAGGCGATGCCCGAGTGGAGCCTCGTGGCGCGCTCGCTCGCCGACGAGGTGGTGAAGCTGCCCGTCGAGCCCGTGGTGGTGCAGGTGCCCGTCGAGGTGTCGAAGCCGGTCAAGCCGCACACGTTTCGGCCGTGGGCGTTCGTGACGCTCGGCATCGCGGCGGCGATGGGCATCGTGTCGGCGACCATCGGCCTCGTGGCGTGGGGCAACTACGCGAACCTGCAGAAGAGCCCGGGCGACACGCGCCTTCGCGAGACGCAGCCGGCGCTGAACTTCTCGGCCGACATCTGCCTCGTCTTGAGCGCGCTCACCGGGGCTGGCTCGATCATCTTCTTCATTCTCGACGGCAACGAGAAGCCGGTCGCGGTGACCGAGTGAGGTGGCCGCTCGCGCTGGTGGTGCTGGTGGGCTCGGGCTGCACGTGCCTGTTCAACCCCGACCGCGTGGGGCTGCCGTGCGACCCGGTGGTGCCTCCGCCGCTCGACATCGTCGCCGGCGAGGGCACCTCGCTCACGTTCGAGTGGCCGCGCGACCCTGCGCGCGACGACATCACCGAGTACGAGCTGTGCTGGGGCGCGACGAGCTGCCGCAAGGTTCAGCCGCGCACCTGCGACGCGGGCCAGTGCGCCACGCGCGTCGACGGCCCCGATGCGGGCTTTCGGTACAACGAGCGGGTCGAAGCGCGCGTGACGATGAAGAACCAGTGCGGCGACGTGTCGGCGCCGTCGACCGCGAGCGCGACGCCGTTGAACGGCACCTTCATCGACACGCAGGGCATCGAGGTCATCTCGCGCTGCGACGCCGGCATCAGGGTGCTGTCGCCCGGTGAGCTCACCTTCGATCAGAACGCCTTCTTGTGCGTCTCGACCGCGATGATGGGCGATGAGCAATGGCGCGACGCGACGATCGATCTCGAGGTGCGCATCGCGCAGGGTGACGCCCTGGGCGGCATCGGGGTGCGCGCCGTTCGAGACGGCGGCGATACGGCCCCGCGCAACGGGGTCATCGTGACCGCCTCACCGAACGGCTCGGCGTCTGCGTACCTCACGCGGCGGGTGGCGCTGAACGCGACCGACGGCACCGACGTCATCGCGGCGACGGCGGTGCCGTTCGTGCGCGGCAACGACTGGGAGGCCATGCGCGTCTCGGTCGCGGGCGAGTGGTTCTCGGTCGAGCTCGGCGACGACACGCTGAGCCGACGTGAGGTGATGCGGTGGCGAGATCGCAGCACGCCCCGGCCCGGGCGCGTCGGCGTGGCGCTCGGCACCATCTTCGGCGGAGGTCGCATCGACGTACGCAACCTGCGCGTGCGCACGTCGGCCTCGATACCCGACGGCGGTTCCGACCGCGACCTGTTCACGTTCTCGGGGGCGAACCCGCTGCGTGGCATCAGGCCGGTCGGCAACGGCGTCACTCCGGCCGCGTGCCCGCCGTTCACCGGCCCGGCGCCCGACGCGGGGTGTCTCGAGGTCACGATGAACGGCACGGCGACGGTCGAGGCGCCGATCGGCCTCGACTACAACAAGCCCTGGAGGGTGCGGTTCAAGTACGGGGCAGAGCTCGCGGCGAACGGCCCGTCGATTCTGCGCACGACCGTGGTCGCTCCGACGCCGGCTGGGCTGAACGGGTTCAGCGGGTTTTCGCTGATCGACGCGGCCGGGGTGAACTGGGCGCTGCCGCTGCGCGCGTTCGAAGACAACGCGAACGGGCTCGGCACGCTGACCCCCGGCACGTGGAACGTGTTCGAGGTCGCCTTCGCGCCGGGCAGCAACGACTACACCATCAGTCGCAACGGCATGGTCGCGCGCAGCGGCAAGCAGCCCCCGGGGCTGTCGCAGCACCTCGGCGCGCTGCAGCTCGGAGGCGGAGCCCAGCGCGGCTACTTCGCCGACGTCGAGATCTTGCAGGACCCGTAGTTTCCACCGCGCTCAGTCGAGTTGATTCGAATGCACGCGCACCGCGCAGGGCAATGACGTGGCGAGCTCTCGAGAGCCGAGGGCGCGTCGCGCCGCAGCCGAATCAACTCGACTGAGCGCGGGTGTCGCCAGACCTAAGCGCGCACGGGCGACGCGCGGGGCCGCCCGACCTCGGCGAGGGCCAGCTCGACCTCACGCATCAGCTCTTCGCGCACGCGCTGGTTCGGTTCGCGCTCGGCCGCGCGTGAGAGGTCGGTCAGCGCGACCATGCCGACCAGCGCGCCCTTCTTGTTCACGACGGGCAGCCGCCGCACCAGCGCCTTCTTCATCGCCGTCGCTGCGACCTCGAGCGAGTCGGTCGGCTGGCACGTGACGACCTTGCGCGACATCACCGTGCCGACCTCGATCTCGTCGAGGCGTCGACCCTGCATGAACGCCGCCATCACGCAGTCGCGATCGGTGATGACCCCGGCGACCGCGCCGGCCTTGTCGAGCACGGGCACGCAGCCGATGTCGCGCTCCCACATCAACTGAACCGCCTTCACGAGCGGGTCACCTTCGCTGCAGCTCTGCACGCCACGCGACATCAGCTGTTCGATTTTCATTTCGAGCTGTGTAAACGCGGCGCTTCAACGTCGCCGCAAGATCGTGCCGGTATCGCCAGCCACGTACAGCCCTTCACCCGGCGCGCCGCCGATGCCCTGCAGCATGGGCGTGCCCTCGACGGGCGCCGGCATGCGCACCCAGCTGCCGTTTGCGTCACGCTTCGCGATGAGCGCTGCGTCACCGACCGCGTACAGCTCGCCCTCGTGTACGGCGAGCTTGCGCACGTTCGACGAGACGATCGTCTCGGGCGCCCACGTGCGAGTGCCCGTGCGGCGAAAGATGCGGCCGCTGTGGCTCGCGACCCAGACTTCGCCGCCGCGACCGACCACCGCGCTCAAGGCCTCGTTGTTCATCGGCCCCGGCAGCGACTCGTCGGTGAATGACGCGCCGTTCCAGTGCATGACGCAGCCGCTGCCCCCGGCGAACCACACGTCGTTCTGCCCGAACCCCCAGACGCTCTCGATCAGGCGATCGTTGTTCGTGCAGATGCCCGGCTGCGGCAGCACCGACCAGCCCGTCGGCGCGTAGTGAACGATCGTCTCGTCGTAGCCGACCGCCCAGATGTCGTTCGCCGAGCTGCCCCAGACCGCCCACAGCTCGTTCGGCACGCTCAAGCCGACCGGCGACATCTCTTGGGCGCCGGCATCCCAATAGGCCAGCCGCACCGGGTCGGTGCCGACCGCGATGACCGGCGAGCCCGGCTTCGTCCACACGTCGTCGTACCAGCCGCCGGTGACGTTGCCGGCGGTGCGCACCCGGTTCCACGTGCCGCCGTCGCGCGTCATCATCACGTGGTTTCTGCCGGTCGCCCACGCGCCGCCGCCCGGCACCGCCACCACCGCCGTCAGCGGCTCGTTCGTGAGCTCGGCCGGCGTCAGGTCTTCGAAGAACGCGCCCGCCACCCGCCGGTGAAGAATGGTGTTGATGCCGACGGCCCACACGTCGCTCTCTGAGCGCCCGTGAATCGCCAGAATCGCCCGGTTGCTCACCTGCTGCAGGTTCGTCGACTCCCACAGCCCACCCTGGGCCGAGCCCCAGTACGTGTGGTTGCCGAGCCTGAAGACCGCCGACAGCGTGCGGTTCGTCAGCGAGTCGATCGCCTGCCAGCGGCTCGCCGACGTGAAGTCGTTCGAGAGGTTGCGGTACAGGCCGCCGCCTGCCCCGACCGCCCACACGTCGTCGCGCGAGGGGGCGAACGTGTACGCGATCTGCCCGGCGTCGAGCGGCCGCGGCACGTTCGCCCAGGTGCCGTCTTGAAGCTGCAGGCCGAAGTCGCCCAACGCGAGCACGCCTCCGTCGGGCCACGCCTGCACGGTGATGAGGGCCCCCGACGCGCCGGGCACGATCGGGCGGCTCCACAAGTCGTCGTCGTGCCGCAGCACCGTGTTGTTCGAGCCCACCACCACGATGTCGCGCGGCCCGAACCCCGAGATGCCCAGCAGGTTCGCCGGCGTGCCCGCGTCGTGACGCATCAGGCGCTGGTTCGACCACTCGAACACCGCGCCGTTCTGGCCGACGAACCACACCGTGCGGCGGTTGCCGGCCCAGATGCGCTGCACCACGCCGCTCGTGCCCGTCGGCACCTGCTGCCAGCGCTGCCCGTCCCAGTGAATGATGTTGCCGCCGCCACCCGCCGCCCAGACGTCGTCGCGCGCGAGCGCGAGCACGCTGCGCAGCCCGATGCGCCCGAGCGGCTGAGGGTGCTCCCAGCACCACTGGCCGTTGCACAGGTCGGTGGGAAACGGCAGGTCGGGCCCCGCGTCGAGCTCTTCGCCGGCGTCGGGCTCGCCCGCATCGGGCACCGGCTCGCCCCCGTCGCAGTCTTCGCCCGTCTCGAGGTTGCACTCGTACGGGCCGTCGGGCACGCCGACACACTGGCAGCTGGCCGCGAAGAGCGCGGCGGCGAGGCACGGCAGCCTCAACGCGTCGCCCCCAAGATCGCTCCGAGCAGCACGAGTGCGCCGGCGCCGATCGCGAAGCCCAGCGCGAAGCTGTACCCCGTGTTCGCCCGCGCGGCGATCGCGCGAGACTCGTCGCGCGTCACGCCGAAGCCCGCGACGGCGTGCTCGCTGCGCGCCTGCGTCGCCAGCACGAAGAAGACGACCGACGCTGCCGCCGCCACGGCCCCGCCGGCGAACGCGACCAACATCGGCGCCGTCGAGCCTCTGGCCGGTTGCGCGGGCTCGATGACCGCCTCGACCGGCGCCGGCTCGGCCGCCGCCGCCTTGACAGGAGCTGGTGCTGGAGCTGGAGCCGGGGCCGCCTGCGGAGCGGGCGCACCGGGCAGGGCCGCGACCGCCAGCGCGTCACGCACGCGGCTGACCATCGGCACGATCTGCAGGGGCAGCTCGACCTCGGCGCGGCGCGCCTGCATCACGAGATCGACCTCGGCGTGGCGCTCGCCCCGATCGGAGTCGACCAGCTCGGCGTGAATCGCCAGCGTGCCGTCGAGGTCAGCCACCTCGACCGCGATCACACCCCACGTACGCAAGAGCCGCCCGAGCCCCGAGATGCATGGCCGCTTGCCCTGGCAGTCGGTCGGGTTCTTCGCTCCGGCGGCGTTGAGCGCCGCCACGCTCGCCTTCGGGCCGAACGTGACCGCGACGCCGCGCGACGAGAGCGCGTCTGAGACCTTCGTAGCGAGCAGCTCGGCGCGCTCGGGGGTGACGCCCGATCGCTGGGTCACCACCACCGCGACCTCGAGGTCGACAGCAGCTTGGGCGAGGAGCGCAGCGAGCAGATGGGCGAGCAACCGCGCCGCAGCCTACTTCAGGAACTGCTTCTCCCAGTTGGCGACCGACTGGGTCACCTGCGCCCGCTCTTTCTTGCTTGCGGTCGCCGCCGCGCCTGCCTTGGTGCGCAGCACCTGCAGAAACGTGAGCGCGTTGCGCGCCGGCTCGACCCCCGCCGCCTGTGCCTTCGCGCGCAGGCGCTGCTCGTCGCGGTCGAGCTGCTGCGTCACGCGCTGCAGCCACTCGGGCCCGGGCAGCGACTCCCACTGGGCGAACGGGCGGCGGCGCTCGAACGCCTTCGACGGCGTGGGCGGCTCGGCCGGCTCGGCCGGCTCGGGCGCCCCCGCAGTCACCGGGTCGGGCAGCGGCGCGAGCTGCGGCACCGGCTTCGGCACGGGCGCGGGCTGCGGCACGGTGAGCGGCTCGGCGTCGAGCGGTGGCGCCGCGCTGCCGTGGCGGCCGAGCAGCCACGCGCCGCCGATGGCGCCGAGCAGCACGAGCCCCAGCAGCACGAAGCGCAGCAGAGGCGGCTTCGCCGGCGCGGGCGGCGAGAGGGGCGCCGTGAGCCCGGGCACCTCGGGCAGCGACGGGTGGGTCGGCGCCTCGCGCGGCTGGAGGCTCGCGTCGACGCCGGTCTCGCGCATGATGCGCTGCAGCTCTTGCCGCGCGGCCATCGCCGAGGTCGGCCGCTCGTCGATGCGCTTGCCCATCATGCGAAAGAGCAGGTCATCGAGCCCGAGCGGCAGGTCGCCGCGAAACGCGCGCGCATGGGGTGGCTGTTCTTTCGCGTGCAGCTCGAGCGTGTGCACGACGGTCGGGCCGTGAAACGGCAGCCGCTTCGTGAGCGCCTCGAACATCACCACCCCGAGGCCGTACAGGTCGGTCTGCGCCACCGGGGCCTCGCCCCGAATCTGCTCGGGTGAGATGTACTCGGGCGTGCCGCCGACGAGCGAGGCGCGCTCGCCCGTGCGCACGCTGACGTCGCCGAGCGGCGTCTGCTTCGCGAGCCCGAAGTCGACGAGCTTCACCGTCTTCGTACCGTTCGTCTGCCGCGCGATGAAGACGTTCGAGGGCTTCAGGTCACGGTGAATGACGCCCGCGCCGTGAGCGGCCGAGAGGGCGTCGAGAATTTCGTCGAACAGGGGCAGGGCGATGTTCAGCGCGAGCGGCGCCTCGCGAAAGATGAGCACGTCGAGCGCCTCGCCCTCGAGGTACTCCATCACCATGTACTGGCGGCCATCAGGCAGCGCGCCGAAGCTGAAGACGTCGACGATGCCGCGGTGGCTGATGGCGCTGATGGCGCGGGCCTCGGCGAGAAAGCGGTCGACCTGCGATTGGTTCGACGCCATCTCGGGTCGCAGCACCTTGACGGCGACCTTGCGGCCGATCATCGGCTGCACCGCGCGATAGACGATGCCCATGCCCCCGTGGGCGACCCGTTCTTCGACGACGAAGTCGCCGAGTTTTTGCCCGATGACGACGTCGGGCTCTGC